>JBCDIS010000080.1:0-31700 GCA_038748685.1 Acidobacteriota bacterium | reverse complement strand
GTCGAGCTGGGGGAGGGGGACGGTCCGATCACCCTCGTGGTGCGTCGGGAAGGGGGCAGCGACGGCGAGGTCTCCGTACGCTGGTCCACCACCGCCGGAAGCGCAGTGGCGGGGGAGGACTTCTCCACGTCGTCCGGCACCCTCCGCTGGGCCGAGGGGGAGGATGGCGACCAGACGATCCAGATCCCCGTGGTGGACGATGATCGTCCGGAGGCCACCGAGACCTTCACGGTCCGCCTGTCCTCCACCACCGGCGGCGCCGGCCTGGGGACCTCCGTCGCCCGGGTGACGGTCCGGGACGACGACCTGGTGCCCTTCGAGTGCGTCGCCGACGACGAGACCCTCTGCTTGGCGGAAGGCCGCTTCCAGGTGACCATCGACTGGGCCGACTTCGAAGGGGGGGCGGGGGCGGCGAAGACTGTACCGGTGGGTTCCGACCGTTCGGGAATGTTCTGGTTCTTCGACAGAGAGAACTGGGAGATGCTGGTGAAGGTCCTCGACGGATGCGGCGTCAACGGTCACCACTGGGTGCTGCTGGCGGCCACCACCAACATCGAGTACACGGTCACCGTGATCGACACCGCCGAGGCGCGGCTGCGGGAGTACCGCAACGATCTCGGGTCGTCGGCGCCGGCCACCACCGACATCGAAGCGTTCACCTGCCCCTGATCCCATGGCCGCCTCCGCGGGGCGGCCGCCTGGGGACGGACGGCACCGCCGACGTGGCGGTTGGCCCCAGATCCCTGCCTGGCTCCGCGGACCTCCGATACGGTGAGGGTCGAACCCACCAGGAGGGCCGCCATGCCGCAACGATCCCCGTCCGCCCGTTCGATCCCGAGCTCCTCGATGGCCTCCGGCCGGTTCGGCGTCGTCGCGAATGGGGGGCGCCTCGGGCCGGTGTTCCTGGCCGTCGCCTTCGTGCTGCTTCTCTTCGTCGCCCTGGGTGGTCCGAGCTCGGCGGACGACGCCGTGCCACAGCTGTTCTCGGTGTCCGGGGAGCGGGCCTTCACCACGGCACCGGACGATCCGGCGGTGGTGAGGCGTCAGTTCCTCGACGTGGGCTGGGGGGCCTTCGAAGGATTGGAGAACGCCCCACGGGTCGCCGTGGAGCTCTTCGGCGGAAGGCGCCTGGTTCTGCTACCGGATCGGGTGGAGCCGATCCTCGAAAGTCAGAGTCTTACCGCGGAGGTGGAGGGCATCGCCGGCGGCTCGGCGGTGCTGGTTTGGGGGGAGGGCACGGTCACGGGCTCCGTTGACCTCGGGGTGGAGGGGGTGTTCCGGATCCGCCCCGTCGGCGGGGAAGGCCCTCCGGGGCAGCCTCGGCGCCACGTTCTCGAAGCGGTGGACCGGTCGGCGTACCCCAAGGTCGAGGACGACGGCGTCGAGCCCCCGTCGTCGCCGGACCTGCACGGGGCGCCGATGAAGGGGCACCACGGAGCGGACCACGGAGTGGACCACGGATCTATCCCGTTGGCTCCGCGGGACTCGGGGGACCAGATCGACCTGATGGTGGTCTACACCCCCGCCGCGCGGGTCGGCGCCGGCGGCACCGGAGCGATTCGGCAGCTGATCAGCCTCGGCGTCGTCGAGACCAACCGCGCCTTCGCCAACAGCGCTGTGTCCACGCGGGTGCGGCTGGTACACGTCCAAGAGGTGGCCTACGCGGAGGACGTCAGCGAGTCGGACACCCTCGGCCGCCTGGCCATCCGCGGCGACGGACACCTCGACGAGGTGCACCTCCTGCGGGACATCCACGGTGCGGATCTCGTGAAGATTGTCGCCGAGAAGGTCATCGACGCGTGCGGCCTCGGCTACCAGATGCGGGGCCTCGACCCCAGCTTCGAGCGCTGGGGATTCACCTATACGGCCCGCGCCTGCATCAGCCCCAACTACACCTTCGCCCACGAGTTGGGTCACAACATGGGCTGCAGGCATGCGCCGGATGACAGCTTCGGGGGCGGCGGCGCCTTTAGCTACTCCGCCGGTTTCAAGGACCCGACTCAACTGTTCCGCACCGTGATGGCGTACGACTGCGAAGACGGCTGTCGCCGTCGGCTCTACTGGTCGAACCCCCGGATCTCCCTGTTTCCAGGTCACCCCGTCGGCACCCCCAGCCAGGACAACGCCCGCTCGATTCAGGCTGCCCGCAACATCACCGCCAACTTCCGACCGTCCGGCGGCACGGTCCCCGGTCGCCTCGAGCTGGCCACGACGTCCCTACGGGTAGAGGAGGGGGACGGCAGGGTGGAGATCACGGTCCGGCGGGTAGCGGGCCGTTCGGGGCGGGTGTCGGTGGACTGGTCGGTGTCCCCGGGTTCGGCGCAGGCGGGGGTCGATTTCGGCGACGTCGGCGGCACGCTGGTCTGGAACGCCGGCGACTCGGGGACCCGGACCCTCACCGTACCCTTGGTGGACGACACCGAGGCGGAGGACGAGGAGTCCTTCTCGGTGCGACTGACCAACCCCACCGGCGGCGCCGCCCTCGGAGCCTCCGTGGCCCAGGTGACCGTCGAAGACGACGATGTGGAGCCCTTCGAGTGCGTGTCGGGGCCGGACACCGCCTGCCTCCTTGGGGGGCGCTTCGAGGTGCGGGTGGACTGGCGTGACTTCGCCGGGGTCCAGGACACGGCCTCCTCGGTGCCGGCCCCCTCCGACGGCTCGGCGCTCTTCTGGTTCTTCGACGACGACAACTGGGAGATGCTGGTGAAGGTCCTCGACGGCTGCGGGGTCAATGACCGCTTCTGGGTCTTCCTCGCCGCCACCACCAACGTCGAGTACACCCTGACGGTCACCGACAGCGTCGCGGGCCAGATCCGCGAGTACACCAACGCCTTGGGCACGTCGGCGCCGGCGTCCACCGACGTCGACGCCTTCGACACCTGCCCGCCCTGAAGGGACCGGCCGGGCTCGCTCTAGGGGCGAACGATCCGGTGGGGCGAGCGTCGCCGGCGGTCGCTTCAACGGCTGCACGATCCGGCCCGGGACCGGAGGTAGCTCTGCACAGCCTGATCGACGGTGAGGGCGGCCGCCTTGCGGTACGCGTCGCCAGCGTCCTGGGTGCGCCCCATCCGCTCGAGCAGGTGCGCCCGCGCGGCCCAATAGGGTTGGTAGGATCTCGCAGCGCCCGCGTCGACCGATTCGAGCAGTCGCCAACCCTCCGCGACGCCGGACGCGTGGGACCGTGCGACGGCGGCTGCGCAGAGATTCCCGAGGGTCGGCGCGAGCGCGACAAGCTGCCGGTACATCGCGTCGATCGAGCCCCACGGCGTATCGTGGCCGTCGACCCGCATGCAGTGACCGGACTGGATCGCGGCTTCGAGTTGGAACCTGCCCGGGCGCCGCCGCGACGCCGCCCGCCTTAGGATTGTCTCCGCTTCTCCGATCCGAGCGCGATCCCAGTCCGCCGGATTCTGTTCGAGGAGCGGGACGAAGGTCCCGTCCGCGCTCCGCCGCGCCCGGGTACGCCCCTCGCAGAAGAGGATCAGGGCGAGCAGGCCGAGGGCCTCGGGCTCGTCCGGGCGAAGCTCGACCACCATGCGCGCCAACGATTCCGCCTCGGAGGCCAGGCCCTCACCGCGGGTGTCGTGCGGATCGTCCCAGCCGGCGCCGTAGGTGGCGTAGATCGCGCGGAGCACGCTATCTACCCGCGGGCCGCATTCGTCCTCGGCGGGCAGCTCGAACGAGAGCCGTGCGTCGCGGATCTTCCGTTTCGTCCGCACCAGGCGTTGGCGCATGGCCGCCGGCGAGATGAGGAATGCCGAAGCGATGCGCTCGGCGTCGATACGGAGGATCGATTGCAACATGAGGGGCGCGTGCAGCGACGGATCGATCGCCGGATGCGCGCACATGAAAAGTAGCGCCAGTCGCTTGTCCGGAAAGGGGTGGAATTCCGGCGCATCGGCGCGCAGCGCGGCCAGGCGCGCGACGAGGGGCGCGGCGGTGGTCCGGACCCGCGCGCGCCGGGCGTCGTCGAGGAGTCGACGCTTGGCCACGCGCATGAGCCACGCTTCGGGGCGGTCCGGGACGCCGTCTTCGGGCCACCTTTCCAGCGCGGCGAGGAGCGCGTCTCCGACGGCGTCTTCCGCCGCGGCGAGGTCGCCCCAGCGGGCAGCGAGGAAGGCGACCAGCCGCCCGCAGGAGGCGCTGGCAGCGGTCGCCACCGGGTCGAGACCGGTCGTCATGGGGTCAAGCGATCTCAGGCCGAACTTCGACGGCGCCGCCGATGGCGGGGCAGCGCGCCGCCCATTCGAGCGCGGTGTCGAGGTCGGGGACGTCGATCAGATAGAAGCCCCCCAGCTGCTCCTTTGTGTCGGCGTAGGGGCCGTCGTGGACCTCTCGGCCGGAGGCGAAGCGTATGGTGGTCCCGGTGTGGGGTTCCTGCAGGCCGGCACCGCCGGCCATGACGCCGCCGTCGATCAGCGCCTGGCTGTACTCGTTCCAAGAGTCCCAGTAGGCCTTCGCATCGGCGTCGTCTGTCTTGCGGCGGTTCAGCTGCGCGGCTGTCTCATAGATCAAGATCGCGTACTTCATCGTCTTCTCCCTTTCAGGTGGCCGCCGGGGTCGGCGGCAGAGTTTGGCTTACCCTACCGACGTCTGTAGTGGGTGCGATTCGACACCCTGGGCGAGAAAACTCCGAAAACGGGGATCCGGGCGCCGGCCCGGTCATCCCCGCTGAGATGGCACATACGGCGATGGGCGTGCCGCGCACCATGGGCGGGCACCGGCGACGGCCGGAACGATGGAGGGTCGCTTCAGACCGCGGTCGAATCCGGAGCGCCCACGGCCTCCGCCACCGCCGCCAGGACCTCCTCCACCTCGTCGTCCCGAATGTGGGCGAATAGGGGGAGGTTGAGAACGCTGCGGCCGAGCAGACGGGCCTGCTCGCCCCCTAGGGCGGCTTCGAGGTATCGGGCGGCTCCGGGCTGCTCGGACATGGCCCCGGGGTATACGTTTCCGAAGCCGATGCCGCGCTCCTTCAGTACCGCCTCGATGCTCGGGCGCTCCTCCGGAGCGACGAGGGTGACATTCAGATAGCCGTTCTCGAGGTAGCCCTCGGGGGCGTCGGCGGTGCGCAGGCCCAGGGCCCCCAGGGCCTCACGGTAGCGCTCGGCGGCCCGGCGCCGGGACGCCAGGCGTTCCGGCAGGTAGTCGAGGCTGAGGTTCAGGAAAGCGGCGTCGAAGCCCCCCATGCGGCTGTTCCAGCCCACCAGGCCGTGGCCGTAGTGGCTGGTGCGGCCGTGGTTCCCCAGCTGGCGCACCGTCACCGCGAGGTCCCCGTCGTCGCAGAGGACCGCACCGGCGTCGCCGCAGGCCCCGAGCACCTTGGCGGGGTAGAAGGAGATCGTCGCGGCGCGGGCCCCTTCGTAGATGGAGCGGCCGCGGAGCTCGACGCCGACGGCCTGGGCACCGTCCTCCACGAGGGCGACGCCCCGTTCGCGGCACAGGGTCCGGAAGTCGTCGAGCCGGGCGGATCCCCATCCGTACAGGTGCACCAGGATGGCGGCCTTGGGGCGATGCTCGTCGAGGGCCTGGACGAAAAGGTCGTAGTCCATCTGCAGGTCGACGGGGTCGACGTCCACCGTCACCACCCGGGCGCCGCAGTTGACGACGGCCTCGAAGGTGGCCCAGAACGTCGCGTCGGGGATCACCACCAGATCCCCGGGGCCGACCCCCAAAGCCCTCAGGGCCAGTTGGAGGGCGTCGGTGCCGTTGGCGCAGGCGACGCAGTCCCCGGCGCCGTGGGTCGCCGCCAAGGCCGACTCCAGCTTCGCCGCTTCGGGGCCGGCGACGAATTGGGTCTTGCGGGAGAGCTCCCCGCAGATGTCGGCCCAGCGTTCGAGGAAGCCCGGCTCGAAGCGCCGGAGGTCGATGAAGGGTACGGCCATGTCGGTCTCCTGCGCTGGGTGTGGGTGGACCTGCGGACGGGCGGCGCCGGGAGTATAGTGGCTCGACCTCGGAGGAACAAACGGAGTAGTCTAGAGACACGGCGTAACCGTTCCTCCGGGATGCGGCAGCGCCACTTCCGAGTTCCCATGTCTTCCCATACCCGTGGCTCCGGGATCGCGTCGGCGAGCGTCCCCGCTGTGCCACAATGGACGTCATCTTCTGATCGTTCGTCGTGAGGCTGGCTCGTGGATCGACCGAGGAAACCCGCCACCAAATCACAGATCATCAACTTCAAGCTGCTCGACCTGCTTCCCACGATGACGCCGGACGAGCAGCTCGAAGTCTTCGAGCGGGTCATCCAGAGCTCGAACCCCGCGGTCCGTCCGCGGGCCCTGGGCCTGGGGGCTGCGATCCTCTCGAACAGCCGGCTGCTCGAATACCTCCGTGAGGAGGACGACGTCCGGCGCAATGCCGCGGTCGAGATCCTGAAGCTGCGACGGCAGCGGTCACTGAACCTCGCCTGCTACCTGCTGGAGGATAAGGATCCCGAAGTGGTGTTGCAGGCGGTGCAGATCCTCAGCCATCTGCGGGATCGCCAGGCCCTGGAGCCGCTGATCAGGGCCCTCGACCACGAGGATCCGAACGTCGTCCAGGAAGCCCTCGTCGCCCTCGGCCGCATCGGCGATGTCCGCGCCCTGCCGGCGGTGCGGCGGTTCCTCGAGGCCGAACCGTGGCTCCAGGTGGCGGCCATCGAGACCATCGGCCGCATCGGCTCCCCGGAGGTCATCCCGGCCCTACGTCCCCTTCTGTCGGAACCGCTGCTGGCGGCCCTGGTGGGGGACGCCCTGGGACGGATCGGCGGTGTGCGGGCGGTGGAGGCATTGGTGGAGCACTGGCTCGAACGTCCCGAGGAGCTCCGGACCGAAGCCAACCTGCGGCGACTGGCGGAGATGCTGGAGTCCCTGACGTCGGCGCCTCCGGATGTTCCGGGGCTCGAAGAGTCCCTCGAGGAGCAGGTGCGGGCCGGGGACAAGGATCTGCGGATCCAGGCGGTTCGGTGCCTGGTGGCGCTACGGGGCTCGAACCGCGGCCTTTGGATGTTCTGAGGGGACGTCGCCCCCAGCCCATGACCCAGCCCGGTGGCCGACCACCTGGCCCCGTCGGTCCCTCAGGGGCTGGCGGTCTGCAGGGCCTCGATGATCTCCAGGATCTTGGGTTCCGCGTCGAGCACCGGTAGGGGTGTCGATCCGGCGCCGAAGTGCCCGCCGCCGCCGTAGCTGGACATCAGCTCGCCGATGCTGACGTCGCAGGAGCGGTTGAAGATCGAGTGGCCGACCTGCACCATCACCCGATCCTTGGACGGGGTGAACTGGGCCCGGACCGACACGTTGGCCTCGGGAAATAGGGTGTAGACGAGGAAACGGTTGCCCACCTTCGGCTGGTCGGTTCCCCGAAAGTCGGTGAAGACGACGTTGCCGTGGAGCCTGGAACGCTGCATGAGCTCCCAGCAGAAGGCCTCGTTCTGCTCGAACATGTCGATGATGCGATCCCGCACTTCGGGCTCGATCAGCACCTGGTCGAGGGAGGTCTCCCCAAGCCAGCCCAGACATCGGCGGAAGAAGGCTTCGTGGTCGCCGTGTCCGGTCCGCGGGTCGACGGTGAAGCCGAGGAGGACCCAACCCCGCGGCTGGAGGACGTCCCCCTCCTGGAGCTGGGCGGAGTCGAAGCGGTTGGTCTCCTCGACCATGGGGCGATGCTTCGGGTCCCGGCCGAGGTATTCCCAAACCAGCTGGGCGGCACTCGGGGCGACGCGGTGGAGACCGTCGAAGCGGGCCGGGGGTTTCTCGTTCGAGTCGGTGAGCAGGTGATGGTCGAACCAGCGACCGCAGTCAGGGTGGTACGGAACGTTGGCGAGGGTGTCGTCGCTCCGAATCTCCACCTTCTTGTCCGTAATGTCCTGGGGATGGACCAGCAGAAGGTCGTCGAAACGTTCCTTTTCCATCAGCATCAGCGCGCAGGCCAGGCCGTCCAGGTCCGCTCGGGTCACCAGTCGCATAGGGTCCTCCACAGCATGAACCGACATTATTCCCCAGCACCGCTTCGAAGTGAAGGCCGGCCGGCGCGGTCCCCGCGGCCCGCCGGCACGCGCCGGCGTGTCGTACGATAGCGGCATGGTGGAGTTCGTCACCCTGTTCCTCGGACTGACCTTCGGGGTCCACCCCGTCCAGCTGACCGTTACCGGGGATCCGGTACGGGTGGAGCTGCGGCTCGACGCAGAGGTGGTGGCGACCCTCGACGAGCCGCCGTGGCGTGCCCAAGTGGATTTCGGATCCCGGCTGACCCCCCATGAGCTGGAGGCGGTGGCCATTGGATCGGACGGCGCCGAGCTGGGGCGGGCCCGCCAGTGGCTGAATCTGCCCCGGGCCGGCGCCGAGGCCCGTTTAGTGGTGGTGGACGACCCCTCCGGCCGTCCGCGGGCGGTGCGGCTGGCGTGGGAGAGCTTTTCCGGGGCCGAACCCGTTCGGGTGACCCTGAGCTTCGACGGCCGGCCCCTGGAGGTCGGCGGGGATCTGGCGGCGTTGGGAACCGCCGGTGTGGACGTCCAGCTTCCGGACCACGACCCCGGCGCCCTGCACTTCGTCACGGCGGAGATCGAGCTGGCTGACGGCACGATGGCGTCGGCGGAGGCCACCTTCGGCGGCCGCCACGGGGCGGAGGTGTCCACGGAGCTGACGGCGGTGCCGGTGTTGCTGTCCGGAAAGGGCACGCTACCCGCCGCGGCGTCGATGGGGGACTGGCTGACCTACCGAGGCAGGCCCCTTCCGGTGGTGGCGGTGGAGACCGGACCCGCGGAGCTGGTGGTGGTGCGGGACGCCGGCGCCGAAGGGCTGTTGACGGAACTGCGGCGGGACGGCTCCCGCAGTCCGATGTTCCGCCGCTACGGCCCCCGCAGCCGCTTTGATTCGTCCTACATGCGGTTCGCCATGGGTCTCGGGGAGGGGGATCGGGTCCGCTTCCTTTGGCCCTCCCGGGTGCCGGTGGAGCATCCGCGTTTCGACCTCGCCCTCTTTGACAGCTCCGTCCCCCTGAGCGCCGAAGACGGCGGGTTGTATTGGTTCCTCACGCGCCTCTACCCGCGGCAGGAGGGTCAGGGGCAGCAGCTGGCGGACGCGGTGGCGGTGGCGGGGCGGAGGGCAGCGGCTGGAAACCGCCGGCGGGCGCTGGTGCTGGTGCTCGGGCGTCGCCCGGAGGATTCCAGCCTCCACGGCGCGGAGGGCGTACGGGCGTACCTGGAGGACCTGCGGGTACCCCTGCTGGTGTGGAGCGCCCGGAAGGTCCGGCCGGGGTCGCCGGCGGCCCCCTGGGGGGAGACCCGCGTCATCTCCAGCCTGGAGCGACTCCAGAGCGCGGCGGACGCCCTGGAGAACCTCGTGGGCCGCCAGCGCCTCCTTTGGGTGCGGGGGAGTCATCTGCCCCAGGACATCCGCCGCGGCTCCGGCATGCCGGAGGACGTCGACCTGCTGCGGTGACGGCTCGATTCCCGTCTACCCAGCCGCCTTTGTGCCGCCGGCGGACCGGGATATGCTCGGAGCCACGGACGGCAGGCGGAACGGTGACCCGAGGGACGCGCGAATAGTGCGGACCAGGCGACCGTACCTCCGTCATCCAACACCGGGTCGCGGCCGCGTCGCCGCCCCCCTCGAGCCTGCGGAGATACCGACGACCTTGTCCCTTGGACGCCGCCTTTACCACGTCTTTCGTTCGCGCCTCGGTGAAGTCCGGAATGGGGACATCTTTCCCGAAGGTGCCTTCGACCCCGAGCGACTTCGGCGGGGCGCCCGTTCCGGCTGGAAAGCGGCGGAGCGGACGTTCCGGGAAACCCGGGACGCCTACCGGCGCGGTCGGTGGGGGAGCTCGGAGGGTGGTCCGGGGGGGCGGGGGGCAGGCGGGCCTGGGACCGGCGGATCGGCGACCGGCGGGTCGTCGGGCGGTGGGACCGCGGGCGCAGGGGCCCGTGATCCGGAGATGGCGGCTTGGTACGCCAACTTGGAAGTGCCCTACGGCTCGGATTTGGAGACCGTGACCCGTGCCTGGAAGCGACTGGTGCGGGACTACCATCCGGACCGCCACGCCCAGGATCCGGGGCGCCAGGAGGACGCCACGGAGCTCCTGAAGGGCCTCAACCACGCCTACGATCAGCTACGACGGAGACTCGAGAAGCAAGCCTGACGGCCGGCGGCCGGCCGTGTTCACGTAGTCCACCAAGGAGAAAAGTAATGGCAGACGACTTTGATCGCGTCAAGGGATTCCTGGGCGATCTTGGACTCAGGATCGTCAAGGAAGACGCCGCCGAAGAGCTCTTCGTCGTCGAGGACGAGGACATCGGCGTCAAGAATCTGGTGATCGACTGCGAGCGACCGATCCTGGTGCTCGAACAGCTGATCATGGAGGTTCCGAAAGGGGTCGACGGCGACTTCTATCGCCGCCTCCTGCAGATGAACCGGAACCTGGTCCACGGCGCCTTCGCCCTCGACGAGGCCGCCGGCTACGTGGTGTTCCGCGACACCCTGCAGCTCGAAAACCTCGACCTCAACGAGCTCGAGGGTAGCGTCAACGCCCTGTCCCTGGCCCTGGCGGAGAACGCCAGCGAGCTTTTGCAGTTCGCCCATTCCTGAGCAAGACGACCCGACGAGGAGACACCCCGACATGGCAAGCATCTTCAGCAGAATGTTCAAGATCTTCCAATCGGAGGCCCATTCTGCGGTCGACGAGCTGGAGGATCCGATCAAGATGACCGAGCAGGGCATCCGCGACTTGAAAAAGAGCCTCCACGAGGCCCTGGCGAGCCTGGCCCAGGTCAAGTCCGTGGCCATCCGCCTCAAGAAGGATTCCGAGGAACAGGCGCAGCTGGCAGGGGAGTACGAGCGTAAGGCGATGCTCCTGCTTCAGCGCATGAAGGACGGTGAGCTGGACGGCTCCGAAGCCGAATCCTTGGCGATGCAGGCGCTTTCCAAGAAGGAAGAGGCCCAGCAGCGGGCCGGAAGCATCTCCACCGATCACCAGGCGCAGCAGAAGGCCGCGGACAACCTGCAGGCCAAGGTGGAGAAGCTCAAGCGGGACATCTCGAAGTACGAGAACGAGCTGATCACTCTGCGGGCCCGCGCTCGAACCGCCGAGTCGATGAAGAAGGTCAACAAGCAGCTGGCGGGGGTCGATTCGTCGAGCACCATCGCGATGCTCGAGAAGATGAAGACCCGGGTCATGGAGGAGGAGTCCCTCGCCCAGGCCTACGGCGAGCTGACCGACGCCTCCACGTCCGTCGACCAGCAGATCGACGACGCCCTCGAGAGCGCCGCTCCCTCCAAGGCGGCGGATTCCCTGGCCGAGCTCAAGGCGAAGATGGGCATCGGGGCCTGAGCCCTGCTTCGTTTCCCAGTCTTCGTACCCGGTCTGGCTCCGCGCCGGACCGGGTACGCGCCCATATCGCCCTAGCGCTCGGGGCCCAAGAAGTGCCGGGCGCCGGAGAGGGTCTCCCTGAAGCCTTCTCGGTCCCCTTTCTCGACGGCCTCCACCAGCTCGTCCAAGGCTTCCCGCATCGAGCGATAGACGTCGCCCCGGTGGGGGTTGAGCTTCTGGATGTCGTAGTAGAGGTCCGGGTCCTCGGAAAGGACCGAGGACGCCGTCGACACCTGGCGGTCGTAGGTGGTGGAGGCGCAGGCCGCCAGTTCCGCGGCCCCCAGACCGGCGTGGGTCAGGGCGCAGCCGAAGAGCATGCCGGAGAGGTGGGCGAGGCCGAGGAGCCAGCCCATCAGACGATCGTGGTGATCGAATGGGACGGGCACCATGTTGGTGTAAGGGTGCCGGAGCCAGGCGCCCACCGCTTCCCGTTCCTTGGCGGGATCCTCCCGGCAGGCGAGCACGAAGGTGAGGCTCTCGTAGAGGGACTTGCCCGGCCCGAACATCGGATGCAGGGAGGCGACGCCGACACCCAGCTCGTCGGCCTCGTCGAGGATCGGGCGGAGGTGTTCTTTGATGGAGGCGATCTCGATGACGAGCCCCTTGGGCCGGAGGCGAATCACCTCCGAGAGGGTGTCCGGCATTCGGCCGAGGGGAACGGAGACCACGATCGACTGGTAGCGATCGAGGTCTTCGATCTCGCCGAGGGAGCCGTAGCGCCCCTCCGCCGAAGGTAGGGGGGCCATCGCCGGGTCGACGATGTCCACCCGGTGGCCGAGGCGCTGGGAGAAGCTCTGGAACCAGGCCCCCATGTTGCCGGCGCCGCCGAGAATCAGCTGACGCCCTCCGCCGGCGGCCTTGAGGGCCACCCCCAGCCGGTGCTGGCGCTCCACCGACCCCCGCATCACGGCGGAGAAGATGGCCTCCATCACCCCTTCGGAAACGCCGCAGGCCTCGGCCTGCTGGCGGGCCCGGGTGAGGACCCGGTCGTGGACCTCGGGGACCATGATCGGCTGCCCCGAATCGACCTTGTACCGGCCCACCTCTTCCGCCAGGGCCATGCGCCGGTGCAGGAGCTCGAGGAGGGAGCGGTCCACCTCGGCGATGGACTCCCGTAGCTGGGCGAGGTCCTCACCGACCTTGGGATCGCCGGCGGAGGCTTGGGAACCCCCGCCGACGTCGTCGTTCTGGCTCATGGGAACCGTCGCCTCAGGACAGCTTGTCCCAATCCGAGTCGGGGGCGTCGAGGGCGATGGCGAGGCCGCCGTCGGCGCCGGCGAAAACGGCGTCCTTCACCGCTTTGATCTTGCCGCCGCCGACCGGTTCGAGGGCTGCCTCCAGGGCCGGCCGCAGGCCGGGGAGCAGTGAGGTGCCGCCGGACAGGATGATGTTGTTGCGCACATCGGCCTGGAATTCGGGGTCCACCCGCGGCAGGAGATCGAGCATGGTCTCGGTCACCGGCTCGATGATGCTCTCGCACGCCGCCCGCACCTGCTCGGTGATGTCGAACTCGGTTGGGCGGCCGTCCACCGGCACCGTCACCTTCACCGGGCCCTGGGGATCCCCCACGAAACCCAGCTTCTCCTTCCATTCCCGCACCATGTAGATGGAGACCTGGGCCTCGGGGTGGCGATCCGTGAACAGCTTGAGCAGGTACTCGTCGATCGAGTCGCCGGCGCTGGTGAGGGTGCGCTGGTCATCCTCGGTGGGGAGGTGGCCCCGCATGATGCAGAAGTCGGTGGTGCCGGCCCCGATGTCGATGATCATGCTGTTGAGCAGGGCGTCGAGGCCGTAGGCGACGGCGAAGGGCTCGGACACGATCATCAGGGAGTCCACCGTATCCGCCAGGGCGTGACGGAGCTGCTCCTTGTTGACCCGCATGGCCTCGGCGGGCACCCCCACCACGGCGCGGACCTTGGGCTTCTTGGCGCCCTTTTTGGGGGTGTCCACCGCCAAGCTCAGGAGCTCGTTCAGGATCTCCTTGACCGCGGTGAGGTCCTTCTCGGAGCCTTCCTTGATCAGGCCGCGTTCGAGGGGGCGGTGGAGATCGAGCATGGTGCGGCTCTTGACCGCCTCTTCGCCGATCAGAACCTCCTTCTTGAGGACCTTGCGGGCCACCATGTCGACCGGCCATCCCACGTAACTCTCGATCACGTGCCGCTGCCCGTTGGAGGCGGAGACCACGCTGCGTGATGTCCCCAGGTCGATGCCTACGTTGAGAACGGCGTTATCGCCCATTATCAGCTTCCTTTCTGCTCGATTTGGTTCACGTCCTCGGCGTACCTGCGGACCCCACGGGAAAGCGCCTGCGCGATGTGCTCACGGTAGAGCGGACGCGCCAGCATCTGCGCCTCTTCCCGGTGGGAAAGACAGGAGACCTCGGCGAGGATGGCCGGCATTTCTGTGGCTACTAATACCACGAACGGTGCTTGTTTGACCCCCCGGTTTCGGAGATCCGGGTTCTCCCGAAGCAGGGAACCGTAGAGGGAACGCTGGACGGACGCCGCAAGCGCTTCGCTTTGCCCACGCCGCATGTGGGTGAAGACCCCCTCCAGGAGGTCCTTCATATCGGCCATGGAATAGCCGGAATGGCGGTTCTCGAAGCGCGCCATGGCGTTCAGGGAAGGATCGTCGGTGGCCCCGAGGAAATAGGTCTCCACGCCGCGGACCCGCCGCTGGGCGATCCAGTTGATGTGGATCGAAACGAAGAGGTCCCCCCGCAGATCGTTGGCCATCTTGGCCCGATCCCGCAAAGAAATGGCGCGGTCGTCCTCCCGCGTCATGAAGACCTCGAAGGTGTCTTCCAACTGGCTACGGACCCTCTTCGCGATGTCGAGGGTCAGCTCTTTCTCGGTCAGGCCGCTGCCGGTGGTGCCGGTGTCGTCCCCGCCGTGGCCGGGGTCGATGACGATCCGGCGAACGGCGAGGCTGAGGACGTCGGCGTCGATGGGGCGGGGCTCCTCGACAAAGATCGGCTCTGGCTCCGGCGTGTCCGTCACGTCGGACTCGGCGGGCTTTGCTTCGACGATGCCGAGTGAGGCCGGGGCCCTTTCCACCGGACCGTCGGGGCGAAGGGCGAGGCCCGAGGCAACCGCCGCCAGGGCGAGGGGGGCAAGCCAGAGAGGCCATCGTCGCCGGGGCGGAGTTGGGGGATGTGGAGACGCACCCCGTGGGGAAGGATCCCGGGGGCGCCCTTCCCGCGTCGCCACGTTGTCGTGGACCGCCTCCCGGAGGATCTGCCGTTTCAGATCCCGACTCGACGCAGCCCCGGTCCCGGCGTCGGTTCCGGGGCGATGGGAGGGGGGATCGTGGCGGCTGTTGCTCGGGGTCGACACCCAAGAAGTCTAGCAGCCCCGGGGCCGCCCCCAAGGCTCCTATCCCCGCCGCCGGCGCGGCCCGTCAGGCGGCGACCTCCGGCGGCTGCTCGGTGAAGAAGAACCGCTTGGCCATGAACATCACCAGCAGGAGCAGCGCGAAGACCGCCAAGAGAGGCATGAAGATCGCCAAGGCCGTCATCACCAGGGAGCCGCCGAGCTCCAGGGTGGAGAAGATCGGATTGCCGAAACCCGCCGTCGCCAGGGACGAGATCTGCCGCGTCACGGCGGTGACCCCCTGGACCGCCCCCGCGGCTCCGCCGCCGCCGATGATGGCGACGCTCCAGGTCAGCATCGGGTCCATGTCGCCGACCTGCGAAGCGGTGGCGATGATCCCGGCGACCACGGCGCTGGGGGTCGCGACCGTGTCGAGCAGGTTGTCGACGAAGGGCACGTAATAGGCCAGGATCTCCAGGACGGTGGCGGTGCCGAAGACGATGAGGGCGGGGGTGGAGCCCATCCACTCGAATCCGCCGGCCAGCTCCACGCGCCCACTCTGGGCCGCCAGATTGATGACCAGCAGGGGCACGAAGATGCGAAAGCCGCAGGCGGCGGCGAGGCCGATTCCCAGGGCGATGGTGAGCAGTGTGTCCATGGTGGGGGTCCTCCGACGGGTAGATGTCGCGGCTTCCTTCACCCTAGTCTACGCGCCCGCGCCCCGGGCATTCGCCGTGGGCGGCCGATTTTGGCCCCAAGGAGCGTGCCGGTTGGTCGCGCAGGGGCCCCGTGCTACCCTCCGGCCAGATCTCTGGAGGACACATGGAGAGGTGGGTTCGTTGTGCAGCGTCGGTGGACCGCGGGGTCGACGGCATCGGCCGCGCCGTCGGATGGCTGACGCTGCTGATGGTTCTGGTGGGTTCGTACAACGCCATCATGCGCTACTCGGGGCGCTTCTTCGGCTGGAACCTGGCTTCGAACGCCTACATCGAGCTGCAGTGGTACCTGTTCAGCCTGGTGTTCCTCCTCGGCGCCGCCTATACGGCGCGGCAGAACAGGCACGTGCGGGTCGACGTGCTCTACGGTCGCCTGTCGACGAAGGGCAGGGCGTGGGTGGACATGCTGGGGACCCTCCTGCTCATGCTTCCCTTCTCGATCTTCGCCCTGGTGGTGTCCTGGCCGTCGGTGCGCAACTCCTGGATCGTGCGGGAAGCGTCGCCGGACGAAGGGGGTCTGCCACGGTACCCGATCAAGGCGATGATCCTGGTGGCCTTCTTCCTCCTGGTTCTCCAGGGGCTCTCGAGCCTGACCAGGACGATCGCGGTCCTGCGGTCGGATGGGGATGAGCCCCCCGAACCCGGCGATGGGCTCCCCGAAGAAGAAGGTTCCGTGGACGGGGCCCTAGGGATGACCGGTCCCTCCGCCGAGGGCGCCGGCGGCGATCCGGGGCGGGGGATCTAGGATGCAAGAGTGGCTCGCACCGGCGATGTTCGTCTTCGCCTTCGCCCTGATCTTCACCGGCTATCCGGTGGCCTTCTCCCTCGGCGGCACGGCGCTGATCTTCTCGTTCCTCGGCGTGGCCATGGGTTTCTTCGACTGGGCCCTACTGTTCGCCTTCCCCGAGCGGGTGTTCGGCGTGATGTCCAACTTCGTGCTGCTGGCGGTGCCGTTCTTTATCTTCATGGGGACGATGCTGGAGAAGGCGAAGCTGGCGGACGACCTCCTGACCACCATCGGCAAGCTCTTTGGCCCCCTGCGGGGCGGGCTGGGGTTGGCGGTGGTCTTCGTCGGCGCCCTGCTGGCGGCCGCCACCGGGGTGGTGGGGGCGTCGGTGGTGGCCATGGGGCTGATCTCGCTGCCGGTGATGCAGCGCTACGGCTATTCGACGGCCCTCTCCACCGGCACCATCTGCGCCGCGGGGACCCTCGGCCAGATCATTCCCCCCAGCGTTGTGCTGGTGGTGCTGGCGGACCAGCTGGGGATTTCGGTGGGGGACCTCTTCGTCGGTTCCCTGATCCCTGGCCTCAGCCTGGCGGGGATGTACGCAGTGTTCGTCGCCGGGGTCGCGGTGCTGAATCCCGACGCCGCCCCCGCCCTGCCGGCGTCTGAGCGGGACATCCCTTGGAAGACCCTGCTACGGCAGGTGCTCTTGGTATTGGTGCCGCCCCTGCTGCTGATCCTGGTGGTGTTGGGCAGCATCTTCGCCGGCGTGGCGACCCCTACGGAAGCCGGCGCCTTGGGGGCAACGGGGGCCCTGCTGCTGGCGGCGATTCACCGACGGCTGACGATGAAGGCCCTACGGGCCACCATGGACGAGACCGCCAAGCTGACGTCGATGGTGGTCTTCCTGCTCATCGGGTCCACCGCCTTCGCTTTGGTGTTCCGCGGGCTGAACGGCGACCTATGGATCGAGGAGCTGCTGACGGGGCTGCCGGGGGGCAAGGTGGGCCTGTTGGTGGTGGCGAACCTGGCGATCTTCATCCTAGGTTTCTTCATCGACTTCTTCGAGATCGCCTTCATCATCATCCCGCTGCTCGCACCGGCGGCCCGCATCCTGGGCATCGACATGGTGTGGTTCGGCGTGATGATCGGCCTGAATCTCCAGACCTCTTTCCTGACCCCGCCCTTCGGCTTCTCGCTCTTCTATCTCCGCGGGGTGGCGCCCAAGGAAATCTCCACGGCCCAGATCTACAAGGGCGTGCTTCCCTTCATTGGCATCCAGCTGATCGCCCTGCTGCTGATCATGCTCTTCCCGGAGATGGTCACCGGCCTGCTGGACTGACGGCCCCGGCGGTCCCTCCGGGCCGGAGCCCAAGAGCTCCGAAGGCGGGTGCTCACCGGCGGAAGGCGAAGTTGGCGTAGGTCTGCTCGGCGGTGCGGGCCCAGGCGATGGCCGCCGTGCGGGTCGCCTTCCAGGAGTCGTAGACCTTGCGGTACGACGGATCCGCGGCGGCGTCCTCCTCCATCATCTCGAAGGACGCTTTCTCGGCGGCGGCCAAAAGGTCCTGCGGGAAGGGTCGTAGCTGAACGCCGTCGGCGATCAGCCGCTCCAGAGCCGGCGGATTGCGCTGGTCGTAGCGGGCCTGCATGAGGGCCGCGGACTCGGTGGCGGCGGCGGCGAACATCTCTTGGTAGCTCTTGGGTAGCTGGTCCCAGGCCTTCCGGCTGACCTGGTAGGACAGGGACGGGCCCGGCTCCCACCAGCCGGGGTAGTAGTAGTACCGCGCCACCTTGTGGAAGCCGAGCTTCTCGTCGTCGTAGGGGCCGACCCACTCGGTGGCGTCGATGGCGCCCCGTTCGAGGGCGGGGTAGATGTCGCTCCCCGCCAGCACCTGGACGTTGGCGCCGAGGCGGCTCATGACCTTGCCGCCGAGGCCCGGAATCCGCATCTTGAGCCCCTTGAGATCCTCCGTACCTTGGATCTCCCGCTTGAACCAGCCCCCCATCTGGGCGCCGGTGTTGCCGCCGGGAAAGGTCAGGATGCCGAAATCGGCGAAGAGGCCGTGGACCAGCTCCAGACCGCCCCCCTCCAGCAGCCAGGCGGTCTGCTGCCTGGAGGTGAGGCCGAAGGGGACGCAGGCGTCGAAGGCGAGGGCTGGATTCTTACCGGTGAAGTAATAGCTGGCGGTGTGGCCCACCTGGGCCGTGCCCTGCTGGACCGCGTCCATGACCTGGAGGCCCGGTACCAGCTCGCCGGCGGGGTAGACGCGAATCTTGAAGCGGCCGTCGGACATGGCGTCGAGGCGCTGGGCCAAGACCTCGGCGACGCCGAAGATCGTGTCGAGTCCCCTGGGGAAGCTGGACGCCAGGCGCCAGGTCACCGACGGGTTGGTGACGACCGCGGGAGCCCCTCCGGAGCCCTCCTTGGAGCCGCAGGCGACGAGGCCGGCGGCGGTGGCGGTGGTGGCGGCGGTGAGGGCGGTCTTGGTGAGGAACTTCCGGCGGTCCATGGGTGGGCACTCCTCGGCGGGCGCCGGGGGCCCTGGCGCCGGTCAATGGGGGGGGACGTGGGGGAGGCGACGGCGGCGATGATAGCCCCGGGTCGCGGGGGCGACCGGGTGCGTTCTAGACCGGGTTCGGCAGATCGATGAAGGTGACGTCGAGGCCGAAGCGCTGGGCGAGATCTTCCCCCAGGGCGCGGACCCCCAGACGCTCGGTGGCGTAGTGGCCCGCCGCAAGGTAGTGGATCCCCGCCTCTTTGGCGACGTTCATCACCCATTCGCTGACCTCGCCGGTGAGGTAGGCGTCGAGACCCAGATCGATGGCGCCGTAGAGCTCCCGCTGCGCGCCGCCGCTGATGATGCCGATGGAAGTCACGGGGTCGGGCCCGAAGGCGAAGTGGAGGGGAGCCTGACCAAAGATCGATTCGCTGAGCTGGGCTAACGCCGAGGGCCCCAAGGGCTCCGGGAAGCGGCCGTAGATGCCGATTTCCGCGCCCTTGGCTTCGGCGAACGTCCCCAGTTCCTGGAGGCCGAAGGCGCGGGCGGCGAGGGCGTTGTTGCCCAGCTCGCCGTGTCGATCGAGGGGCAGGTGGTAGGCGATCAGGTTGAGCCCGCCCTCGATGAGCTGCCGCACCCGGCGGTACTGGATGCCGGTGAGTACCGAAGGCATGCCATCCCAGAAAATGCCGTGGTGGACGAGGACCGCGTCGGCGTCCAGCTCCCGGGCCTTGATGAAGAGCTCCTCGCAGGCCGAAACCGCGGTCACCAGCCGGTGGACTTCTTGACGTCCTTCCACCTGGAGGCCGTTGGGGCCGTAGTCACCGCCCCGGTGGGCCTCGAGGTAGGTGTCTAGGTGTGAAATCAGCGCGTCGCGGTGCATCGGGGAACCCTCGATCAGTGGGCCGTGGGCGAGTGTTCCGGGCTTGAGCGACGGAGCGGGCTCACACGGCGGTGCGGGTTTCGGGTAGGGGCTGCTGGTCCATCAGACGACGACGAACCGCTTCGAACTGCTCGTGGCAGGACAGGAAGACATCGACGATCACCGGATCGAAGTGCAGATCCCGGTCCACGGAAATCCGCCGCACCGCCTCTTCGTGGCTGAAGGGCTCTTTGTAGGGCCGCCGGCTGGTGATGGCGTCGTAGGCGTCAGCCACGGACACGACGCGGGCGGCGAGGGGGATGTCGTGCTCCAGCAGCCCCTGGGGATAGCCCCGGCCGTCCCAGCGCTCGTGGTGGCTGTAGGCGATGTCCATGGCCATGCTCAGGAAGGTGGGGCCGCTGAACCGTTCCAGCACCGACCGCAGGGTATCGCCGCCGATGGTGGTGTGGGTGCGCATGACCGTCAGCTCGTCGGGGGTCAGGGGGCCGGGTTTGCGCAGGATGGCGTCGGGAATACCGACCTTGCCGATGTCGTGGAGGGGGCTCGACTTGAACACCCACTCGACGAACTCGTCGTCCACTTGATCGCTGTAGGGGCCACCGCGCATGGCGTCGGCGAGGATCCGGCTGTACTCCTGCATCCGTTCGAGGTGCAGACCGGTTTCGCTGTCCCGGCTCTCCGCCAGCTTGGCGAGGGTCAGGAGGGCGATGTCGCGGGTACGGCGGATCTCGTCGGTCTGGTCCTGGACCATCTGCTCGAGGTCGAGCTGGTAGTCACGGTTCTGCCGCAGGAGCCGGCGGCGTTCGAGGGCCCGCTCAGCGGTGTTCTTGAGGTCCTCCAGCTCGAAGGGTTTCGCGAGGTAGTCGTAGGCGCCCGCCCGGAGACATTCCCGCACGGTGGCGAGGTCCTGAAGACCGGAGACCATCACCACCTGGATGTCCTCGTTGATCGCCTTGATGCGTCGAAGAAGCTGGACCCCGGAGGTCTCCGGCATCTCGATGTCCAGCATCGCCAGGGCCGGGGGGTGCTCGCTGCCCGCGATGGCGAGGGCCTTTTGATGGTCGCCGGTGGCACGGGCCGGGAACCCTAGGAAATCGAGCTGGGAAGCGACGAGCTCACGGACGGTGGGCTCGTCGTCGACCACCAAGACGAATTCTTCCATGCTGCGTGTCGAGCCTCGCTGATACCGGCGGTTCGGAGTGGAGGTAGGAGTCTACCTCATCTGGTGAGGGTGGAAAAGGAAAGAGAAAAGGCGCGGGGTCGGTTTCCCAACCTCGCGCCTCGGTGCCGAGGTTCAGGACCGTCGGCGGATGTCCCGGGCCGCCCCTCGGGCGACCCGGTTTCGAGCGATGGGTGTCAGCGGCGTCCGCTCCGTCCACCGCGACCGCCCCGGTCGCCGCCACGTCCACCGCGGCCGCCCCGGTCGCCGCCGCGACCGCCCCGATCACCGCCGCCGGTGCCGTCGTCGGCCCGATCCGCGAACGGATCGTTGGCGGGGTCGTAGTCGGGGTTGTCCATCAGCGCGGCGCGACGGGACAGGCGGATCCGACCCTTGTCGGGGTCGATCTCCAGGACCTTCACCCGCACCGGATCCCCCTCGCGGAAGACGTCCGCCACCTCACGGATGCGGAAGGGGGCGATCTCGCTGACGTGCAGCAGCCCTTCGGTACCCGGCAGGATCTCGACGAAGGCACCGAAGCCCTCGACCCGGGTCACCAGGCCGTCGTAGATCTTGTCGATCTCCGGCACCTCGGTGAGCTGCTCGATGATCTCGATGGCCCGCTTCGCGGCCATCCCGTCGGGGGCGGCGATGACCACCTTGCCCTCGGAGTCGATTTCGACCTCGCAGCCGGTCTCCTCCTGGATCGAGCGGATGGTCTTGCCGCCGGGGCCGATGATCTCCCGGATCTTGTCCCGCGCCACCTGGAGGGTGAACAGCCGAGGGGCCAGCGGGGAGATCTCCTCGCGGGGCGCCGGAATGTGCTCCTCCATGATGTCGAGGATGTGGAAACGACCCGCCTTGGCCTGCTCGAGGGCCTGGCCCATGATGGCGCGATCGACGCCGCCGATCTTGATGTCCATCTGCAGGGCGGTGATGCCGTCCCGGGTACCGGCGACCTTGAAGTCCATGTCGCCGTAGTGATCTTCCTGGCCGGCGATGTCGCTGAGCACCGCGAAGCGATCGCCCCGCTTGATCAGGCCCATGGCGACGCCGGCCACGGGGGCCAGCAGCGGCACGCCGACGTCGAAGAGGGCGAGGGAGCCGCCGCAAACCGTCGCCATGGACGAAGAGCCGTTGGACTCCAGGATGTCGGAGACGACGCGGACGGTGTAGGGGAAATCGTCCTCGTGGGGCAGCACAGGGGTCAGGGCCCGGCGGGCCAGAACGCCGTGGCCGATCTCACGCCGGCTCGGTCCCCGCATGAACTTCACCTCGCCCACGGAGAAGGGGGGGAAGTTGTAGTGCAGCAGGAACTTCTGCAGGGTGTCGCCGGCGTACTCCTCAATGATCTGCGCGTCCCGGCGGGTGCCGAGGGTGGTGGTCACGAGGGCCTGGGTCTCACCGCGGGTGAACAGCGACGAGCCGTGGGTCCGGGGCAGAACCCCGGTCTCGACGTCGATGTTGCGGATCTCGTCGTTGGCCCGGCCGTCGAAGCGGCGACCGCTCTCCAGCACCGCCTCCGCCAGAAGCTCCTCTTCGAGGTCGTGGACGATCTTCTTGACGGCGGTGATGGTGTCGCCGTCCTCGTCGGCGTCGTAGCGCTCGAGGAAGCCCTTCACCACCTTGCCGACGGCCTCCTTGCGCGCGAACTTCTCCGCGGTGTGGAGGGCGTCGTTGAGGGGACCGCGGATCGCCGATTCGACCTCCGCCCGGAGCTCCTGGGGGTAGGCCTCGGTGGTCTCCCAGGTGGGCTTTTCGAAACCGCCCTCGCGGAACATCTCGTGCTGGGCCCGGATGAGCTTCTGCAGCTCCTCGTGGGCGGCGAAGATGGCGTCGAGGACGACGTCCTCCGGCAGCTGGTTGGCCGCCGCCTCCACCATGGTGATGGCTTCTTCGGTGCCCACCACCACCAGGTCGAGCTCGGAGATGTCGCGCTCGCTGTTGGTGGGATTGAACACCAGCTCACCGTCGATCATGCCGACCCGCACCGCCCCGACGGGGTGGTAGAAGGGAATGTCGGAGAGGGCGAGGGCGGTGGAGGCGCCGTTGATGGCGAGGATGTCCGGATCGTTCTCACCGTCGGCGGAGAGGACGAAGGAGATGATCTGGGTCTCGGCGAAGTAACCCTCCGGGAACAGGGGGCGAATCGGCCGATCGGTCATCCGGCAGGCGATGATCTCCTTCTCCGACGGGCGACCTTCGCGCTTGAAAAAGCCGCCGGGGATACGTCCCGCGGCGGCGCTGTTCTCGCGATACTCGACGGTCAGGGGAAGGAAGGGGCGGGGCTCCCTGGGGTCTCCAGAGATGCACGCGGTGGTCAGGACCACCGTGTCACCGCAGCGGGTGATGCAGGAGCCGTTGGCTTGCTTGGCCATGTGGCCGGTCTCGAAGCTCAGGCTCGTGTGGCCGATGGAAATCTCTTTTTTCAACTTCATGAAGCTTTGCACCTCGATGTGGGTGTGCGTTTAGTGCTCTTTCAGCGTGTGGGGTGCGTCCTCCGCGGGCCCGTACCTGCGCCGGCTCGATCGCGACCGCCGTCGTGGCGGGCTGCGGAGCCGCGGGTGTAGAGGGAGGGCTAGGCGGGGACGTTCGCCGTCGTGGCGCCGCCGGAACGGAGGAACATGGAGCCGGGGCGCGGCCAGGCCGCGGGACGGCGGGGTCGTTCTACCGCTGGAGCGGCGCGGGACGAAGGCTGTTACTTGCGGAGGCCGAGGCGCTCGATGGTGTTGCGGTAGCGCCCGAGGTCCTTGCGCTTGAGGTAGGCCAGCATCCTGCGACGGCGGCCCACCAGCCGGAGAAGGCCCCGGCGGCCGTGGTGATCCTTCTTGTGGATCTTGAAGTGCTCGGTGAGCTCGTTGATGCGTTGGGTCAGCAGGGCGACCTGGACCTCGGCCGAGCCGGTGTCGGTGTCGTGGGTCCGGTACTCCTGGATGATCTCGGTCTTCACTTCGGTGGTCTGAGCCAAGGCTTGTACTCCTTCTGCGGGCGACGTTCGCGGGTGGCTCTGCATCTTCGGCCGATCCCGGTCGCCATCTTTTACTTTCTTCTTGCGTTCACTTCGAAATCTTGCTGGGCGGATTGTACGCCATTTTTCAGATCTTGGGCCAACCGCCCCGGCCGTCTACTGGAAGACGACTTTCGGCTGGACGACGCCGACACTGCCGGTGCCGATGCGCTCGACGATGGCCCCGACGGCGATCAGCTCCTGGCGTTGGCTGAGGACCTTGACCCAATCCCCCTCGCGTCCTTCGAGGTCGCGCACCAGCACGGTCTGGCCGTGTTGGATGCGGCGCTCCTGCTGGGCGTCCGCGGTGATCTCGCCGAAGGGGAGGGGGATCTCGTCGAAGGGAACCCAGGCGGCCCCGAGATCCTCGTCTGCCTCGGTCCGTTCGCGGAGGGTGTCGAGGCCGATGGCGTCGGTGAGGTCAAAGGGGCCGATCTTCGTCCTGCGGAGGGAGGCGAGGGTGGCGCCGCATTCGAGCTGCTGGCCGAGGTCGTGGACCAGGCTGCGGGCGTAGGTTCCCGACGCGCAGCCGAGGCGGAAGCCGAGGTCGGCGTCCGGGGCCCACGCGGTGGTCGGGCTGAACTCATAGACCGTCACCGGACTGGCTTGCGCGGGGACCGCTTCGCCGCGCCGGGCGAGCTCGTAGAACTTCTCCCCTTTGATCTTCTTGGCGCTGTAGGGCGGAGGGGTCTGAAGGTATTCGCCGACGAAGCCGTCCATGACTTCGGCGATGCGTTCCTGGGTCACGCCGTCCACGGGCTGTTCCGCCAGAACTTGGCCCGCCAGGTCGTAGGTGTCGGTGGCGATGCCGAGGCGGGCCGTACCGTCGTAAACCTTCGGGGCCTTGATGAGGAAGCGGGTCAGCCGCGTGGCCTTGCCGAGGGTCAGCAGCAGCAGACCGGTGGCCGACGGGTCGAGGGTGCCGCAGTGGCCGATCTTCTTCTGCCGGACGATGCGTCGGGTGCTGGCGACAACGTCGTGGGACGTACAGCCGCTGTGTTTGTCGATGATGAGCAGTCCGTCTCTCATGATTCATCCCAAGGCGTCGATCAAGGCCTGCACGGTGGCGGCCCGAAGGGTACTGGGGTCTTGGAGCTCGGCGGTGAAGCCCGCCGCGTTCTTGTGTCCGCCTCCGCCGTAGCTCCTGGCGACGCGCTCGACGTCGACGGTGCCGCGGCTGCGGAGGGAGACTTTGATCCGTCCGTCCTCGAGGTCGCGGAACAGCGCCACGGCGTCGACCCCGGCGATGGACCTCGGGTAGTCGATCAAACCCTCGGAGTCCCCGGGCTGGGCGCCGGCCCGCTCAACCATCCCGCGGGTCAGGCGGGCGGTGGCGACGCGTCCGCCGTCGTGGAGCTCGAGGCTCTGGAGCATTTCGCCGAGTAGCCGCAGGACCGACTCGGGCTGGGATTCGAAAAGCCAGTGGGACACCCGGGCCGGGGTCGCGCCGGCGCGCACCAGGTCCGCCGCCGACTCGAAGGCTTCCACCGTGGTGTTCGAGAAGCGGAAGCCGCCGGTATCCGTCACCAGGGTGAGGTAGAGGGCGTCGGCGGTATCGGGATCTACGGTCACACCTAGGGCCTTGGCGAGGCGGAAGACCATGGCGCCGACGGCCGGGGCGGCGGTGTCGACCCAGTCGACCTCACCGTACATGTGGTTGCCGAGGTGATGGTCGATGTTGAGCAGCGGCAGCTTCGGAAGGGCATCCAGGCCGCAGCGGTCGAGGGAGGGGCATTCGAGCACCACCGCCGCGTCGAAATCTCCGGGGAATCCGGTTGGGGGCTCGGTGCCCACGTGGATGGAGTCACTGTCCGGCAGCGCACGATAGATGCGCGGCGGCGCGTCCCGGGTCCAGACCTGAGCTACTTTTCCGGCGGCCCGCAGCACCCGCGCCAGACCTAGGGAGGAGCCGATGGCGTCTCCGTCCGGATTGATGTGACTGGTGATCAGGAAGCGGTGCCCGGAGCGCAGCCGCTCCAGCAGCGCCTCAGGGGCTCGGTTCGCCGTCATCGAGATTCACCAGAAGCTCGCTGATCATCATGCTGTGCTCGGCGCCTCGGTCGAGGTGGAGCTCCAGGGCTGGCACCGTACGCAGGCGTACCCGCCGTCCCAGGGTGGACCGCAGGAAGCCCTTCGCCCGCTCCAGGGTGCGCAGGCACTCCTGGCGGCTCTCCTCGTCTTCTCCGAGGACCGAGATGTAGACCTGGGCGTGGCTCAGGTCTCGGCTGACTTCGATGCGGGACACCGTGGCCAGCCGCACCCGCGGGTCCTTCATCTCGTGCATCAGGATGTTCGACAGCTCGCTACGCAGCATGTCCGACACCCGATCGCTTCTCTGACTCATGGGCTCATTTCCAAGATTTCGGGATCCCACCCAAGGACCATGGCGTCGGTCTGCTCGAAGATGGCGTCCCGCAGGGCGTCGAGCATGCGCTCGGCGTCCGAGTCGTTCTGTGCCACCAGGGCAAGGGAGATCTCGGCCCGCTGGTGGAGGTCCTGGAATCCGGTTTCCGCGATGGAGACACGGAAACGCGAGTGGACCTTCTCCACCAGGCTCTTGACCACCTTGCGCTTGCCCTTGAGGCTCTGCGCGTAGGGGAGATGGAGCTCGAAGACCGAGACGCCGACAACCATGTTCGAGAGGCTTTCCTAGAGGGGCACCGCCGCCCCGGCGGGGCGGACGGTGAGGGGAGGGCGGGGGTCAGAGGGTGGCGGCCACCTCTTCGCGGATGAATGCCTCGATCAGGTCGCCGGGCTTGACATCCTGGAAGCCTTCGAGGCCGATACCGCAATCGAAGCCGGCCCGAACTTCGGAGGTGTCTTCCTTGAAACGGCGCAGGGAGGCGATCTTGCCTTCGTAGACCACGATGTTGTCCCGCAGCAGGCGAACCTGGGCGTTGCGGGGGACGACCCCTTCGGTGACGTGGCAACCGGCGACCACACCGATCTTCGGTACCTTGAAGGTCTCGCGGATCTCGGCGACGCCCTTCTGGACTTCCCTGAGCACCGGTTCCAACAGGCCGGCCATGGCCAGCTTGATCTCGTCCAGTAGCTCGTAGATGACGGTGTGGAGGCGGATGTCGACCGCTTCCTTCTCCGCCAGGCTGGAGGCTTTACGCTCCGGCCGGACGTTGAAGCCCACCACGATCGCGTTGGAGGCCGAGGCCAGGACGACGTCGTTGGTGGAGATGGCGCCGACGGAGGCGTGGATGACGTTGACTTTCACCTTCTCGGTGGACTGCTTGACCAGGGAGTCCCGGAGCACCTCGACGGAGCCGTGGACATCGCCCTTGACCACCACCGGGAGCTCCTTGACCTCTTCCTTGCCAATCTGCTCGAAGAGGTTCTCGAGGGACAGTCGGCTCGGCTGCGGCGCCAGCTCGCGTGCCCGCAGCTCGTGGCTACGGAATTGGGCGATCTCCCGCACGCGGCCCTCGTCGGCGTGGACCTGGAGCAGGTCGCCGGCGTTGGGGAGGTCGTCGAAGCCGGTGATCTCCACCGCCGTCGACGGGCCGGTGGTCTTCAGGCGGCTGCCGCGGTCGTCGGTCATGGTCCGGATGCGGCCCCAGGTGGAGCCGGCGACGAAGACGTCCCCGACGGACAGGGAGCCGTCCTGGATCACCACCGTGGCGACGATGCCGAGGCCCACCTCTTTGCGGGCTTCGAGGATGACGCCCTGGGCGGGCAGGGAGGGGCTCGCCTTGAGCTCCAAGAGCTCGGCGTTGAGCAGGATCATCTCCAGAAGCTCGTCAATGCCCTCGCCCTTGAGGGCGGAGAGGGGAACGGAGACGACGTCGCCGCCCCAGTCTTCGACCAAGAGATCGTTGTCCGCCAGCTCCTTGCGCACCCGATCGAGGTTGGCGTTGGCCTTGTCGATCTTGTTGATGGCCACCACCAGCGGCACGCCGGCGGCGCGGGCGTGGTCGATGGCTTCCACGGTCTGCGGCATGACGCCGTCGTCGGCCGCCACCACCAGTACCACGATGTCCGTCACCTTGGCGCCGCGGGCGCGCATCATGGTGAACGCTTCGTGACCGGGGGTGTCGAGGAAGACCACCGTTCGGCCGTCGTCGAGGTCGACGTGGTAGGCGCCGATGTGCTGGGTGATTCCGCCGGCTTCGCCGTCGGCCACCTTGGTGGAGCGGATGCTGTCCAGAAGGGTGGTTTTGCCGTGGTCGACGTGACCCATGACGGTGATCACCGGAGCCCGGGGCTCCTTCTCGGCGTCCCCTTCGGCTTCGGCGGCGCTCTCGTGCTGAAGCTGGACCTCCTCCTCGAAGGAGACCTCCATGATCTCGACGCCGAGGTCGTCGGCGAGCTTCTTGGCCATCTCGGGGTCGAGGGTGTGGTTCACCGTGGCCAGCATGCCGTAGCCGAGCAGGGTCTTGATCAGGTCCTTCGACTTGACCCCCAGCTTCTCGGCGAAATCTCGTACGGTCATGCCGTGGGTGATGGTGACCGGACCCTCCGGCCGCGCGTCCTTGAACTGCAGGCCTGGATTCGCAGGGGCCTCCTGGCGCTTCTGGGCGCGACGACGGCCACGTTCGGACGCCGGCTCCCGCTGGATCGGGGGCGGCGACTCGACCCGCCTGGCGGGCGGACGGAATCGACGGTCGTTGCCGTGCCCCCCGGGGCGACGTCCGCGTCCGCGGCCGGGACCCGGAGGGGGTGGCCCGCCGGGACGCGCCGGTCGGGGCGGCCTGGACACGGGACGCCCTTCGGGCCCCCGCGCCTGGGGCAGGGGCTGACCGGGGGTCGCCCGCTCCACCAGCCGCGCCTTGAGCTTGCTGCGGGCCGGCTTCGGCTCGGGCTTCTTGACCACTTTCGCCGGTTCGGGCTGCTTGGCCGCCGGCTCCGCCGTCTTGGCGGTGACTTCGGGCTTCGGCTCGGGCTTCGCTTCGGCCGCGGGGGCCGCCGCCACGGGTGCCGGTGCCGGGGCTTCGGCGACGGGCGCCGCGGGGGCGGTCTCCGCCGCGACCTGCGGCGCCGCCTCGACCGGCGACGAGGGATCCGCCGGTTCCCCGGGGACCTTGCCCTTGGGCTCAAGCTCCTGGATTTTCGGCTCGACCCGCTGGATCATCGAACGGCGTCCCCGCATCGGGCTCGGCGCCGGCCGCCGGGGCTGAGCGGCGGGGCGCGCCACGGGCTGGGGCTCGGGCTGCTCGACCCCCTCGTTGTCACGCAGGATGACTTCACGGGGCTGAGGGAGCCGCTTACCCTGAAGGATGGCCTGGATGATGTCGCTGTCGATGGCCGCGTCCTCGCCTTCGATGCGCACGCCGATCGACTTCAGTTTGAACATGAGGTCCTGCTCGGGCAGCTTCATCATTCGAGCCAGGTCCTTCAAACGAATCTTTCCCATGATCTCCCTTCGTGGCCTTGCCTCGGGTCGTTCCTACGTCGTGTCTCTATCTTAGTCTCTGTTCGGGGCCCGCGACGCCCGGCATTCAGCCGGCGTTGGGGTCGTCGGCCTGGGCATCGCCTTCGCCGAAGCCCAGGTCCCCGTCCTGCCCCTGATCGGCGCGTTCCTGCTCGCTCTCCGCGAGCGCCGCGCTGAGGGCGGCCATGAAGGCGTCGTCCCCGCCGAGGGCCGGGGCGTCGTCTCCGGCGTCTCCGTCGGTCGCCTCGACGGTCAGGGTGTCGGCCCCGGCCACGTCTCCCGGGTCACCGGAGGAGACCCGATCCTCGGCCCACGAGAGGAGGGCCTGGGCGGTCTTGGGACCGACGTCTTCGATGTCCTCGAGGGCCTCGATGTCGGCTTGGAGAAGGTCGCCGTACGTGGCGTAGCCGGCCTCCTGGAGGGCCATCGCCGCCTTCGCACCCAGGCCGGGGGCGGCGGCCCACTCCACCGCGTCCCCGGCGCTCGCGGAGGCGCCGTCGAGGCTCGGCAGATCGCTTTCCGCCATGGCGTCCTGGAGCATCCGGGCCAGGGCGTCCGCGACCTCGTCCTTGACGTCGGTCTCGCTCTTGATATCAATCCGGGCGTTGATCAGCTCCGAAGCGAGGCGGACGTTCTGACCGCGCTTGCCGATGGCCAGGGAGAGCTGCTCGTCCTC
The DNA here is from genome assembly GCA_038748685.1 of Acidobacteriota bacterium. GTDB lineage: Bacteria > Acidobacteriota > Thermoanaerobaculia > Multivoradales > J023 > JAUIJL01. The sequence goes on along the minus strand of JBCDIS010000080.1, from coordinate 2,003 downwards.
GACGATGACGTCGAGGTGGGGAACGTCGCTGTGGTGGGTCACCGAAACGCGGGTGATCTTGGCCGGCGCGAGGGCGCTCTGGGCAAAGGTCACGAGGTCGTCGGAGTGTTCGATGATGTCGATCTTCTCCCCCCGCAGCTCACGGATGATGGACTGTACGCGGGAGCCCTTCATACCGACGCAGGCGCCCACCGGATCCACGTCCCGTTCGCGGCTGGTGACCGCCACCTTGGCCCGCTCTCCGGGGGCGCGGACGGCGTTCTTGATCAGCACCGTGCCGTCGTAGATCTCGGGCACCTCCATCTCGAAGAGCTTGACCAGCAGGCGGGGGTCCGTGCGGGACAGGACGATCTGCGGACCCTTCGGCTGGGTGTGGACATCGACGATGACGGCGCGGATTCGCTCGCCCTGGCTGTAGCGCTCGTGCCGCGACTGCTCGGGCTTGGGCACGATGGCCTCGGTGCGGCCGAGGTCGACGATGATGTCGCCGCGCTCGAAACGCTTCACCGTACCGTTGACGATCTCGCCGAGGCGATCGATGAACTCGTTGTAAATCTTCTCCCGCTCCGCCTCGCGGATCCGCTGGTAAAGCACCTGCTTGGCGGACTGCGCCGCGATGCGCCCGAGACCCTCCGTCGAAATGGGGGTGAGGATCTCCTCCCCGATCTCGGCGTCCGGTTTGGTCTCACGCGCCTCTTCGAGATCCCACTGGGCGAGGGGATCTTCGACCTCTTCGACAACTTCCTTGACGATGAAGGCGTCGAACTTGTGGGTCGCTGGATCGAAGCGGGCGCGCACCGGCTCTTTGATGCGGTGCTGTTTCTTGGCCGCGGAGGCCATGGCGTCCTCGAGCGCGGCGATCCACCGATCCATGTCGATGTTCTTCTCGCGCGCTACTTGCTGCAGCACCTGCATGAGGTCGATCTCGGGCGTTTTCGCTCGGGCTTTGGGCATGAAGTGGGGTTCCTATAGTTCGATCTCGAGGCGCGCGACCTGGATGTCCGCCAGGGGAATCTCGTGACGTTCCCGCGCCGACTCTTCCAACAGGGTGAGGATGTTCCGTTCCCCGTCGAACTCGACCATGCGACCGACGACGGTCTGCTTTTGGTGCGCCTCGCCGCCGTAAAACGTCACCCGGGCGAGGCTGCCGGAGAAGCGCTGGTAGTCCCGGGGGCCGTAGAGCTCCCGGTCGAGGCCCGGAGAGCTCACCTCTAGGACGTACTTCTTCTTTCCGAAGTCGTGGACGTCCAAGAGAGCGGAAACCTGCCGTGACACGGTCTGGCAATGGTCCAACGTCACGCCGCCGTCTTCCCGGTCGAGGATAATACGCAGAGCGCCGCCCTTGAGCTCGAGGTGGAGGAGTTCGCAGCCGACGCTTGCGGCGACGCCTCCGATCTCGGCTTCCAGGTCGGCGTCGACGGGATGGTGGGGACTAGCGGTACGAGGCATGCTTCGGGGGCGTCTCCGGGGCCGCCGCTGGGGCGCGGAGCGCTCGTCTTCGGATCTCGTTGTCGATGCGGGGCCCGTCTATCGAGGGGATGGATCGCGGTGTGGGGAGCGGGATCGCCTTGGGTTCCGATGGGGCGACCGGTGGCCGGGGATCGGATTTTGGCGGTCGGACCGCAACAGTCTCACCGCGTCAGACATTCTCACTGCAACAAAAAGGGTGGGCCAAATCCCACCCCGCCGGAAGTGCATCCGGCCGCCAGACTATAGAGGAAACCGCGTCGGGACGCAACCTGGCCGGTGCCGTGACCTCCGCCGCTCGAAGGCTTGGGGGCAGGGGGAGAAACCGGCGACCCGTCCGGGGCGACCGGGGTGGCGTCGGGGGGAGAAGCCAGCGGCCCGGGGGTGGCGAAGTGCCAGAATGGCGCGTTGCCGCGGTGGGTTCCAAGGCATCGAGCCCTGCCGCAGTGTCTCGGGCTGTGGCAGCAATCTTGCTAGGGATGGTCAGCGCGTCCGTTGGACGTCCCCGCGGCATCGACAAGCGGCCCGGTTCGCGG
>JBCDIS010000079.1:0-31751 GCA_038748685.1 Acidobacteriota bacterium | reverse complement strand
CTAGAGCCCCGTCCCTACCTCGGGATCGACTCCAGCCTCCGGCTCCTGGTCGAGGCCAGGGGATCCCTGCAACGATGCTCCTCCGCGGGTCCAGGGCCTAGGGCCCGCTGGGTCCTCGGCGACGTCGCCTCCGGCCGGGAGCCCCTTTCCCTCGCCACTCCGCAGGCCCTGGTGGCGGTGTTCGGGGTCCTACATCACATACCCGGCGAGACCTGGCGCCGAGAGCTCCTGGCGCGGCTGCTTCGGGGCCTTGCCCCCGCCGGCCTCCTGGCGGCGACGGTATGGCGACTCGATCGGACGCCTAGATTCGGCAAACGGAGGGTGCCCTGGGGAACCTACGCAGCGGCCTGCGGGAAGGCCGGTCTTCCGGTGGTCGACGAAGGGGAGCTCGAGCCGGGGGACCACCTCCTCGACTGGTCCGGGGACCCCTCGGTCCCCCGCTACTGCCACTTCCCCAGCGACAACGAAGTCCAACGCTTGACGGAGCACCTGAAGTCCCTTGGGGCGACCCTGGTGGACCGATTCCTGAGCGATGGCCCCAGCGGCGAAGACAACCTCTACCTACTCTTCAGGAAAGCGCCGTCGTGCTAGGGTCTCGACCGCCCCGACGCTCCCCCCACTTCTCGAATCGCCCCCCGATACGCTTCGGAGATCCCGCCGTTGATCACCCTGCCCCGTGCCGGACTGCGCACCGTGCTCCTCGTCCTCGTGACGTTCCTCAGCTACCTCGGCGTGCTCCTTTTACTGCCCCTGCGGTCCGCCGCTCCGAGCTTTCACCTCCGGTGGCGGAATCGGGTCTTCCGGTTTTGGGCACGGGGCATGTGCCGCGGATTCGGAGCTCGGGTCCGCGTCGAGGGCAAACCCCCCGTGGGCCCTTTCTTCCTAGTGTCCAACCACGTCAGCTATGTCGACATCCCCCTTCTCGCTAGCGGCATTCACGGATCCTTCGTGGCCAAGGCGGACCTCGCAGGCTGGCCCCTCATCGGACGGGCCTTCCGGGTCGCAGACACGATCTTCATCGACCGGGGACGCAAACGGGATCTCCTGCGGGTGATCACAGAGGTCGACGCCTCCTTGGCACGAAACCTCGGAGTCGTCCTCTTCCCCGAAGGCACCAGCGGCAAAGGCGACTGCATCCTGCCCCTGAAGCCGTCGATCCTCGACCTCGCCGCCCGCCGCGGCATGCCCGTCCACTACGCCAACATCACCTATACGACCCCGGACGGGGAACCGCCCCCCAGTCGCTCGGTGTGCTGGTGGGGGGATGAGGCGTTCTTCCCCCACTTCAAGCGGCTGATCGTCCTACCCTGGTTCGAAGCCGTCGTGCGCTTCGCCGACGAACCCATCGCCGCGGCAGATCGCAAGGAGCTGGCGGCCAAGCTTCACGGAGCATTGGACCAGGCTCACGAACCGATGCCTTGAAGCGAACTGCGACCGGATCCGGCGGCCACGCCCGAGGGACAAAGCAGCGCCAGAGCCGCCCAGACCGAGCCGAGCCGACGGGCCCCTAGAACGACGGATCGTCTTCGTTCATCAGCGCACCGAGGTCGAACGGAGTCCCGGGATCGTGGGACCGCACCGCCTGGGTGAGCTCGTCGGCGCCGAGAAGGTTCTTCTCCGTCAGCACCTGAACGAGGGCCCGCATCAGGGCGCGGGTTTCCCGAAGGTTCGGGTCGACCACCGGCGCAGGCCCTTCGGAGACCACGCTCGGGTTGAGCGGAGCTCGCCCGACGCCCTGATTTGAGTAGTCTCCGCCTTCCCCGATGGGGAACCTGTAGAGCTCCGCGAAGAAATCCGCAGGGTTGATGGCGATCACATTGAGGATCTTGAGCACCTGCTCGACCCGCAATGACTTCTGCTTGGTCAGCAGCTGACTGATGTAGCTCCGACCCCAAGACAGCGCGTCTTGAACTTCGAGCTGAGTGAAACCCTGCTCCCGGATCTTGTTACGAAGCAGTGTCAAGATCCGATCAATTTCCCTTTCTACTGTGACCATGGCGCGTGATTCTACTGATTCTTTCGGAATTTACAAGCCCCGGGGGTGACCGTTGCTCGCCAGATCGAGATCTCTTTGAAACAGAAAATCCTCTACTTTAGACACCGCTTGAACGATCGTCTCTTTTAGTTTGAATTTTCTCTTTATCTTGGAGTTCTCAACTCGGGACGCTTTCTGCCTTGCTTGGACTCGGAAACTTGATTCTCGACGATTTTCCTTCGCCCCGCTAGCCTTACGCTTCATTACCGCCATTCTACATCTCCATCCTCCTGAGCGTCAACTCCCCCGTTTCGGCGCCCCCAACGACCTCCGAGGCCCTCGGGGGCACCACCGCCGTCAAGTTCCCCTGCGGTGCAGAGGGAGCCGGCGTCCGCAACCCGGTCTCCCGCCGACCCGGAGGAGCCGAGTCCGACGGCCACCCCGCGGAGAGTTCCGATTGGCGACGCCGCCTCCGTAACACCCCAAGGTCTCCGGCGTAGGGTCATGCGTCGAACAAATCCCAGGACGCCAAACTTGCCCGCAGTCCTCTGACCTTCGCCCCGCAAAGGAGAGTTTCCATGTCACGTGTCCCACCCCCTACCTCCACCACCTCGCCTCCCCTCCGTCTGTGGCCGGGGTTGATCGCGGTGGCGATCCAGTGGGCCGGGCGCTTCGTGGTGCCCCAGTTCTTTCCGCAAGCCCTCGCCGCCGGCGTGCTGGGGGGCCTCGCCCTCGGCCTGGTGATCGCCCTGTGGTGGCTCCTGTTCAGCAGGGCGCCGGCGGCCGAACGGGTGGGGGCCTTCGGTCTCACGGTGGCGGCGGTGGCCGCAACCTTCCAGGGAATCCACCCCTCCATCGCCAAAGGAATGATGGGGATGATGTACTGGATCTATGTGATCCCGGTGGTCAGCCTGGCGTTCGTCGCCTGGGCGGTGGCGAGCCGTCGCCTGCGGGCCGGAGGAGCGTCCACCGGAATCCGCCTCGCCGTCCTCGGGCTGTTCATGGTGCTGGCCTGCGGTTCCCTCGCCGTCCTCAAGACCGAAGGCATGACCTCCGACGCCGACTCCGAGTTTGCTTGGCGCTGGTCCCCGGACCGGGCGCAGGCACTGGCCGACGAGGGCGATATCGCCCCCGCCGGCGCCGGCAACGTCGGCGACCTGGGTGCCCGGTGGTCGGGCTTCCGCGGCGACGGGCGGGATGGCGTGGTGCGCGGCACCGGCTTTCGAACCGACTGGGACACCTCCCCCCCGGTGGAGCTCTGGCGCCGCGAGGTCGGCCCCGGGTGGTCCTCCTTCGCGGTGGCGGGGGACGTCTTCTACACCCAGGAACAGCGGGGGGACGACGAAGTCGTGAGCTGCCATCGCCTCGACACCGGAGAGCCGGTGTGGCGTCACCGCGACGCCGCCAAGTTCTGGGAGTCCAACGCCGGCGCCGGCCCGCGCTCCACCCCGACGGTGGCGGACGGGCGGGTCTACACCTTCGGCGCCACCGGCGTCCTCAATGCCCTGGACGCCGCCGATGGCTCGCGGATCTGGACCCGCGACGTGGCCACCGACGCGGGCCGCGAAGTTCCCTACTTCGGCTTCTCCAGCTCCCCCCTCCTGGTGGACGACCTGGTGCTGGTGGCCGCGGAGGGCCAGCTCGTCGCCTACGATCGAGCCAGCGGCGAGCCCCGGTGGTTCGGCGAGGACGGAAAGTACGGCTATAGCTCCCCCCACGCGCTGACCCTCGGGGGGGTTCGGCAGATTGTCCTGATGAACGGCATCGGCGCCACCGCGGTATCGCCGGACGACGGAAGACCCCTGTGGTCCCACCCCTTGCCGTCGAACTCCGCCCGAATTGTTCAGCCGGCCCAGCTCGGCGGCGGTGAGTTCCTGTTCAGCGACGGCGAAGGTAAGGGCCTGCGCCGGGTGGCGGTCGCGGCCTCCGCCGAAGGCTGGGGGACCGAAGAACGCTGGGAGTCCATCCGCCTCAAGCCCTATCTCAGCGACTTCGTAGTCCACGGTGGCCACGCCTACGGCTTCGACGGCAGCCTGATGGCCAGCATCGACGTCGAGACCGGGGAGCGCAACTGGAAGGGTGGTCGCTACGGCAGCGGACAGCTCCTCCTCCTGGCGGACCAGGACCTCCTGCTGGTGGTCTCCGAGAAGGGGCGCTTGATCCTGGTCTCGGCCAAGCCTGACGGTTTCGAGGCGGTGGCGGAGCATCCCGCCATCGACGGAAAGACCTGGAACCACCCCGCCTTGGTGGACGACATCCTGCTGGTGCGCAACGGCGAGGAGATGGCGGCCTTCCGACTCCCCTCCTGAGCCCTTCCCCGGCGGTGTAGGCCGCTGCACCGTCGGGGACCCACGGCCTCGCTTGACGGGGGGACGGCCCCTCCGTAGAGTCCGTCCGTGGTCCTCCTGCACAGTGACGAACGCCCGGCCGCGGCGGCGATCGGCCAGCTCGCCTTCTGCAATCCCTTCCTGACCGAGCGCATCGAGCTCGAACGGACCGCCCTGGGCCCCGCCTTCGTCGACCTCGGGTCCGTATGGCACCGCAGCGAAGCCTTCGAGCCGCCGAACACCAACGTCGTGCGACTGGCGGAACGGGCCAAAGCGCTGGCGGAAGAAGCCCGGCGCAGGCTACTGGCGGGTGCCTCCCCCGAGGGCGAGGACCTGGACCTCTACCGCGACCTGGTCTTCTACCGCCTTTACCAGAAGTATGAGCGGCATCTGCTGGATCTTGCCCAGGGCGACCCGGTCCAGCGGGTCCACTTCGCCGACGAGTTCCAGCGCGATCTCGGCCACTTCCTCGCCCTGCCCCAGGTCCCCAGCTCCCACCGACTGGACCCCTCCCACCTCCTGGCGCTGAGCTTTCAGGTCCGCCGTGCCTTCGACCGCTGCTTCCACGACATCCTCGGCGGCTCGATGCCGGCCGCGAGGCTGAGGGCGACGGTTTGGCAGTCGATCTTCACCCACGACATGCGGCGCTATGCCCGGACCCTCTTCGGTCGCATGGGGGAGATCGCCACCCTGGTGACCGGGCCGTCGGGCACCGGCAAGGAGTTGGTGGCCAAGGCCATCGGCCTGTGCCGTTACATCCCCTTCGATCCTGCGACCCTGCGCTTCGAGGTCCGGCCCCGGGACACCTTCCACGCCGTCAACCTGACGGCCCTTTCCCCCGCCCTCGTCGAGTCGGAGCTGTTCGGACATCGCAAAGGCACCTTCACCGGAGCCGTCGCCGACCGCGAGGGATGGCTGGAGCAGTGTCTACCCTGCGGCACTCTGTTCCTCGACGAGATCGGAGAGGTGGATCTCTCGATCCAGGTCAAGCTGCTCCGGGTACTGCAGACCCGCGCCTTCCAGCGGATCGGCGAGACCCGCGACCGCCGATTCCTCGGCAAGGTCGTGGCCGCCACCAACCGGGACCTCAGGGCCGAGCTGGAGCGGGGGGCCTTCCGCGAAGACCTCTACTACCGCCTGTGCTCCGACCAGGTCGAAACGCCGTCCCTGGCCGAGCAGCTCCGCGACGCGGGGGACGAGCTGGCCCGCCTGGTGGGCCTCTTGGCGGAAAAGCTTGCGGGGCCGGAGGAGGCTGAACGCCTCACGGAGGAGACCCTCGACTGGATCCACCGGGGCCTGCCGGCGGACTATGCCTGGCCCGGCAACGTCAGGGAGCTCGAGCAGTGCGTCCGCAACGTGCTGGTCCGCGGGGAGTACCGCCCCTCCGGGAGACCCCGCGGCGCCGAACAGAGCTTGGGAGACGACTTCGTGGGCGGCCGGACGGATGCCGATACGATGCTCGCCCGCTACTGCACCCTCGTCTACGCGCAGACCGGCAGCTACGTCGAGGCGGCCCGCCGCTTGGGACTCGACCGACGCACGGTCAAGGCGCGGGTGGACGAAGGGCTGTTAGAACGCCTGCGGTCCCGGCAGGGATCCTGAAGGGGACGGCGGAGAGAAGCCTCCGCCGCCCTCCTCAGCGCTTCAGCAGTACCCGGACCCCGCCGTCGGCATCTTCGACGGAGGCGATGTGGGCACCGCCCGCTGCGAGGTCGAAGACGAGGTGAAGCTCGTCTCCGGGGTGGTGGCCGATCCGAATGCGGGACAGCTCGGGGGTGCCGACGTCGACCCGGGCTTGGCGGAAGTTCTCGAAACCCAAAAGCTTCACCCGTTCGCGGTCGGGGGCCCAGGCGAGCACGTCGTGCTCCAATTGGGCGGCGCGGGGCCGACCGTCCGTGCGGATCCAGACCACCGTCCCTCCGTCGGCGCGATTCCATTCGACCTGCTGGACTCGGCGGGCCGACGACCGAGGGGGCGACGCAGGAGCCGTCGTGGGTGCCGGCCGACGGATGGCCCGCGGCTCGGCCGGTGGCGGAGCGGCCGGTTCGGTGCCTCCGTCGAGCTCCACCGGCTCCCCCGCCAGGGCGTCGGCGAGATCCGCCGGAGGGCCGGCATCAATAGGGGCCGGGTCGGCCTCGGCAGGATCGGGCGAAACCTCATCCACCGCGACCTCATCCGATAGTGCCAGATCGGGCTGGGCCGGATCATTGCCGACCGAACCCCCGTCGGGGGACGATCCGCCGTCGTCTAGAACCGGTTCGCGTAGCGTGGAATCCTCGGAGGTGTCCCCTCCGGCCGCCGCCCCGGGGCCCGGTCCGCCGACATCTTCCCCTTGCAACGCCGCCTGGCGGGGCGCCGGCTCAGCGTCGTCTCCGAGGCCCACCAATCCGGCCAGGGTATCCCGGAAGACGAAGGCGGCACCCAGCAGGGCCATCAGCACGATCAGCAACACCACCGGCAGGCGAGACCTCCCCGCCCCGGTCCGCAGCCTGCCCAAGAACCCCGGGGACTTCTCCTCTTCCACCAGCCACGGGTCCGAGTCGCTGGGGGGCCATTCGTTCCCCTCCCCCTCCGGCGTCCCCGCGGGCTCCGCCCCGAAGGCATCGGATTGGGTGCCGAACAGCCCGGTGGAGGCCGGCGCCTCCATCGATCCAACGGAGTCCGCCGGCGGAGCCGGGTCGATCGCCACGACGTCGCCGGCGGAATCCGCCGCTGCCGCGGACATCGCCAACGCCGCCGGGGGCACGGCGGGTGGGACCGAGAGGGCCTCAGGTTGGGGGGCCTCCGAACCGAGGTCCGTGCGCTGGGTGTCGAAGCCCGCCAGCTCGGAGTCGGCGGACGGCGCGGGGACGGTAAGCGGATCGGCGGACGGCGGATCCGCGGCGAAGGTCGGAACCGGTTCTGCCGGGGGGGCGACCTGGGCCGGCGCAGCATCGACGACGTCCTCGGCGCGGACCGAGGTCCGCGGCCCCACGGCGTGGACATCCGGCGCCGCCTCGGGGGGAGCTTGCCCTTCCTCCAGAGTGCCGGCGAGGTCGAAGTCGGTCTCGTCCAGCTCTGGATCCCCGATCGACGGGTCCGTGGGCAGGACCATCGCCGAAGCCGAGGCGGCCGCTTCGGCGGAAGGCGGCTCGGGGGAAGAAGGCTGGGCAACCAGGGGGGTCGATTCCACCAACGTAGGATCCTCGGCGGACACGTCCTCCGAAGCTAGACCCTCGACCGCAAAGACCGGGGGGGCCGCTTCCTCCGCCCCGTCGAGCTCGAAGCCGATCTGCCGCTCCCCTTCGCCACCCCAACCACCGCCGAAATCCGGCCCCTCCACCTCCGGAATGGCGACGGCGGGCAGGGGCGAAGTCTCGAGCCCGCTGGCCAGGTCGGGCGGTTCGGGGGAGGACGCCCCCTGCGGCGGAACATCTTGGGTTGCTGGGGCCGCGGTTTCGACGGCGACACCCTCCACCTCGGCGACCGGCGACGGTCCGCCGTCGGCCGCGGCGGTCTCCGCCTCGTCGAGAATCTCGAAAGGCACCTCGGGCAGGTTCTGCCCCCACGGCGCGTCGAAGCTGCCGCTGGGGGTGGGGCCGGCGGACGGCGCCGCCACTGGGGCGACCTCCGTCGGGGCGACGACCTCCGCCGCGCTGGCCTGCCCGGGATCCGCGGACCCGGGATCCACCGCTCGGCTACCGATCAGGGTTTGATCTTCGGAAATGTCCACCAGGGAGAGCTGCTCGCCTGAGGTCGCCATTTCGGGCGTCGGCTCCGGAGCCGGCGGGGTGCTCCCCACGGCGGCTTCCGGAGGCGGAGGCGTCGACGAGGCGCCGGTCGGCACCTCACCCACCTCGAAGGGGGCGCCTCCGCTCTTGACCTGCTCCTCCAGGAGCTTGAGGACCAGTTCCCTCCCGCTCTCGTCGAGATTGAGGAAGCGCAGCCCCATGCCGGGGGTGCCGGACGCCGCGGCGTCGACGGGCCGTGCCCAGACGACCTCCCCCAGGCCGTGCAGCAGCCGGTAGCCGTCCGTCAGCCGGAAGTCGAACGCCACCACCGAACCCACCGGGCGGGGGTCCTCGGTGGGTACGAACAGTCCGCTCAAGGAAATCTGGGAGCTGTACTCGTCGACGAAGGCGGCGAACTTGTCGAAGCTCAGGTCGAGGCGGTCGTCGGCGGAGAGCTGACGACGGGTACCGGTATCGATGCGCGGGTCGGTAGCCATGGGATCCGATCACCGGCGGGGCTGGGGGCGTGACACCACCGGTCGTTGTTGTTGAGCAGACCCGCGGCGCGTGGGGAAAGCCGCGGTTCGGAATGCACGAATTCTATCCCAGGGGCACCGTCGACTTCGACCTTGTCCGATTCGTCTGTCGACGACGGGGGAAGGACCGCCCCACCCAGGGCGACGAGCAACCGGCGCCGGGCGGCGGCCGTATACTTCGCGTCCGCGCCGCCTTCCCAGCCACCGGCCCCGTCCAGGAGACCGTCGATGACCCCCGATTCCCACGACGCCGTTCCAACCCGCGCCTCGGACACCCACGACGGGGCCGAGCCGTCCGTCCCGGCGCAGGAGACCAGCCGCCGGGCGTTCCTGGCCTTCCTGGGGAGTGCCGCCGCCGCCGGCTCCCTGGCCGCGTCGGACGGTGCCGCGGACGCCTCCATCGACCTCGAAACCCTCCGGGCCGCGGAGCGTTTGGCGGGCCTCGAGCTCACGGCGGATGAGCGTTCCCTGATGCTCGAGGGCCTCGCCAATCTACGGGACCAGTACGCCAGCCTCCGGCAGGTGGACCTCGCCAACTCGGTATCCCCGGCGCTGGTCTTCGACCCCCTGGCCGGCGGCAGATTCCCCCCGGCCGAGGAACCGCGGGCCACCGGCGAAACCAACCGCCGAGCCGCCGTCGACCCACCCGCCGGGGACGATCTTCCCTTCGCCGACGTCGTCCAGCTCGGGGCCCTCCTTCGGTCCGGCGACAGGACGTCCACCGAGCTCACGGAGCTGTACCTCGAACGCCTGGAGCGGCTGGGGCCGACGCTGGAATGTGTCGTCCATTCGACCCGGGAGCGCGCTCTTGAAGAAGCGGGGCGGGCCGACAGGGAGCTGGCGGCGGGTCGCGATCGGGGCCCCCTCCACGGCATCCCGTGGGGCGCCAAGGACCTGCTGGCGGCCCGGGGCTACCCCACCACCTGGGGGGCCGCCCCCTACCAGAACCAGGTCATCGACGAAGACGCGACGGTGGTCCAACGGCTTACCGAAGCGGGGGCCGTGTTGACCGCCAAGCTGACCCTCGGCGCCCTCGCCTGGGGGGACGTGTGGTTCGGCGGTCGTACCCGCAACCCCTGGAACCTCGAACAGGGGTCCAGCGGTTCCTCCGCCGGTTCCGCCTCCGCCACCGCCGCCGGCCTCGCCGGTTTCACCCTCGGCAGCGAGACCTGGGGCTCCATCGTCTCCCCCTGCACCCGCTGCGGCGTCACCGGGCTTCGCCCCACCTTCGGACACGTCAGCCGACACGGGGCGATGGCCCTTTCGTGGTCCATGGACAAGCTCGGCCCCATTGCCCGCAGCGTCGACGACTGCGCCCTGGTCCTGGAAGCGATCCACGGCGCCGACGACCTAGACCCGGCGGTGCACCCGCGACCGTTCCGCTGGCGCCGCGACCTGGACCCCAGCTCCCTGCGGATCGGCGTCGTCCGCTCCGCCTTCGAGGAGGAGCGCCCCGACGAAACCTGGCGCACCCACGACCTCGAAGTGCTGGAGACCCTGGAACGCCTCGGCCTCAACCTGGTGGACGTCGAATTGCCTACCCAGGGGGACGACGCCCTGCCGGTGGAGGCCCTCGGCTTCGTCCTGTCGGTGGAAGCCGCGGCGGCCTTCGACGAGCTGACCCGAAGCGGCAAGGACGATCAGCTGGTGCGCCAGATCCAGCAGGCGTGGCCCAACGTCTTCCGGCAGGCGAGGATGATACCGGCGGTGGAATACGTGCAGGCGAACCGCGTGCGGACCCTCGCCATGGAACGCACCGCCAGGTTGATGGAACGGATCGACGTCTTCGTCTGCCCCAGCTACGGCGCCAACAACCTCCTGCTCACCAACCTCACCGGTCACCCCGCCATCGTCGTCCCCAACGGGTTCCGCGAGGACGGCACGCCGACGTCGATCACCTTCACCGGCGGCCTATTCGGTGAGAACGCCCTGATCGCCGTCGCCGGGGCCTACCAGCGGGCCACCGACCACCACCTGCGGCGCCCCGATCTCGCGGCGGTCGCCGACCGCTGACCTCGCCCCTACGAAGATCGAGGCCCAGGAGGCCACGGCGCGGCTCCGGGCTGGTAAAGTCCGCGGCCCGCGACGATTTACCACGGAGCTCCCATGGTCAGCCGATCCTTCGAGTGCAAAACGTGTGGCAAGCCGTTCTCGGTCAAATCCGAGATCCTGGCCCGGTACCCGGGCTGGGAACCCGCGCAGTGCTTCCCGTGTAAAGACGCCGCCAAACCCGGCGGCAGAAAAGGCCGAGGGAAAGGCAGGGGCGGATCGAAGGCCAAGGGCCGACGCCCCCGGAAGAAGACCCGGGAGGAGAACCTGACCACCGCGCAGGTGCTCGCGAAGTACAGCGGCGGGCCCCAGGACGGGGTCTTCACCGACGGCGCCTGCACCGGGAACCCCGGCCCCGGGGGCTGGGGGGTGGTCCACGTCAAAGACGGCGAGATCCTCGAGGAGCGAAACGGCCACGACGCCGACACCACCAACAATCGGATGGAGCTCCAAGCCCTGATCGCCGCCTACGAGATGCTGCCCGTCGACGCTAAGGTCAAGGTGTACAGCGACAGCAACCTCTGCGTCCGGACGATCAACGAGTGGGCCGCCGGATGGAAGCGCCTCGGCTGGCGTCGCAAGACCGGCCCCGTGGAGAACCTCGAGTTGGTGCGCAGGGCCTACGAGCTTTCCCTGAAGCGCCCCGGGGTGGAGCTCGTATGGATCAAGGCCCACGCCGGATCCCTCTGGAACGAATACGCGGACGCATTGGCCACGGCCTACGCCCGCGATGAGCGCTGAGCCGGCCCCGCCCCCCTGGTTCGGCCGCAATAGTTCGGCTACCATCCTCCGGTGGACTCCAGCCGCAAACGCACCCTCGACGAGCTGATCCAGCTGCCCGAGCAGCGGGCGGTGCGGGCCTTTTTCGACGATCTCAACCAGGCCGTGCTGTTCCGCATGTCGGGGCTGCTGACGGTAGCGGCGATCCTCGCGGCCCTGGTCCTCGCCGCCGAAGGGGAGTATTGGCGCCTGGTGGTGCCGGTGGCCACGCTGGTCATGATCCGCGGCTTCCACTACCTGCGGGACCGCAAGCGCCTCGAAACGCGGTTCCGCCCCCTACTGATCGGCTACCTGGTGCTCCAGCTCCTGCTGATCAAGGTCCTCTGGCTCGCCCCGAACCAGAGCTACTTCCCGATGGATTTCTTCCTGCCGCTGGTGCTGCTCTTTTTCCGGCTACCCTCGGCCCACCTGACCACCGTCCTCGGCCTGCTCTGGGCCTCCACCACCGGCCGCGACCTGGTGATGGCCGCCACCACGGACCAGGCGCTGAACGTGGGGGCCGCAATCGGCTACGGCGCCCTCGTGATGGCGGTCTTCGCCATCGCCCGGTCCGCCACCCGCAAGCGCTACCAAGGCTTCCTGACCGTCTGGCGTCGCGAGCACCAGCGCCACCGGGAGCGGCTGCGCATGCGCGAGGAACTGGACCAGGCCCGGCGGATCCAGCTCAGCATGCTGCCGCGGAGCGATCCGTCGACCCCCTGGCTCGACATCGCCGGAATCTCGATCCCCGCCAGCGAAGTGGGGGGCGACTATTACGAGTTCTTCCGCGTCGGCGAGACTCGGCAGGCGGTGGTGGTGGCGGACGTCGCCGGCCACGGCGTCGCCAGCGGGCTGCTGCTGGCGGGGGTCCGCAGCTGCCTCTACCTGCTCAAGGAAACCCCCTCCGAACCGGTCGAGGTCCTCGGCAAGCTCGATCGGGTGGTGCGCGAGACCACCGGACGCCGCGAGTTCGTGACCATGATCTACGGCCTCTTCGACCAGGAGAGCAGGCGGGTCCAGGTCTCCGCCGCGGGTCACCCGCCGATGCTGCGCTACGTCGCCGCCACCGGTGAGGTCGAGGAGATCGGCCCCGGCTCCCTACCCCTCGGCACCCCCTTGGCGGGATCCATCGAGCAGATCGAGGTCCCCTTCGAGCCCGACGACCTCTTCCTGGCCTACACCGACGGCATCGCGGAGACGGTCAACAGCCGGGGCGAGCTCTACGGCACCGAACGCCTCGGCGAGCGGCTCCGTGCCATCCACCACGACCGCACCGCCAAGGAGATCCGCGACACCCTGCTGGGGGACGTCTGGTCCTTCAAGGCGGACGGCGAGCAGACCGACGACATCACCCTCGTGGTGGTTCGGATCCGCTGACGGTCGAGCCCCGAAGCCCAACGACGTGACCGGAGCCCCCATGCACCTTCCCCAGCCGTTCCGCGCCGCCGCCCTGCTCCTGCTCGCCGCCGCCGCGGGATCCGCAGGGTGGGCTCAGTCCTGGGATCCTTTCCCCACCCTTCCCCAAGGTACCCAGGCGGCGGTGACACCCAGCCTCGATGGCCCGGAGTACGACCCCCTCCGCCAGTGCCTCGGTGAGCTTCGGTCCGCCACCGGCGCCCGGTACTACGCCGCGGTGGTGGAGATCAGCGACGCCGGCGGCTCGACGTCCCCCGAAGCTTCGGACGCCGTCCCCTACGCCGACGCCCTCTACGGCGCCTGGCGGGCCGACCTCGACCCGCAGCGGCACGTCCTGATGGTGCTGTCCCTCGTCAACCGGGGCATCGCCATCCACCCCGGGACCCACTGGACGGGCCTCGGCTTCGAAGGCGCCCACATCTCCTCGGTGATCGACGAGTCCCGCTTCGGGCCCTTCGCCAGGAGCGGCTTCATGGCCGACGCCCTCTGCGCGTTGGCGGAGGACGTCGACGCCGAGCTGGCCCGACTCGCGACCCGGGCGGAGGCCCGCGGCGGGGCGTCGGGGGAGAGCGCTTCCCCGCCGCAGCAACGTCGCTCCACGGGGGGATCCGGTCCATCCCTGCGTAGCCTTCTCCTCGCCCTCCTCTTCGGAGGTGGCCTTTTGGCGGTGGCGGCGTACTTCTTCCTCTCCCGGCGTCGACGACGGGCCAAGGCCCGGGCCGACGAGGAGATCGAACGATGGCAGGGCAAGATCGGCAACGCCGCGGAGCGACTGCTGGCCATGGAGACCAAATACCCCCTCTACTTTTCCACCCGCAACCTGCGGTGGGACGGGGAAAGCGAGGACCTCGACCAAACCTGCGCCGACGCCGTCAACCGGGTTTACCTGCTGTACTCCAAAGCCTTCGAGCTGCTGCGCAGCGCCGAGCACGACGTCGCCCACGCCCGGGGGTTCGGCGCCGAGCCCTTCGACAAGGCGTTCACATCCCTTCGGGAGACGCCGGTCCGCTTCGACACCGGCGAGCCGCCCCCAGACACCCCCGACCACCGGAGGATCTTCCGTCCCCTCACCGAGCACTACGAGGGCACCGCCCACAGCCTTCTGGAGGACCTGGACGGCGCCTACGGCAATGCCCTCGAAGCCCTCGACCGGGTCACCGAGGTGGACCAGCGGTTCCGCGACCGGGTCGAGGCGGCCGACGGCGCCGCCACAGCCGCCACAGCCGCGTGCTCCCGGCGCGGGGAGCTCGGCCTCCCCACCGCCCCGGGCACCGACCGCCTCGCCCCCCTGCTCGACGGGCGGGATCGGGCCGCCTCCCTCCTCTCCGACCCCGTCCGGGCAGTTCGCCTGCTGGACGCCACAACCGCCGATCTAAGCGAGCTCGCCGAGGTGGTCGAGCTGGGGAACTCCACCATCGACGAATTGCGGGGGCCGATCACCGAGCTAGGCCTGCACCTCCGCCGTCGCCTCGACGAGCTGCGGGGGGCCGGGTTCCGCTGCGCCGAGCCGGGCTTCCAGCCGGACCTGCGGCTCGACCGCGGCCTCGAAGAGGCGGAGTTGGTGGAACGGTCCGTCGCCGAAGGCCGGGAGGCCGAGGGGGCCAAGCACCTCGGGTCCCTGCGCAGCGGCCTAGGGGAGCTCGAGGAGCAACTCCTCGCCGTCGAAGGCGCCCGCGACGGAGTCCCCCCCGCCGTGGCGCGGGTGGAGGCGGACGCGGCGGCCCTGCGGGATCGGATCCCCGCCGCCCGGGTCACCCTCGAAGGCCTCGCGGAAGACCACGCCGCCGAAGCCTACGGCGCCGAAGCCGACAACCTCGAGGAGCTCGACGACATCCTTGGCCAAATCGGCGAATGGACAGACCACATCCGCGAGGACCACGGGTCCCAACGCTATCTCTCCGCCCTCGCGGACCTCGACACCTGCGCCACCCTGGTGGCGGACGGCGCCGCCCTGCTGGACGCCGTCGATACCATCCAAAGGACCCTCGACGAGGCCCGGGGGATCGCCGTCGCGGGGGTGCAGACCTGCCGCGACCTGCAGGACCGAGTGCGGGGGTTGGCGTCCGAGGCGGGGGTGGCCCGGGACCTGTCGGAACGCTGCGGCGTCGCCGTCCAAGACGCCGACGAGCTCTTCGGGAAGGCTGACGCCCCGCGCCCCAACTGGCTCACCTTGGAGGCCGACCTGGAGGCCATGGGCGCAGCCCTGCGGCACCTGGCGTCGGAGGCCGAGGCGGACATCGCCGACCTCGCCCAATGCCGGACCTTGGAAACCGAGCTGGCGGAGCGGGCGGACGGGCTCCTGCGGCGGGCCCGCACCGAGCGACGGGACCGGGACCACGTGGAGCGCGCCATCCGAGACGCGGCGGCCAAGATCGAATCCTGGCGTTCGGATCTGGCTTCCGACGGCGCCTCCGGCGGGGCCGGATCAGGCGGACGCCAGCTCCTCCATCGGGGCCGGGACGCGGAGCAGAGCCTAGCCCACGCCGCGGAGCTCTGGAGCTCCGAGGCCGACGCCATCGCCACCGCCGAACGGGAGCTGGCCACCGCCGAAGCCCTGCTGCGCCAGGAAGACGGTCGGAGCCACGGCTACGGCGTCGTCGTCGACTGCCAGCGCGGCCGCCGGCTCCTCGCCGACGCCCGCGACGCCGCCGCCGGCAAGGCCTGGGAATCCGTGGCGGACCTCGCCCGCAAAGCCGCCGAGGCGGTGCGGGAGGAAGCCGGCGCCGCCCACCGCACCGCCCGCGAGCGGGAGCAGGCGGAGCGCCTTCGCCTCGCCCAGCTGAGGGCCCAGGAGGAAGCCCGCCGCCGGGCCGCCGCCGCGGCCGCGGCAGCCCCGGCGGCCCCGAGCCGATCCTGGTCCACCAGCACGGCGTCGTCGTCGAGCTTCGGCACGTCGCGGCGCTCGTGGCCCTCCCGTAGACCGCGGCCACCCCGCAGAAGCCGCTCCGGCGGCTCCAGCTTCGGCCGCAGTCGATCCGGCGGCAGCCGCTGGTGACGCGGTACCCCTTCGAAACCAATCCCCACCGCCCAAACGGAGAACCTGCCCCATGAGCCCGACCACCCCCGACGACTGGGATTTCTCACCGCCGCCCCCCTCGGACCTCGGGGACCACGATGTCCGCTCCGAGGGACATCACCTGGTGGGAAAGCGCGTCGCGCTGATGATCTGCGGCGGCATCGCCGCGATGAAGATCCCGCTCCTCGCCCGCAGCCTGCGCAAGCAGGGGGCGGAGGTGGTGGCCTTCGTGACCGAAGACGCCCTGCGCTACGTCACCGAAGACGCCCTCGAATGGAGCACCCACCGACAGGTGGTGAAGCGCCTGTCGGCCGACGCTGAGCATCTCTCCGACTCCGCCCCCTTCGACGCCTACCTCCTGCCCCAGGCGACGTACAACACCATCAACAAGATGGCCCACGGCATCGCCGACGGCACCGTCACCTCCACCCTCGCTTCCGCCCTGGGGCGCATGGAGCAGGGGGAGTGCTCGGTGCTCCTCACCCCCACCATGCACGGCTCCATGCACAACAGCCTGCTCACCGAGTCGCTGCGCCGCCTCCACGGCATGGGGGTGCGGATCATCCCGCCGCGGGAGGACTACGGCAAGCACAACATCCCCACCGACGAGGTGTTGATCTCCGAAGTCGCCCGCGCCATCAGCAGGTCCCCCCTCCGGGGCCGCAGGTTCCTGGTGACCGGCGGTCCGACGCCGGTGCCGATCGACAACGTCCGCCGCATCGTCAACCGCTTCCGCGGCAAACTCGGCATCCGCATGGCCGAAGAGCTCTATATGCGGGGCGCCGACGTCCTTCTGGTGCACGGCGACGGCGCCCTCCAGCCCCCCGCCCACCTGCCCCACCGGGTCGCCCGCACCTACGACGAGTACCGCGACGGGGTCCACGGCTCCCTGGAGGACGGCCAGCCCTTCGAGGCCGCCATTTTCTCCGCCGCCGTCGCCGACTACCGACCCAAAGAAGTCCAGGCCGGCAAGATCCCCAGCGGCAAGACCCTCACCCTGGAGCTGGAGCCCACCGAGAAGGTGATCGGCGAAGTGCGGGAACGGCACCCCGGCCTCCACATGGTGACGTTCAAGTACCAAGAGAACGTCAGCCACGACGAGCTCATGGACATCGCGCGGGGCCGCCTCGAAACCTACGACACGGTCATCGCCAACCGCGGCGAGGAGACCGAGGTGGGGGGTCCCCAGGTGGCCTGGCTGGTGACCCGCGACCGCGAGCCCCAGCGTATGCGGGGCAAACGGGCCATCGCCCGGACCCTGGCGGACTACCTGGAGCGGCAGCTGACCGACAGCGACGACGATCGCTAGGAATCTCCGCCCCGCCGCACCCAGGGGACGATCCACGCCGCGGCGACGGCCAGCCCCAGGAGCGACGCCGCGACATCGTTGGGATCGTAGACGTTGCGACCGCCGAGGTTGTGGAACTTCAGCTCCTGGGTCACCGCGTAGACCCCCGCGACGGTCGTCGCGGCGGCGATCAGCGCCCCGTCGGAGAGGTTTCGAAACCGGCCGGGCCATCCCGACCGCAACCGGAAACCGAAGACCGAGAGGATCAACGTCCCGAGGACCGCCTCCACCGCGTTGGGCAGTGATCCAACCACCAGAGCCGCAACGCCTTCCGGAAACCTCTCGATGACCCACGGCCGCAGGACGAATTTGTTCAGCACGAAGAGTCCGAGGCCGAGGACGAAGACGCGGCGGAACCGATCGGTATCCACCACGTCCCCGAAGGCGACGGGCGCAGGCGGTTCGGTGCTCCTCGACATGGTCCCCCTACGGCCAATCCCGGGGATCCATTCCCTGGAACGGAGGACCGCGGCAGCGCCCTCACCTTAGCTCCACCGTTACGTCGCCACCGCCGCCGACCTCCAAGGAGCCGGTCCAGGCGGCGCCGTCGTCGGTCCGCGCCACCAGGGACCATGAGCCCGCCGGAACGCCGTCCAGGAGCGCCCGGCCCGCCACCACGGGCCATGACCCGCGGGGCACCGCCAGGGCGTCGAGGGATCGGAAGGGGTTGCCGGCGGCGTCCCGGAGACTGAGGGTGGCGATGGCGTCGGAGGCGGCGAGGTCGGGAACGAGGACCCGCACCCGGGACGCCGGCCGCAGCCGCACCGTCACCGGGTCCGCCGCGGCGCCCTCTGGAACGGCGACGTCGATGGACTCGGGGCCGTGGCCCGGCGCCGACAGCAGCAGCCTCCAGCGGCCCGCAGGGACCGTGGCCAGATCCACCTCCCCCTGCGCCCCCACGGCCCGGAACTCCCGGCGGACCACCGCCCCCTGGGGCGATAGCACCGCCACCGTCACCCGCGGCGGCGGCGACGGGCTCTCGATCCGCAGCCGCAGGCCGGCGTTGGGGACCGCTTCGAGATCGACGCCGTCGAGCCTCGCCGACGGCTCCACCGTCAGCTCCCGGGCCTCCACGGAGTAGCCGTCCCGCGACAACCCCAGGCGGTAGGTCCCCGAAGGCACCCGGGGGAAGGCGTAGAACCCGTCTTCAGCGGTGCCGACGGTGGACAGGCTCCCCTCTCCGCCGCCCTCCGCCAGACGCTCCAGCAGGACGACGGCGTCCCCCAGGGGGCTCCCGTCGCCGGCGACCCTGACCCGGCCGGACACCCGGGCGGGACGCAGGTCGATGTCGAGCTGACGATCGCTCACCAGCTCCAGGGTCTGGTTGTGGACCAGATGGCGGCGGGCGTGGACCATCTCGACGGCGTAGCGCCCCGCCGAGAGGTCTTGGAGCTGGAAGGCGCCGTCCCGGTCCGTGGTCACCGTCCGGTCCACCGCCAGACCGAGTCCCCGGAGGGTCACCGAGGCCCCGGGCACCGGCTCCCCGTCCTCCAGAACCCGGCCGTCGAGCCGTAGACCCCGATCGAACACCAGGTCCACCTCCGCTTCCCCCAAACCCGGGGGAAGGGTCAGGCGGGCCCGCGCCCGCCCGCCCCCCCCCCGGGGGGGGGCCCGCCGGCGCCAGGGGCCGGGGGCCAGATCCCGGACCTCGAAGGAGCCGCGGTAGTCCACCCGTCCGTGGCGGGAGCGCTCCCCCGGAGCATCCGCCTCCACCGAAACCTCCGCCAGGCGGTCTTCGTCGAGCCCCAGGATCCGTCCGCGGACCACCGCCCCCGCCACCATGGTCAGCCGCAGGTCCTCCACCGCCGCACCCTCGAGGTCCACCTCCGTAGTCCGCGGCCGGCCGGAGTAGCCAGGTTTGTCCAGCTCCACCACGTAGCGGCCCTCCGCCAGGGGCCCGAGCTCGAAGGCCCCGGCCCCGTCGGTCCGAAGGTCCTGGTGCCGCGGGTTCTCCATCGACGCCCCGCGGAGCTGGATCCAGGCCCCCGGGACGGGTTCGCCGACGCCGTCCACCACCACGCCGCGGATCCACAGGCCGTCGGGGAAGGTGACGTCGTGGACGTTGACCCCCGCCTCGATCTCCAGCTCTGCGTCCCGGCGACCGTGGAGGGGATGCAGGACCTCCACCGCCCCGTCCCCGAGGGGGACCCCGTCGATTCGGTAGAGGCCGTCGGCGTCGGAACGCCCCCGGGCGCCGCCGGAGCGCACGAGGGCCCCGTCGAGGCCGTCGCCGGAAGCGGTCTGGACCCTACCCTCCAGCACCGCCCCGGCGTCGAGCTGGATCCTCAGATCGTCCTCCGCGACCCCTTCTTCGAGCACGAGGTCGAGGGGCTCCGGGCGGACCCAGCCCGTCGCCCAGACCTCGAGGGTGGCCGGTCCGGGGGCGGCGTCATCGAAACGGAACGTCCCGTCCTCCTCGGTCCACGCCTCCCGCTCGTCGACCCGGGCGGTGCTGGGGGGGAGGCCCTCCGCCACCGGCTCCCGCCACGACAGCACGACGCTGGCGCCGGCGATTCCCTCTCCGGCCCCGTCCACCACCCGTCCCCCCACCGCCACCGCCGGTTCCAGTCGCACCGTCAGGTCGGCGGTCGGGACTTCTAGGTGCCGCACCCAGGCGGCCCGGTGGCCAGCACCCAGGAAGAGAGCGTGGAGCCGCTCCCCGGGCCGCAGCTCGCCGACCCGGAAGGAGCCGTCCTCGGCGGTTTCCGCCTCCGGCCGCCGGCGGGCCACCCGCTCCGCGCCGTCCCCCATCAAATGGTCCAGGGCCTCTTCGGTCCGGAGCAGATGGACACGGACGCCCCCGAGCCCTTCGCCGTCGGCCCCGTAGACCCGCCCCCCGAGACCGACCCCCGGCCGCATGACGAGGGTCCCGAGATCGGCTTCGGGAACCGCCGGAATCTCCAGACCCCGGACATGGTTGGGGACGAATCCCGCGCCGAAGACCGACGCGTCCACAACCGCCGCGGGTGCACGGAGGCCGGAGAAGCGCCCCTCGCCGTCGGTGACCGCCCGAAATCGCCCCCGACCCTCGGGGGCCGGCTCCGGGGCCTGGACAGGCCGCGGACCGCCGGCCCGCCCCAGGACCACCACCGCCCCTTCGACCGGGCGGTCGTCGAGGTCCACCACCCGGCCGTAGACCACCCGATCGGGACGCAGGACCACCTCCATACCGGACCGCGGGGCGCTCGGGGCCCGAAGATCGATCCGCGCCGGTGCGAATCCGGCCCTCGTCACGGCGATCCGATACGCCCGCCCCGGAACCAGGTCCCCGAGGACGAGCTGTCCCTTCGGGCCGCTCTGCGCCCGCCCGTCGGCGGGATCGAATCGAAACGGCTCCACGTCGACGCTATCCCCAGGGCCCCTTCCCGCCGCGGACGGGTCCGAGGACGGAAACGCCGCGAGATGGACGCCGTCGAGCGGGCGCTCGTCGGGATCGACCACCTTGCCCGAGAGGGTCACCGTCCTCTGGAGGACCACGTCCCTCTGGAGGGCTACGTCCAAAGTCCCGTCCGAAGGCGCCGCGAAACGGCCCGGGGCGTACCCCTCCGCCTCCACCTGGAACGTCGACCCGTCGTCCCCCGGGAGCTCCAGGCTGGCCCGACCTCGTACGTCGGTGACGGCCCAGATCCCCGGATCGCCGCCGGACCACACCACCGCCCCCGCCAGCGGCCCGGCGCCGGAGTCGGTCACCCGAACCGCGACGGATCGGCTCCGGGGCAGGCGGATCTGCATCGGACCGGCGTCGGGCCCCTCGGCGGGGACCTCCAACAAGGCCCGCGCCTCCCGTCCCCCCTCGGCCGCCAGCAAGAGGGGCAGGGCGCGCCCCCGTGGGACCGCCAGGCTGAGGGCCCCGTCGGCGCCGGTGACCCCCATCGGCCAGGCGGCGGCGCCGCCGTGCACCCACACGGCGGCGGAGGGGCGGCCATCGGCGTCGGCGACCCGGACCGTCCGACGCCGCTGCTCCGCGGCGGCCGGGAGCCGCAGCTGGACCTTCGAACCCACCACCCCGGGCCGGGACTCCATCGCCGCCCCTCGACCCGTCCGACCCACCAACGTGTAGCTCAGCACCTCCCCAGGGGCCCGCGGCACCGACACCGCTCCCCCCTCCCCCACCGCCAGGAGGCGGCGGGCCGGCAGCCAGCCGTCGGCCCAACGGTCCAGATCCGCCGTCGCCCCCCAGACCCAACCGGCCCCAAGGGGTTTGCCTGAGCTGTCCAAGGCGCGGACCCCCACCGTCGCCGCCCGCCGCAGGATCAGGGGAGGCAGGACCCTGGGCCGCCGGTCCGGCCCCGGCGTCGTCAGCACTAGAGGCCCCCGCTCCATGGCCAGATGGTCCACCGCCGTGACCCGCACCCGATAGACGCCTGGGCCCGGCGCCCGAAGTTGAAAATCGCCGTCGTCGTCCACCTCCGCCGTCGAAACCGGCTCGGGCCCGAGCCGTCCCTCCGTCAGCAGGGCGCTGGCCTGTGCCCTCGGCAGGACCGGGGCAAGCTCCACCCGGGCCCCCGACGCCGGCCAGCCGTCGCCGTAGCGGACCGTCCCCGCCACCCCGGGGCCGCCCGGGTCCAGGTCAATCGACGGATCCGCCAGCCCCCGGTCCACCGCCCCCTGCACCGCCAGGGCCCACGCCAAGGCCACCAGCCAACCACGCCGTCCGAAAACCAGACCTTCCAGCATCCCGACCTCCAGCTCTTCCGCGGACGAGGTGTCCGAACGGGACCGCCGCCCGTTCGGGGGCGGCGGTCCAGGGAAAGGTTGGGCCCACAGATGGGCCCGACCGGGGCTCACTCGCAGTTCAGTAGGGTCTCGCCGTTGATGCAGGTGTCGGTTCCGGGACCGCCGTCCAGCAGGTCGTCGTCGACCCCGCCGTCCAGGTTGTCGGAACCGGAGCCGCCGTAGATGGAGTCGCCGCCGGAGCTGCCGGAACAGGTGATGTCGTCACCGAACTCGCAGCGGATGATGTCGAATTGGAAGTCGCCCACCACCCTGTCCCGATTGGCGCCGGCGAAAATGGTGTCGTCGTCCGGTCCCCCCCGCAGCAGATCGTCGCCGTCACCGCCGTACATGCTGTCGATCCCCGAAAGGCCGTAGAGGGTGTCGTTGCCGGCGTTGCCCTCCATGTAGTTGCCGTGGCTCGTGCCCCACAGGGTGTCCGCCCCGTCGCCGCCGTAGAAGTAGTCGCTGCCGGTGTCCCCCCACAGGGTGTCGTTGCCGGCGTCCCCGCAGATGGTGTCCCAGGCGTGTCCGGCGTGGACGACGTCGTTGCCGGCGCCGGCGGAGATCACGTCCTTACCGCCGGTGCCGGTGATGTTGTCGGCACCGGCGGTGCCGACGATGGTGGCGGTCTTGCCGGCGCAGGTGGCACCGTAGGCGGCGGATCCGAAGGCGGACAGGAGCAGGAGGCAGGTCAGCAGGGGGAGGGTCTTCGAATTCTTCACGTGTCGCTCTCCTTGGTTCGGCGCCGTGCGGCATGCACGGCCCGGAATCGAGGTCGCCGGAGGCTTCGGCCTCCGCGGCCGTCCGACACGCGCAATCGAAGAGCGTTTTGGGTCTGCGAATTTCGCTCGCGGCCCGAACCCGGCCTCAGGGGTCGCCGCCGGGCGGGCCCCCGACACCCGCCAGCAGGATCCCCTCGCCCTCTTCCACCCGCCCCAGGGCCAGCAGGCAGTCGGCGAGCAGGCGCTCGGCCTGGGCGATCTCGGGGTGGCCCGGCGGCAGCCCCCCTCGACGCAGGTCCAGCGCCTCCTGAAACAGGGGCAGCGCCTGTTCCGCTCGGCCCAACCCGAGCTCCACTTGACCGAGGCCCAAGAGCCCGTAGGCGGCCCCGGGGTGCCCCGGCGGCAGGACCTGGCGGACGATGTCGACGCTGCGCCGCAAATGGGGCCCCGCAGCCGACAGGTCCCCTTGCCGCAGCTTCACCCGGCCCAGGGCCTGGTGGACCACGGCGACGTCCCGATGAATCTCACCGTAGGCGTCTCGGGCGATCCCCAGGGTTTCGAGGTACAGGACCTCCGCCTCGTCCAGCTTCCCCTGTTCCGCCAGCACCGCCGCCAGGTTGTTGAGGGCCCGACCCACCTGGATGTGCCCGTCGCCGAACACCGGCCTGCGCTCCGCCAGCACCCGCCGGAAGAGAACCTCGGCGCCGGCCAGATCCCCCTTGCGGCGCAGCAGGCTCGCCAGATTGCCCCGTACCACCATCGATGCGGGATCCCCGGGGCCGAGGTGACGGTCGACGGTGGCCAGGGACTGACGCAGCAGCGATTCCGCCTCGTCGAGACGGCGCACCTCCACCAGCGTCATGGCCAGCTGGGACTGGGTGTCCGCGACTTCCGGGTGGTCGTCGCCGAGGGCCTCGATCCGCCGCCGGAGGGCTTCGCGGTAGCGCTCCTCCGACAGCTCCAGGCGGCCCTGGAGGAAGGCCACCTGGCCCAGATGGTGCCACGCCTCCGCCAGCCGTCGGGGCTCGCCGCCGCTCCCCTCCAGAATAGCCTTCGCTTCCGCCATCAGGGTCTCGGCAACATCATAGCGCGCCTGCCGGTACCTCAGGTTGCCGAGGCGCAGCAGGCTCTCGGCGACCTCCGGGTGGTCGCCGGCGAGGGCGCCGCGGCGGTGCTCCAACGCCCCCTCCAGGAGGGGCTCCGCCTCGTCCAGCCGCCCCAGACCGACGTAGATCCTGCCCATGGAATCAAGGAGCCTCGCCCGCAGCAGGGGCTGATCACCAAAGCGGTCGCCGATGGCCGACGCGCCCTGATCGAGGGCCTCCCGCACCGTCACCTCCCGCCCCGGCTCCTGCCACGGGTTCGAGCGCCGCAGCAGGTCCTCCAGGAACGTGGCGAGCTCGCGGGCGTGGGCTTCGCCGACGACGGCCCGGTCCCGCTCCATGGCGAGGGCACGGGCCTGGCTCGCCCGATCGATCCCAAAACCCGCCGACAGCAGGAGCACCGCCGCCCCCACGGCGACCCCGAGGCGGTGCCGACCCACGAAGCGCGACGCCCGATAGCCCAGGGTTTGGGGGCGGGCCAGGATCGGAAGGCCGTCACGGTGACGGCGTAGATCGTCCGCCAGCTGCTCCACCGACCCGTATCGCCGCAGCGGATCCACCTCGAGGGCTTTGAGGACAATCGTGTCGAGATCCCGCCCGAGGCCCGGCGGCGGCACGGTTTTGGCCAGAACCCCCTCCACCGCCACCGGCGTCAGCGAGTCGAAGGTCCTAGGGGGGCGACCCGTCAGCAGCCGGTGGAGCAGCACCCCAAGGGCGTAAACGTCGGTGGCGGTGGTCACCGGCTGGCCGCGGAACTGCTCCGGGCTGGCGCAGCTGGGGGTGAAGACCCTCTGTTCGATCCGGGTGACGTCGGCGGCCTCGGCCCCCACTTCGAGGAGCTTGGCGATGCCGAAGTCGAGGAGCTTGGGTTCGCCGTCGCGGGTGATGAGGATGTTCCGGGGTTTGAGATCCCGGTGGACCACCAGGTTTCGATGGGCGAGCTGGACCGCGTCGCAGATCCCCAGCATCAGGTCGATGCGCCGATCCACCGACAGGCTGTGCCGGTCGCAGTAGACGTCGACGGGGTCGCCGTCGACGTACTCCATCACCAGGTAGGGCTGCCCATCGTCGGTGGTGCCGCCGTCCAGGAGATGGGCGATGTTCGGATGTTCCAACTCCGCGAGAATCTGGCGCTCCGCCCGCAGACGCTCCAGCACCTCGCCGGGCGCGGCGCTGCCCGCCAGCTTGATCGCCACCAGCTTGCGGTATTCGTCGTCCGCCCGTACCGCCAGGAACACCGTCCCCATGCCCCCCTTGCCGAGGACCCGCAGGACCTCGTAGGGCCCGAGACGGTCCCCGGGCTCCGCCACCCGCCAGACCTTGGCCCAGGCGTCGAGGGCCGGGGTTTCCAGGAAGTCTTCGGTGGCTCCGTAGGCGCTGAAGAGCTCCTCCACCTCCCGCCGCAGCCTCGGCTCGCGGGTCAGCTCGGCGGCGAGGTATGCGGCCCGCTCGGTTTCTTCGAGATCCAGGGCGGCCTCGAAGAGCTGCTTGACCCGCAGGCGGGTCAGGGTGGAGTCCTCGGCGAGGTCGACCGAGCCGCCGGCGTCGACCGGGGGCGGGGAGGGGGTGGTCTTCATGGCGGCTCCCAATGGGCAGTGGGACGGAGGGCGACGGCCGGCGTCGTCAGTCGCGGGTCAGCTCACGGTACAGCCAAGCCTTGGCCCTGCGCCACTGTCGTTTGACGGTCTCCGGGGAGCAGCCCATCACCTGCGCCGTCTCCGCTCCGGTGAGTCCGGCGAAGAAACGGTACTCCACGACGGCCTCCTGCTGGGGATCGAGCTCGCGGAGACGCAGGAGGGCGCCGTGGAGAACCAGCAACCCCTCGGGGCTGCCGGTACCCGCGGCCACGGCGATGCCCGACAGGGTCACCCTCTCCCGCTGGCCCCACCGCTTGGCGGCGCGACTCCGTCGCGCGTGGTCCACGAGGATTCGGCGGATCATCTTCGCCGCGATGGCGTAGAAGTGGGACCGACTCCGCCAGGCCCCCGACCGGTGGTCCCTCAGCCTCATATAGGCCTCGTGGACCAGGGCGGTGGGCTGGAGCGTATGATCCCGCCGCTCGACCTTGAGGTAGCCGCCGGCGATCTTCCGCAGCTCCCCGTAGAGGATCGGGAAGATCGCCTCGCCGGCGGCCCGGTCCCCGCACCGCCACGACTCCAGGAGGCCGGTGACGTCTGGCTCGGCGGGCGGGAGCCAGGGAGTGGTGGTACCTGAATGGGTCCCCGGGGATCGGGGCGGCATGCGCATCGCCATGTTCAATTCATACCCAGGCCGAAGGCCGCGGATTCCGCCGAGGGACGAATCGTCGAATCGACCCGTCGAACGGTTGCCTCCTCGGTCTCGATCCGAACGCTGAGATGGGGGCCTAGGTCAGCTTGCGCATGCACCACTCCACCGGTCCGCGGTTGAAGTACCGACGCCATCCCCAGGCGAAACCTACCGCGGCAACGCAGAAGACCAGGGCAGAGAGAACCGCACGACCCAGGCTTTGCCCTTCGGCGCCCTTCCCCTCCGCCAACCAGCCGAGGGCTTCCAGGGTCCCCATCCCGACGAGCACGTGGGCCACGTAGAGGGTCAACGCCAGCTGGCCGGTGGACGCCAGCGCTTCGATCAGGCGCCGATGGCGGCCCGTGGCCCGGGCCCCCTCGGTCCACGCCACCGCCGCCGTGATCCCCACTACCGCGACGCCGCCGGCGGAGCCCAGGAAGAACACGGTGGGGGGCATGGGGTCGGTGACGAAGAGGTACATCAGCTCCTCCACCCCGTCCCCCTCCAGCGTCGCCACCGCGCGCCGGCCCAGGAAGGCCAACCCTTCGGACACCGCGACGGCGGCGGCTCCGACCGCCGCCAGCCGTCGACGCACGGGCCGGGAGCGCAGATCCCGCCGACCGAGCCACATCCCCAGGAACACAAAAGCGACCCACGGCACCACCGGATGGAAGCCGTTGTAGAGCATGTGCCGAACCAGTCCGGCGGGGGTCCAGAAGTCTTCGTAGTGCAGGGTTTCGAAATCCCAGCCGGCGCCGTAGTCGAGCACCACCAGCAGGGCGCTTCCGAGGGCGGCGACGGCGGCGGTGGCCAGCCACAGGGTCCGGTCCCGGACCCCCAGCAGCAGCGCCGCCAGCGCCAGATAGAGGCCATAGAAGTGGAGGATGTCCGCCGGCCAGATCGGCGAGTAGGCCAGGCCGAGCACGAATAGGAACGCCGCACGCCGCAGCAGGCCCCCGCGGTTCCCCGCCAAGACCTCCGAATCGCTGCTGCGGCGGGCCCGAGCCGACATCAGGGACACGCCGACGCCGGCGAGGACGACGAACGTGGCGGCGGCGCGGCCTTCGAGGAGCCCGGCGGCCCAGACCCCCCAGGCGGGACCGGCGTCGCCGGCCCCCATCACCACTTTGAAGTTGACCATCACCATGCCGACGAAAGCGGCGGCCCGGGCGACGTCGAAACCGAGGATCCGGCCTCCCAGGCCTCCCCCCGCGCCGCCGACGACGACGCCTCCGGCGCCTTCGTTCTGTCCGACCCTCCCCTCCCCGCGACGCCCGTCGCCGATCTGGTCCTCGTCCGTCACCGCTTGGCCTCCTCGATAGGTTACGGAACCCTTCGGTTCCCTTATTCGATCCAGCGTAAACCGAGGACAAAGTCGATAGGGCGACGGCCTCAGCCGACGACGGTCCGAGCGCCCGCGCCCAGCCCCGCGGTACCCCGCGGCGGTGTGTTAGCCTTCGATCGCAAGTCCATGTTCATAGCTGCCGCCCACCGGCGGTGCGAAGCCTTCATCGGCGAAAGACGCCCGAAGCCCGAAAGGTTTCGGTACGGCCCTCCGGGGTCCCCGGCGCCCGCCGATATCCCCTGTGGCCGGCCTGGGCCGGCCAATGGGCGAAAGGAGACACTGTGGTGCCTAGCCTTCGGAGATGCTTCGGTCTCGGTCTCATCCTTGCTCTCTACGGTTCCGGTTCCCTGTGGGCCCAGGACGACCTCCCTGACGACGGGACCCCGCAGGTGGAGGACGTCATCGTGGTGACGGCGTCCCGCACCGAGCAGCGCCTCCAGGAGGTGCCCGTGGCGATGACCGTGATCAGCGCCGAGCAGCTCGAAACCGCCGCCGCCGACAACTACGGTGACATCCTGCGCTCGGTGCCGGGGGTCAACGTCGCCCAGATGAGCGCCCGCGACGTGCAGATCGCCGGCCGCGGCGCCACCCAGAGCCTATCCACCAGCCAGCTGGTCCTGCTGGACGGCCGCAGCGTCTACCTAGACTTCTTCGGCTTCGTCATGTGGGATCTGCTCCCCGTCGATTTCCGTGAGATCGCGCAGGTGGAGGTGGTCCGCGGTCCGGGGAGCGCGGTTTGGGGCGCCAACGCCCTCGGCGGCGTCGTCAACCTGATCACCAAGTCACCCTGGGAGATGGTGGGCACCAGCGTCCAGATCGGAGCCGGTGACCTCGACACGGTCTTCGGCAGCGTCTCCCACGCCGCCGCCGGCGACGACTGGGGCTTCAAACTCTCCGGCAGCTACTACGAGCAGGAGCCCTACGAGCGCCCCACAGGCATCGTCCCCGGTTCCAATCCCCCCACCGAGTTCCCCCCCTTCGAGAACCAGGGCACCGAACAGCCCAAGATCGACCTGCGCTACGACCGCAACCTGGCGGACAACCAGATCCTCTCCCTTTCGGGGGGCTGGGCCACCACCGACGGCATCGTCCACACCGGCATCGGTCCCTTCGACGTCGACAAGGACACCGGGTTTTCGTATTTCAAGGGAACCTGGTCGCGGGACAACCTGGTGGTCAATTTCTTCGCCAACCTGCTCGACGGCGAGGCCCCCAACCTGCTGACCCGCGGCATCGACGGTCAGCCCCTCGACTTCCTCTTCGAGACCGAGGTCTACAACCTCGACTTCTCCAACACCCATGCCACCGACCGCCACACCCTGACCTACGGCGCCACCGCCCGGCAGATCGACTTCGACCTGTCGATCGCCCCGGGGGAAGACGAGCGCCAGGAGTACGGCGTTTTTCTGCAGGATGAGATCGAGCTGACGGACCGCCTGACCTGGCTGGTGGGGGCCCGCTGGGACGACATCGACCCCATCGGCTCGGTGGTCTCGCCGCGGACGAGCCTCCTTTTCGCCCCCAACGAGCGCCACAACTTCCGGGTCTCCTACAACAAGGCGTTCCGCGCGCCGTCCCTGGTGGAGAACTTTCTCGACACCGCCATCGTCAACCTGGTGGACCTCGGGGCCCTCCTCGGTCCGGCCCTCGGGGTGCCCCTGCCGTCGATTCCCTACGCCTTTCCGAGTTTGGCCATCGGCAACCCTCTACTGCAGGAGGAGGAGCTCGAAGCCTATGAGATCGGCTGGGTCGGCACCTTCGACAACCGCACGACGGTCACCCTGGCGCTCTACCGCAACGAGCTCACCGACGCCACCGACTTCTTCCAGGCGTCCTCATACACGCCCTTCTCGCCGCCCCCCGGCTGGCCCCCGTTCCCCCTCGACGTCCTGCTGCCCCCGGAGGTGGCGTTCGGGGTGCTCGGCCCCCTCGACCTGCCGTCCCTGTTCACCTACCGCAACATCGGCGAGAAGCTGGACCGGGGGCTCGAATTCTCCGTCGACCACCGACCCAGCCTGGCCTGGAGCTTCAACCTCAACTACTCCTACCAGGACGAAACCGAGGTGGAGGGCATCGCTCCGGGGGAGACCAACATCCCGCCGGAGAACCGCTTCAACGTCACCGTGGCCTACAACGGACCCCGCTGGTACGCCAACGCCTCGGTGAACTACGTCGACGAGGCGTTTTGGACCGACGTCCTCGACTCCCGCTTTTGGGGCTTCACCGACGCCTACACCGTCACCAACCTGTCGGTGGGGGTCCGCCTGTTGGACGACTCGCTGACCCTCTCGCTGGTGGGGAACAACATCTTCGACGAAGACGTCCAGCAGCACATCTTCGGCGACATCATCAGCCGCAAGGTGGTGGGCCAGATCCGCTACGAATTCTGAGCCCCGGGGCCGGGTCTTCGGCGACCTCGTCCGGCTAGCGGCGATCGGTGGTCGCGACGCTCGATCCGCCCCGCCCGAGCGCAATGGCGGGGGCCGTCCCGAGCGCTCAGCTCAAAACGGACGACCCCCACTCGGCACGTCGGATCGGGTGGTCTCGGATCAGCAGGCGGCGCAGTGGGCCACGGCGTCCCGCAGATCGAAGTAGGCGTCCCGGGCGTCGATGGCCGCGCTCTCCATGTCGGAATCGCAGCCGTCATTGTCGAACGCGTCGGCGGCGTCGACCCAGGCGTCGAACGCCAGGTCCCTCGCCGCCTTCAGCTCCGCCACATCGCAGGTCTGCGTGAAGCAGACGTCGTTCCTGACGAAGCTCGTCTCGTACTCCGCGTTGTGGGCGTTGACGTAGGCGTCGCTGGCGGTCGAGCTGGACGGACAGCTGGCGATCCAGGAATCGCGGGCGAGATCATCGGCGCTGGCGAGCTTCGTGAGGGCCGAGGACACCAGGTTGCACGCCTGCTGGCAGTCGGCGAGGCCCCGTCCGAGGGGCGCCCATCCGGAGCCCGCCAAGACCGAGTCGAGCTCCTTGTAGAGCTGCGCGAGGACCTCCCGACGCTCGTTCTCGACCGCCCGCCCCTGGCGATTCAGCTCCACAAGACGCCCGCGGTAGGACTCCATGACCTGGGCCGTGGCGGCCCGGGCCGCCGAGTCGGCGGTGGACACCGCGGAGGGGTCGGCCTGGGCCGGCGCGGTGAGGAGAACAAAGGCGAGGGCGAGGGAAGCAGGACCGGTCCACAGGCGAGGGAAGTTCAGTTTCGTGGGGTTCATCGTAGGGACTCCTTGGGGTTGGTTTCGGTTGGCCGTCCCGCCGGTACCGTGGACCGATGCGGGGGGCCGCTTCGCCCACCAAGCTAGGGAAAGGGACGGTCCATTGGCCTGTCGAAGCCCCAAAGAAGGGTCAACGGATCGCCAACGGATCCGGGCGGGGCGGCCGACCAGGGGGCCCGACCTCCAGATCGGGGACGAACGGTCGCCCTGGCGGATGGGCCGGGGGCGTGGGCGCGCCGCGTCGGAGATAATGAACAAATGCCTCGTCGCGATACGAGCCCCCCATCGCCCGAGCCGCCCCCGCCCCCCTTCTTCATCGCCGACTGGCGGGTCGAGCCCGGCCGCAACCTCCTGGAGCGCGGCGGGACGGGCGCGAAGCTCGAGCCCAAAGTGATGTCGCTCCTCCTCGCGCTGGCCGAGAGTCCCGGGGAGGTGGTCAGCCGTGAGCGCCTTTTCGCGACCGTATGGCCGGACGTGGTGGTGGGGGACGACGCCCTCACCATGGCGGTCTCCAAGCTGCGTCGGGCCCTCGGTGACGATCCGCAGCGTCCCCGTTTCGTCGAGACGATCACGAAGATCGGCTACCGCCTGGTGGCGCCGGTGGCCGCCGTCCGCGCCGATCCCGCATCCGACGACCCCATGGGCACCGCCCCCGCGCCCACCGCCCCACTGCACGACCCCGGCTCCGACGGCGACGCAACGACCATCGGAGACCCCGACCCCGCGGACTCCCGGAACCGAGTCCGCCGCGGAGTCTCCTATGGAATCCTCGTGGGGGCCGGCCTGGCGGCCCTCGGACTCTACGCCGCCAACGTCGCGGGCTTTCGCCCGGCGGAGGGCCCCGCCTCCGGCCCGAGCGCCGGAACCCACCCCGGCCAGCCGGCGGAGTCGATCCTCACCAACTCGCCGGGCAGCGAATCCCAGGCCCGGCTATCCCCCGATGGCGGGACCCTCGTCTTCGTACGGCCCTTCGGCGACGACGCCGGTCTCTATGCCCAGAACCTCGCCGACGGAAAGCAGACCCTCGTCACCCGCCGCAAAGGGGGCCTCGCGTCCCCGGCCTGGTCTCCAGAGGGGGACCAGATCGCCTACTTAGACTGTCCACGGGCCAGGGCCGGCCCCTGCGATCTGGCGATCACCAACCTGCTCGGCGAGGATCTAGGCCGGCCCCTGACCTACCTCGCCAGTCCCCTCGTGGGTATCGACTGGTCCCCGGACGGTCGGTTCCTCGCCGTCTCCCGCCGCACCG
>JBCDIS010000078.1:0-32051 GCA_038748685.1 Acidobacteriota bacterium | reverse complement strand
CTCGGCCGTCGAGATCTTCGAGGGGGCGGTCCGTGTAGTAGAAGAGCACGTACTGATTCCGCAGCTCGGCGGCGATCTGACCGAAGGCCCGACCCAGACCGCCGCCGCCGGCGCGGATCAGCCGCCCGCCAGTGGGGTCCGTCAGCAGCTTCAGCTCCTGGACCGCCGCGGAAGCGCCCCCCAGCCCTTGCCGTCCGCCCCCCGAGGGCATCGCCACGACGTACACCGGGACCCCCAGCTTCGCCCCCAGCTCCACCGCCCGTTTGGGGTCGGTGTGGCTGCCGTGGTCGAAGCCGTCGGTGAGCAGCACCAGGGCACGCCGCCCCGGCACGTCCACCAGCCGGAGCATGGAGAAGGCGACCGAGTCGTAGAGGGCGGTGAGCCCGTCCGGCCGCACCCGGTCGAGGGACGCCGCCAGGGCCGCCACGTCGCCGTCCAGGGGGTGGACCAGGCGCACGCCGCTGTCGAAATCCACCACGAAGGCCCGGTCCTTCGGCGTCAGCACACGGGCGAGGAAGGTCTCCGCGGCGGACCGGGTCTGCCCCCAGATCGTCTCCATGCTGCCGGAGGAGTCGATGACCAGACCGAAGGCGAGGGCGACGTCGTCCGCCGGAAAGGCGCGGGCCACCGCCCGATCCTCGCCCCGCTCCGTCACGACGAAATCCTCGGCCCCCAAGCCGGCCACCGGCCGTCCGTCCCGCAGGGTCGCCAGCACCTGGAGTTGCACCAGCTCCACCGCCACCCGTTCCTCCAGGGTAACGGTCCCCAGGGGACGGGCGTCCTCGAGGGTACGGCCGTCCGCCAGGACCGCCACGGCGCGGGCAAAGCCGACGTCCCCCGCGTCCGAGATCTCCACGTCGAAGGACGGCCCGTCGGCGATGGCCCGCTGCTGCTCTCCGAGGTAGATCTCCACAGAGGTGAGCTCACCCCCCCGGGGTACGGACACCTCCCCCGCCACCCGCAGGGCGTCGCCCCGCCGCTCCACCGCCGAGAGGGCGACGCGGAACGGCTTCCTGGCGCGGTTGAGCACCGCGGTGTCTTCCCCGAGGACGGTGCCCCCCTTGCCCAGGGCCCGCACCGTCAGCACCTGCTCCCGGGGCGGGCTGGCGAAGGGCACCTTCGCATTCCAGGGGGGCTTCTTGCGGCGGGCCTCCTCCTCGCCGTCCACCAGGAAAACGAGCTCCCGGGTGTCCTCGTCGAGCAGCAAGGTCTCGATGCGGGTCTTGCCGTCCGCCACCGCCCCCGGCGACATCAAGATCTTCACCGCCGAGGCCCCGGCGTCCTCCGCGGCTTCGGCGGCTGACGGCGAAGCCACCCAGGTCAACGCGGTGAGGGCCGCCGCCATGGCCAGGGCGATCCGGCAGGGGCGCCGGGTACGGCCCTCCATCGTCAGCCCTTGGGCCGGAAGGCGCCCTGCAGGAGCCGGCTGTCGAACATCGCCGTCTGCCCGGTGGTGGCGTAGCGGTAGAGGGCAGCCGAGTAGATACCCGCCAGGCTGGCGTTGACCAGAGCCAGGAGGACGTAGCAGGCGATGAAGACCCCCACCACCGTCGCGATGAGCCACGGCTGGCCCGTTCCGATGGTGAGGATGAGGGTGGGTACGGCGAGCACCGTCAAACCGAAGAAAGCGACGGCGAAAACCGCGCCCAGGCCGAAATTGCCGGCAATCTGCTCGCCCCAGGTGCGCTTCAACACCGCCGCGCTTTCCTTCACCGCGTCGATCGGTCCGACGTTGCGGGCCACCAGCACCGGAACGACGAGGAACGTGGCGAGGTTCCAAGCCATCCCAACGAGGCTGATGACGAACTTGCCCAGGGCGCCGGCCCGTTCCTTCATGGTCCGCAGCAGCATCCCGACGGTGGCGGCGATGACGGCGTAGCCGAGGATCGAACCCAGGCGCTGGGTGGCGATACGAAGGCCGTCCGCCACCGTGGGGTCCCCGCCGTCGAGGCGAATCATCGCCGCCCCCACCAGCGCGGTGTTGAAGAAGATAATGACGAAGTACTGGACGACATAAAACAGAAACACCAGCACATAGCCCAGGATGCTGACTCCGGCCTCCGGGACGAAACCCCCGGCGAGGAAGTAGACCGGCAAGAAGAAGCTGGCGGTCACGAGGAGAAGGGCCAAACCCGAGACCGCGGGGAAGACCATCAGTTCCTTGTCGGCCTGGAGCACGCGGGCGCTGGCCTTTACGAGCTCCCAGCTGTTCGACAGCTTCGTCAGCATGTGATCCTCCTGGGCGACGCCGGGGCGTCGTGAAGATTTCGAGGAAGCGGCCCCGTGGACCCTCGGGCTGTTCTTGGGCAACAGGTGGAAGCGATGGTAGCACGGGGCCGCGAAAGGACTACGGCGCGCCGGATCCGCCTATTCGCCGGCCCCAAGGCCGCGCCCCGAACGCTCCACGTCGCGCCGCCTGCGCCCGGTTCGGGCTATCCTGGGGAGCCATGCCGTCCCCCCCTGCGTTCGAAGCCCGAGGCGTCTTCGTCCTCCGCACGCCCCTCCTGGCCTTCGACGAGCTCCTCGACTGGTCCGCTGGCCTGGATGCCCCGGACGCCGCCGTAGATCCGGGTCCGGACCTCGAACGGCTCACCGCCGCCCTCGACGCCGACCGGGCCCGGCTTCGGGATTGGTTACGGGCGATGCTGGATCGGCCCGTGGTGCAAGACGCCCTCTTCGTCGCGTCGCCGGATCTGGTGGACGCCCTCGAGCGCTGGCGGAAGGACCCCGAAGGAAAGAAAGGTCGGCGGGCAGAGCAGGCGCTGGTGCGCTACGTCGTTCGGATGGCGTCCAGGGCCACCCCCTTCGGACTGTTCTCCGGCTGCACCGCCGGGACCACGGGGGAGGTCACCCGCCTCGACTTGGGCCCCGTCGAAGGCTACCGCCGGCACAGCCGCCTCGACATGTCCTACCTCCTGGCCCTCGCCGAACGCCTCTGCGAAGACTCGGGGGTGCGCCGCAGCCTGAAGTTTCGCCCCAACTCGAGCCTCGCCCGCGTGGGGGACCGACTCTGGTACGCCGAGGCCCGGACCCAGGGGGGGAAGCGTTCCTATTTCCAGGTGGCGGTGGAGTCGTCGCCATACCTGAAAGCGACCCTGGATCGGGCCGCGGCAGGGGCCCGACTCGGGGACCTCGCCGCCGCCCTGGTGGACGACGACCCCGAGATCGAGGCCGACGAGGCCATGGATTTCGTCGACTCCCTCGTCGACGCCCAGCTCTTGGTGGGGGAACTGGAACCGGCGGTCACCGGCCCGGACGCCCTCGAAGGGATGGTCCGCGTACTCGAGGCCGCCGGCGCCGACGGCGGGATCCTGGAGCCCCTGGGGGCGATCCGAGAGGGCCTGGCCCGGCTCGACAAGGACGGTCCAGCGACTCCGAGGGACGTCTACCGCCGGATCGAGGACGCTGTGGGTCGCCTGCCGAAGGTGGACGCCGCCCCGTGGTTGTTCCAGGTCGATCTCTACAAGCCCGGGGGGCCGGTCCTCGGCCGCCGCCAGGTGGACGCGATCGCCGCGGCGATCGACGCCCTACGCAGGCTGACGCCGCCCCCCAAGGACGTCCTAGGGCCGTTCCAGCGGGCCTTCGTCGAGCGCTACGGCGCCGGACGACGGGTCCCCCTGCTGGAGGCCCTCGACCCAGAAGCGGGAATCGGCTTCGAGCGTGGTGACGCCACCGGAACCCCGTCCCCCCTCCTCGCCGGCTTGCCGATCCGCCCAGCCACACCCGCCGAGGCAGCCGACCCCTTCACGAAAGGACCCCGGGGGCGTTTCCTGCTGGGATTGCTGGAGCGAGCCCTCGGCACAGGGGCCCTGGAGGTCGACCTCGATCCCGGACAGCTCGACGCCCTTCCCGATCCGAAGGTGGCCAAGCCCCCACCCCAGGCCCTCCAGGCCCTGGTGATGCTGGCCAGAGGCCCCGAGGCCCCCAACTCCGAAGACGGGTACGACCTCTTCCTGACGAGCGCCTCTGGCCCCTCCGGTGCGCGCCTGCTCGGTCGTTTCTGCCACGGCGACGACGACATCCGGCGGGGGGTCGAGGAGCATCTCGCGGCCGAAGCCGCGGCGGACCCGGAAGCGATCTACGCCGAGATCGTTCACCTGCCCGAGGGCCGGGTCGGCAACATCCTCAATCGGCCGGTCTTGCGGGGCTGGGAGGTTCCGTTCCTCGGCAGGTCCGGCGCCCCCCAGGATCGCCAGATCCCGGTCCAGGACCTCGACGTCACCTTCGTCGGCGAGCGGATCCAGCTTTGGTCCCGCCGACTCGGCAAACGTATCGAGCCGCGGCTCACCTCCGCCCACGGCTTCGCCGTCCGCAGCCTGGGAATCTACCGTTTTCTAGGCGCCCTCCAGACCCAGGGGGTCCAGGACTTCTACCGCTGGAATTGGGGGCCCCTCAAGGGCGCCGCCTTCCTGCCGCGGGTCCGCCTAGGCCGCGTGGTGCTGGCCCGAGCCCAATGGCGGGTCGACGGCGCCGAGCTCGAACCCCTCGCCAAAGCCAGGGGCGCCGCCCGCTACCTCGCCGTTCAAAAGTGGCGGACCGCCCGAAAGCTCCCCCGCTTCCTCCTGGTCAACGAGGGGGACAACCGGCTGACCGTCGACCTCGACAACACCCTCGCCGTCGACGCCTTCGTCGACCACTTCGGCCGCCGCGGGGAGACGGTGATCACCGAGATGTACCCCGGCCCCGAGCACCTCTGCGCGCGGGGACCCGAGGGCCGCTTCGTCCACGAGATCACCCTGCCGCTGCTGCGCACTGATCCTCCAGGCCCCGTGCCGACGCCCCACTCTGTTCCACCGCCGCACTCTGTTCCACCGCCGCCCACTGTCGCGGCCATGCCCACCCGCCATCGCCGATTCGCCCCCGGCTCCGAGTGGCTCTACGCCAAGCTCTACGTCGCCCCGGCGTCCGCCGACACCCTCCTGCGGGACCTGGTGACCCCGCTCCGCGCCGACGCCCTCACCTCCGGAGCCGTCGATCGCTGGTTCTTCCTCCGCTACGGCGACCCCGAGTGGCACCTACGGGTCCGCTTCCACGGGTCCCGGGAGCGGCTCCTCGCGGAGGTCTTGCCCAGGCTCGAAGCCCTGGCGTCCCCTTTCCTCGCAGACGGCCGACTCCGC
Organism: Acidobacteriota bacterium; assembly: GCA_038748685.1. Lineage (GTDB taxonomy): Bacteria > Acidobacteriota > Thermoanaerobaculia > Multivoradales > J023 > JAUIJL01. The sequence goes on along the minus strand of JBCDIS010000078.1, from coordinate 26,934 downwards.
CGCCTCCAGCTCGACACCTACGACCCCGAGGTGGAACGCTACGGCGGCGACGCGGCGATCGACATCGCCGAACGCCTCTTCTTCACCGACAGCGAGCTGGCCCTGGCCGTCGCCGGGGTCGACGCCGGGGACGACCTACGCTGGCAAGTCGCCCTCGCCGGGCTCCACCGCCTCTTCCTCGACTTCGGCCTCACCGTCACCCAGCGCAGGGTCCTCGCCCAGAAGCTCCGCGACGGCCAATGGAGCACCTTCGGGAACGACACCCTCCGACGCCCCCTCGGCCAACGGCTACGCAAAGAACGGGCCATCGTCGATGCCCTGATCTCGGACGACAACGCCGGCACCGTCAACCTGCTAGGGCCCCTCGCCCACGCACTGAACCGCCGGTCCGCGGCCTCCGCCTCGGCGGTCCAGCAGCTGCGGCACCTAGAAGCCGGCGGCCGCCTGAACCGACCGGTCGAAGCGCTCCTCCCCAGCTTCGCCCATATGCAGGTGAACCGCCTCATGCCCACCGCCGGCAACGAGCATGAGCTGGTGCTCTACGACTTCTTGGGCCGCGCCTACGGGTCCCAAGAAGCTAGGGCAAGGTCCGGGGGTTGACGTTCAGCTCGGCACTCATCGATCTTCAGGACTTCCACCCAGCGAACCGGCCTCACCTGCGTCGCTGCCATGCGCAAACCACCGCCCGCTTTCGCTCAGTTGACGCAGCAACCCTCGTAGACGCAGCGGCACTTCAAGCAATCCTGCACGTTGACGACGCCGCAGTGGTCCCGCATCGCCTCTCGCAGGGCCTTCCTAGCGCGGTGCAGACGGACCGTCGCGTTGTTCACGGAGATGCCGAGAATTTCCGCTGCTTCGGACAGTGTCGCATCGCCGGCGTCGATCAGGGCGAGGACCGAGGCGTACGCGGGCTTCAAGCGCTGCGCCTGAACGATGCCACAGTTGCAGGACGGGCCGGCCTCGTCACCCTGGACCTCGAGCCCGTCGGCGTCGAAGCCGTCGAGCCCTTCGTCGTCCTCGATCATGCGATCCCGGCTGCTTCTCTGGCGCCAAAGATCCACGATGGTGTTTCGGTGGATCCGATACAGCCAGGGTAGGGCCCGGTTCGGATCGCGAAGGGAATCCGACCGCTCGATGGCGCGCACGGCTGCGGCCTGCAAGACGTCGTCGACGTCTTCAAGCCGCACCCTGGCGGTGACGAAGGCCCGCAATCGACCTGCGTGCCGACCGAGGGCTTCGCCCACAACCGCAGCCTGGGACGCCGGTTGGCAGTCGTTCTCCATCACCTCAAATTACCTCACCCCGCGGGACAGCCGCAAGACGGCTCACAGGCGCAGCTGGGACCGCAGGTGCAGGTGGCGCCGCAGCAGCAGGAGTTCTCAGTAGGCGCCACGCAGGCGCAGGCACAATCGGTCTGGCAGTTCACGCAGGGGCAGTTGCAGGTGTTGGTCATGATGTCTCCTAGGTTGTTGGGTCCCTGAATTGGGGCCTTCACAACTGCAGACGGGGAGGGCCCAAAGATCCTTACAGTTCGACTGCGGATTGGGGTCCGGATTTTGAAAACTCGGCTCTCGCCCGCCAACTGCTAGAGTTCGAAGAGAACTTCCACCGGGAGAGTATCGATGCTGGTCTTCGTCCTATCCGTGGCTGCGGTTCTGGTGATTTCCGCCTTCTGTTCGGTGTCCGAGGCCGGGCTCTACTCGGTGCGGATGCCCTACGTCCGCAGCCTGGCGGAGGAGGGGCACCGCTCTGGTGAGGTGCTCGAGGGCTTCAAGCGCAACATGGAGCGGCCGATCACGGCGATTTTGATCGTCAACACCGTGGCCAACACCGCGGGGGCCACGGTGGCGGGTGGACAGGCGGAGAAGCTCTTCGGCGACTCGACCGCGGCAACCGTCACCTTCACGGTGCTGTTCACGCTGGGGGTGCTCTTCTTCTCGGAGATCCTCCCCAAGGTGGCCGGGGTGAGCTACAACAAGGCGGTGGCGCGGGCGGTGAGCCTGCCCTGGGCCCTGTTGATCCGCATCCTCCACCCCCTGGTTTGGGCCAGTCAGCTGGCGGCCAAGTGGGTCCAGAAGGACGAACCCGCCCCCCTGGCGCCGGAGGAGGAGGTCCATCAGGTGGCGGAACTCTCCGCGGAAGAAGGCAGCATCCTGCGGGAAGAGGCCCACCTGGTGAAGAACGTGCTCCGCCTCGACCAGGTCCAGGCGAAGGACATCATGACCCCGAGGACGGTGGTCTTCCGGCTTCCGGCGGGGTCGACGGTGGGCGAGGTCTTCGAAGAGGCTGTCGCCCATCCCCACTCCCGGATCCCGATCCACGGGGACGATTCCGAGGACTGGCAGGGTTTCGTCTTCCGCAGCGACATTCTCGCCATGGCGGCCCGCCAGCAGGCGGACGTGCTCCTCACCTCCCTGCGCCAGCCCCTCGCCTTCGTTCCCGAGGTGGTGGCGGGACACCGGCTGCTGTCGGCGTTCTTGAAGCGCAAGCAGCACATCCTGGGGGTGGTGGACGAGTACGGCGGCATGGCCGGGGTCGTCACCCTGGAGGACGTGATGGAAAGCCTCCTAGGCGCCGAGATCGTCGACGAGACTGACGTCGTCGCGGACCTTCAGCAGGCTGCCCGTCTCCGCGCCCAGAGGAACCGGCGGGAGTCGAGCGATCCGGAAAGCTGACTCCCCAGCTCGACCCCTAGAGCAGACGGATCGAGCCGTGGGAACGCAGTGCCCTGTCAAAGGTGACGGTGGAGCTGCAACCCGCGTGCTGGTTGCGCGCGGCGATCAGGTAGTCGGAGAAGTCTCCGGGTCCCTGCCGGAAGTCCGCTAGTGCTCGTCGAACCCGATCTCGGCCGTCGATCTCAAACTGCCGGGTGGAGAGCAGCCCCGCGACCGCATCGGCAACCTCTTCCCTTGAAAAGCGGTAGGCCCGCCTCAACACCCAAACCAGCTCGCAGAGCATGATCGAGTCGACGTGTAGGGGTTCTTTTCGTTCGACGGCCTTCTCGACAAAGCGGTCGACCTTCTCGAGCTGTTCGGGATCGTCGGCGGTGAGCCACCGAACGAGCACGTTGGTGTCGACGCCGATCACCCTCCTTGGTCCCCTCCGTAGGAATCGGAGAGATGTGCGGCGATCGCGTCGTCCATAGCCTCGGTCGAGACAGGCTTCCCCGGTCGCCGGAGCATTCCCCGCAGCGCCCGGATGTCCCTCGGCGCACGCTCGACCACGACCCGGCCCGCCGCATCGACTACAAAATCCAGCCGGTCCCCGCTCCGCCATTCCAGCTGATCCCGTATCTGTCTCGGGATCGTGATCTGGCCTTTGCTCGTCAGTGTCGCTGTCGCCATCGAGTCTCCTTCCTTACCGATCGTAAGGAGACCTGATAGTGACGGCAAGCCCCGTGGCCCTATCCCTCATCGGTTCAATGCCCAACACCTGGCGTGATCACCAGCGAGTGGCTGGGCTCTACCCACCGGCTAGGCAAGGTCGAACCACCTGGTATCCTCCAACGAAGGAGATCTCATGTCACTCCACCCGTACCTGCTCCACCATCGAGAGTCGATTTTGAGCGCCACCACCAAACATGGCGCTGAAAATGTCCGTGTCTTCGGATCCATGGCGAGGGGCGACGCCCGGGCCGATAGCGACCTGGCTCTGCTGGTGGACGTCGGCCCTAGGCGGACGCCATTTTTCCCCGGCGGCTTGGTGGCGGACCTCGAAGATCTTCTGGGTCGAAAGGTCGACGTCTCCACAGAGGCCGGGCTCCACCGCTCCCTGCGGGCCCGAATCCTCGACGAGGCGATTCCTCTGTGAAGGATGCATCGGTCTATCAGAAGGGCTTGAAGCCCGGCGAGCCGAAGGTCTCCATCGAGTAGAGGTGGTAGATCGGGTAGGCGTAGGCGATCACGATCAGCACCACCGCCATCGCCGTCCAAAGGCCGAAGCGGTCCCAGACATTGGTGCGCTCCGGCAGCGGTTCCAGGGGTCGGGCGAATTCGAAGGCGGGGGCCTCGATCTTGCGTCCCCAAACCGCGGTGGCGATCACCACGGCGAGGAAGCAAAGGGAGCTGACGAAGAGCACCACGCCGCCCCAGGCGGAGACGACGGTGAGGGTCCGCCAGCTCTCGGCCACCTCGAAGCCGGGGTACTCCCCTGAGAACACGCGGCGGGGCATTCCGAGGATGCCGGTGACGTGGTTGACGACGGCGAAGAGCATCATGCCGAGGAACCACAGGTAGGGCTGCACCGCCGCCACCCTGGGCAGGGTCAGCTGACGGCCGAGGAGCCGCGGCATCAGCCAGTAGGTGCCCCCCATGAAAGTCAGGGCGGTGGCGGTGCCGACCGTGAGGTGGAAATGGCCGTGGATCCAGGCGGTGTTGTGGACCATCACGTTCATCGAGTACGCGGCGTTGATGGCGCCGCCGAAGCCGCCGATGGCGAAACACAGCATCGCCAGGGCCACGGAGGAGAAGAACGGATCCCGCCAGGGCAGCTTGCCGATCCAGTTGAAAAGGCCCTTCGCCCCCTTGAGCCGACCCGCCACCTCGAAGGAAGCGATGACGGTAAAAGCCGTGACCATGCTGGGGAACAGAATCGCGTAGGTCGTCACCGTGTGCAGCATCTTCCATCCGGTATCGATGCCGGGGTCGGCGAACTGGTGGTGGAAACCCACCGGCGTCGAGAACAGGATGAACATGACGAACACCACACGCGCCAGCTGATCGCTGAACAGGCGCCCGCCGATGTGGTGGGGCACGACGGTGTACCAGAGCACGTAGGCCGGGATGAGCCAGAAGTAGGTCAGGGGATGACCGAACCACCAGAACCAGGTTCTGGCGATGATGGGGTCGATCCTCTCCACCAGCCCCAAGGACCAGGGGATGAGCTGGGTGAGCACCTCGACGGCGAGGCCGGAAGTCGCCAGGATCCACACGATCACGGTGGCGAGCATGCCGTGGACCGGCAGGGGTACCGGCGCGTCGTGGGTGCGCCGCCAGACGCGGTAAGAGATGAGCATGACCACGCACCAGCCCCAGGACCCCACCACCAGGAGGGTCGCCCCCACGTAGAAGGACCAGTGGGCCTGGAGGGGCGGGTAGAACGTGTAGAGCACCGAGCTGGTGCCGGAGAGGATCGCCAGGGTGGTCATCCCGGTGCCGAAGACGGCGAGCCAGAAGGATCCCCACGCCAACCGCTCCCCCCACAGCTCGCCGAGGGTCGCCCGGGTCACCAGGTAGCCCAGCCCCATGATGAAGAAGGTGGTGAACACGAGGGAGAGGAGGACGCCGTGGGCCGTGACCGAGAGGTAGTAGACCTCCGGCGAGCTGAAGGGGACGTCGAAGTCTGCCCGGGCGAGGGCCTGCATCACCGCCATCAGGGCCCCCAAACCGAAGGCGACGATGGCGACGATGAAGTTGTAGAGGGCCAGGCGCTGGGTCTCGTCCTGGGACGGGTCCCCGAGGGTCCCGAGGCGCGGCGAAGGCGCGGCGGTCATGGCGTCTCCTCGACGATCAGCTTGCTGTACATCAGGTGGTGGGCCACGCCGCAATACTCGTTGCACAGCACCAGGTACTCGCCGGGATCCTGGAAGGTGGTGGTGAACTGGCTGACGTAGCCGGGGACGATCATCGCGTTGGCGTTGGTGCCCACCACTTGGAACCCGTGGATCACATCGGGGCTGGTCATGCGGAACGTGACGGGCACCCCAGCCGGCACGCGGATGACGGAGGGCTGAAAGGCGTAGAGCTGGGCCAGCCCGACCACCAGGATGGAACCGTCCTCCTGGGTCTCGACCCGCGGCCTGGAGAACTCGCTGTGGGTGTAGACCTTCTCGGGATCGAGGGTCTCCATGTTGCTCGGCGGGTGGACGGCGTGGGTGCCGGCGCCGAACAACACGGCGGCGAGGAAGCCGACGATCATCGCCGTCGCCCCCCAGAGCCAGATCCGTTCGTAGAGATCGACTTTCATCGTGGGTCCCTTGTCAGAGGTGGGGCGTACCCCGCGCCAGGAATTCGAAGACGTAGAGCCCGACCCAGCCGAGGATGAAGAGCAGGCCGTAGATGGCGACGATCGCCAGGGTGCCCTTGGGGTGACCGATGCGTTCCATCAGGCCGTCTTCGGAATCGGCCCGCGGGCCCGTCGCTTCGTCCATCGTCCTCTCCTGGAGTGCATTGAGGCCTGGTGAATCAGGGGGTCTGGGGGTGATCGGGATTCGAGGGGAGCTCACGACACCCCGTCGGGTTCGAATCGTCCCGTCGCCGTCTGTTCGACGTGGCACTGAAGGCAATTGGCCCGTTCCGGGTGGTCGGTCCGGATCGCTTCGCGGGCCGCGGGTCCGCTGTGGCAGGCGACGCAGTTCTCCCGCATGAAGACCCCGTGGGGCAGCACCGGCGGGGCCAGGTCGTGGAGGCGCCGGCCGCGGCGAAGGTCTTGCCGCAGACCGGCGAAGGCGTTCCCCCGCCAGGACTCGGCGGCCTCCTGGAACACGTGGCACTGACGGCAATTGGAGATGGCGCTGAGCCCTACGGTCTCGGCGTGGGGGGACGGGGGTGAGAAGCCCACCCCCTCGACCGCCATCCCTTCCTGGTCGTGGCACGACACGCAGGCGGCGCCGAAATTCTCGTGGGGGATCACCGGCGGAGCGCCGTCGAACAGCCGCCGTTCCGCCCGAACCAAAGCCGCGGTTTTCTCCGCCCCCGCCACCCCAGGCACCGCCACCGAGGGTTCGTTTGGGTCGCCGCCGCACCCCACCGCGCCGAGGGACCACAGGCCAAAGACGGCGAAAGCGGTGAGGGCGCGGGGCGCCCCCTTGGGACGACGGGTCGACATCACGCCAGCCTTTCGACCCGGACCGCGCACTTCTTGAAGTCCGGCTCCTTGCTGATGTTGTCCATGGCGTCGAGGGTCAGCTCGTTGATCTTGACCGACTCGTCGAAAAAGGGAACGAAGACCGTTCCGCGGGGGGGCTGGCCCCGGCCGTCCACCTGGGCGACGAGCTCCATGGCCCCCCGCCGGCTCCGCAGGCGGACCCGGTCCCCGTCCTGGATCCCCATCTCCAGGGCGTCGGCTCGGTTGAGCTCCACGAAGGCTTCGGGGACGGCCTGGTGCAGTTGGGAAACGCGGCGGGTCATGGAGCCGGTGTGCCAGTGCTCGAGCACTCGGCCGGTGGTGAGCCACAGGGGATACTCGTCGTCCGGGACTTCCGCCGGCGGATGGTAGGGCCGCAGCCACACCGCCGCCCGCTCGCCATAGCCCTTGGCCTTGTAGAAATGGACCCCCTCCGTCTTTTCCACGTAGGGGTCGTGGCCTGCGGCGTAGCGGTAGCGGGTTTCTTTGCCGTCCACCACCGGCCACCGCAGGCCGCGGGTGGATTTCAGCTGCTGGTAGCTGGCGAGGTCCTTGCCGACGCCGAGGGTGAAGCTGCGGTACTCCTCGAACATCGGCTCGTGCCAATCCCCGTCCCACGGGAAAAGGTGCCCCATGCCCATGCGCTTGGCGACTTCGATGAACTGCCAGGCGTCTTCGGTGGCTTCCCCGGGGGGATCGGCGAGGCGGTTCCACTGCTGGGTCCGCCGCTCGGTATTGCCGAAGACCCCCTCCCGCTCGACCCAGGCGGCGGAGGGCAGCACCAGGTCGGCGACGGCGGTGGTGGGGGTGGGGTAGATGTCGCTCACCACGAGGAATCGGCCATCCCCCGGCTTGCGCTCGAAGCGATGCAGATTCGGCAGGCTGACCCACGGGTTGGTGGTCTGCACCCACATGGCCTCGACATCGCCCCGGGCGAAGGCGCGGAACATGTCCATCGTGTGAAACCCGGGCTTCGGATTGATGGTCCCGGGTGGAAGGCCCCAGATTTCCTCCGCCTTGCGCCGGTGCTCTTCCTTCATCACCACCATGTCGGCCGGCAGGCGGTTGGAGAGGGTCCCCACCTCCCGGGCCGTGCCGCAGGCGGAGGGCTGGCCGGTGAGGCTGAAGGGATTCGCACCGGGGCGGCCGATCTTGCCGGTGAGCAGGTGGAGATCGTTGATGAGGTTGTTCATCCACGTCCCGCGGACGTGCTGATTGACCCCCATGCACCAGAGGGACACGGTGCCGCGGCCGGCGTCGCCGTAGAGCTCCGCCAGGGCGCGGATCTGCGCCGCCGGCACGCCGGTGACCTCCGCCACCTTCGCCGGCGTGTAGTCGGCTAGGAACTCCCGCATCTCCTCCAAGCTGCTTTCCGTAGCTTCGTCTTTGAAGCCGTACCGCTCCGCCTGGTCGCCGAAACAACCGTAGCCGATCTCGTCTAGGTCTTCGATGCCGCGGCGGAAGACCAGGTTCTCTTCGATGAACGGTCGATCGATCTTGCCGTCTTCGATCAGCAGATGGAGGATGCCGTTGGCCAGGGCCAGGTCGGTGCCCGGGCGGAACTCCACGTAGAGGTCGGCGTAATCGCTGGTGGGGGTGCGCCGGGTGGCGAGGTCGACGATACGGACCCGCGGGTTCTTGCGCTTGTTCTCGAGGATGCGGCTGAACAGGACCGGATGCATCTCGGCCATGTTGTTGCCCCAGAGGACGAAGTCGTCGCCGGCCTCGAAATCCTCGTAGCAGCCCATGGGCTCGTCGGACTGGAATTGGGTGACGAAGCCCATCACCGCCGACGCCATGCACAGGCGGGCGTTGGGGTCCAGGTTGTTGGACCCCATCCCCCCCTTGACCCACTTGAGGGCGGCGTAGCCGTCGAAGACGGTCCACTGCCCGGAACCGTAGACCGCGACCCCTTCGGGCCCCTTGCGGTCCAAGGCGCCCTGGAACTTCTCGGCGATCAGATCCAAGGCCTGGTCCCAGGAGATCGTTTCCTCCCGCCCGTCGGGATGGCGGCGCATCGGCTGGGTCAGGCGATCCTCGCCGTAGAGGAAGGCCGGCAGGTGGTAGCCCTTGACGCACAGGAGGCCCTTGTTGACCGGACTGGCCTCGTCCCCCCGCACCGCCACCACCCTGCCGCCGTCCACCGCCACCTCGACGCCGCAGCCGGTGCCGCAGAATCGACACGGGGCCTTACCCCAGGTGAGGTCCCCGTCCCGCGGCGCGGCGACGCCGCCGCGGGCCTCCAGCTCGTCGGCGCGGTCCCGGTCACGGCAGGACAGGGCCGCCACCGGGGCGCCGGAGCCCAGGACCTTGAGGAAGCTACGTCGATCGAGGGTCATGGCCCTTCTCCGCCTCCCTGTCCGTACTTCTCTTCCATGGCCGCCCGGATGGCGGCGGTCTGCTCCGCCGCACCCTCTTCGAACCAAACGTGCTCCGGCCGCGCCAGGATGTCGTCGATCAGGCCCGCCACCCGGTCGGCCCCCGCCCCCTGACCGGTGGAGCGACCGTGGTCCACCAACTCCCGGGCCTGCGGAATGAGCTCCATGTAGAACCGTTCGGCGACCTCGAACATGCCGTGCCAGTGGGTGTAGTCGGGGGCCATCATGGAGGCGCCGTGCCGCGCCCGCCGCCCCTCGTGGTGCCACAGGTAGAACCACGTCCATTCGATCTCTTCGTCGAATTGGGTCGGCGTCAGCAGCCCCTCCTTCTCCAGGGCTTTGACGATCGCCTGCCCCGGCTTGGCGAACTTCTCGTTGTAGAGGATCACCAGGTCGTCGTACTGCTGGTAGAAGGCGTTCACGTAGTCCGGCGTGTGGCAGTGGGAGCACACCGCCTGCATGCGGGTGCGCTTGGCCTCCGCCGTATCGGCGATGAGGGCCTGCCGCTCCGCCGGATCGGTGGCCTTGACGATCTTGCCGTTGATGTCGGTGTCCATCACCAGGCTCACCGGCGGACGGTTCGACCACGAGATGCGCTCCCCGGGATCGTGGGTCACCTTGCCGCCGTTCCGGCTGTGGCCGGACATGTGGCAGGTGGCGCAGGTGGGGGCGTGGCTGTAGTCGACACCGAGGACCCACTCCTTGGCGGCGAGGTTCATCTCGTCCCGCAGGTCGCGGTAGGCGACACCGTGCTTGGACGCCTCGAAGATCTCCTTCTGCGGGTGGTCCGGGCCGACGTGACACTTGCCGCAGTTCTCAGGCTGACGGGCCCGCCGGGGGGAGAAGTCGTGGCGACTATGGCAGGCGCTGCAGGAGCCCCTGGAGCCGTCGAGGTTGAGGCGGCCGATGCCGGTGTTGGGCCAGGTGCCGGGATCGAAGCGGGGCTTGCCGTTCTGATCCTTGACCACCCGAGCGAGGGCATCGAGGTTGGTGGGTTTGCCGTTCTCGTCGGGCTGCAGGTCGTCGACGGTGATCTGTCCGCCGTCGCTGGAGACGAGGGCAATCTTCGAGCCGTGGCACTGCTGGCAGCCGGAAAACGCGCTGGCCAGACCGTTGACAGACTCCACCGCCTTGCCCGGCGTAGGCGAGTGTGGGTTGAACGGCTCCCTCGCCCCCTCCACCGTTTCGGCGAGGAAGTTGTCGAGGGACGCCAGGATGTTGCCGCCGGCGGCGTGGTGGCTGTTCTCGAACTCCTCCGCCTCGACGACGTGGCAGGTGGAGCAGTCCCTGGGGGTCACCACCGTAGCGATGGTGGCGCCATAGTGGACGAAGGCGTCGGCGTCCGTATCCGCCGCGTTGTGGCAGTCCACGCACCCCACACCGGCGGTGGCGTGGCGGCTCCCTTCCCAGTGGTCGACGATGCCGGGGGTCCCCTGGGTGTGGCAGTCCACGCAGGCCCGGGAGCTCGCCGGCACCGCCGGGATGTGCTTCGTGATGCCGGCCTCTTCGTAGCGTCTCGCGACCTCGATGCGCTGGACGAAGATCAGCGACACCAGGAACAGGAAAGCCAGGGCGGCGATGATCGTTCGTTTTTGTTGGAGGGTCATGGAATAGCTCCTCGGTCGGCGGACGGCCCGTCAATGGGCGACCACGGCCTCCCAGACGGTCATGCCGATGATCAAGAAGACGGCGACGATGCCGATCCACACGCTCGCTTCGGCGTAGCGGGTGCGGCGGCGGATCCAGTCGTCGATGAACGGCCAGACGAACATGGTGAACGCGATCAGGCCGGTGGTGAGGATCGCCACGGTGCCGGAGAACAGCTTCAGCCAGCGAAAGGCGACGTAGAAAAACCACTCCGGCTTGATCACTTCGGGGGTGACGAAGGGGTCGGCCTTGGGGCCCATGAACGCCGGCACGATGCAGGCCAGGGCCGACAGGACGATCATCATCACCAGGCCGAGGATCAGCTCGCTGTAGAGATGGTCGGGGACGAAGTTGAAATGCTTGGGGCCGTCCTCGGGCTCGTCCTCGAATTGGTGCTCCGTCACACCCTGGACCCGGATGATGGCGATGTGGACGATGATCAGCAGGGTCAGGAGGCTGGGCAGGACGGCGGCGTGGAGGACGAAAAAGCGGGGCAGGGTGTGCTCGTTGAAGCTGTCGCCGCCCAGCAGCATCTCCTTCATGAAGCCCCCCACCAGCGGCACGCCGCCGGCGATGTTGGCCCCCACCGCGGCGCCCCAATAGCTCAGCTGCTCGTAGACCAGGCAGTAGCCCGTGAAGCCGAGCATCAGGGTGCAGATGAGCAGGCACATGCCCACCATCCAATTGATTTCGCGGGGCTTGCGATAGGAGCCGGTGAAGAACACCCGCATCTGGTGAAGGATCACCGCCGCGATCATGAAGGTGGCGCCCCACTTGTGAAGGCCCCTCAGGAACCAGCCGTAGGCCGCCTCTTCGGTGATGTACCGCACCGACTCGTAGGCGGTTTCCGGGGCCGGCTGGTAGTACACCGCCAGCAGCAGACCGGTGACCACCTGGACGACGAACAGATACGCCGGGGTGCCGCCGAGGGCGAACCACCACCGCTTCATATGGTTCGGGACCGGCTCGTTGGTCAGCTCCCGGAGCTGATCCCCGGAGATCGGCAGGCGTTCCTGGACCCAGGCCAGCGGAGTCGCCATCCTTCAGGCCCTCCGACCTTCAGAGGAACCGGAACATCCGGTGCAGGGATAGAGACAGGGATCGTGGCCGGGCCCCGGGGGCCCCACGGGGCCGTCGATCACCTTCCCGGGCCCCATGGCGACCTCCTCGAGATCCACCTCGATGAACAGCAGGCCGGCGTCGGCCTTCAGGGGATACCGCGGCAGCGACTGCCCCGCCTCCGCCGGTGGCCCGCCGATGGCGACGCCGTCGGGGCTGAAGACGCCGTTGTGGCAGGGGCAGAAGAAGCGGTCTTCGAGGGGTTGCCAGTGAACCTGGCAACCCAGGTGGGGGCAGGTACTGGACAGGGCGACGAAGTCGGCCTCGGCCACCCCTTGCCCCTGCCGGGCAACGTTGACCGTCGCCCCCCCCGGGGTCTGGAACACCAGCGCCTCGCCGACCCCCAGGCGCCCCAGCTCGGTCACGTACATCCAACCCTTGCGGGCCGGTCCGGAGGGAAATAGGAATCGCCCCATGAAGGCCGCGAGGGTGCCGTAGGCCCCCAACATGGCGGCCACCATGCCGATCCGGCTCAGCCAGCCGAGGGCGTCGCGGCGATCCTCCTCCGCGGTGATCGCCCCCAGGTGGCCGCCCGGACTGCCCGCGCCCAGCCCTGGGGATTCGTGTCTCGGGGTCTGCTGCTGCGCCATGGCCTCACCCTTCGCTGACCAGGAGCGGCGTCGAGACGACTCCGCGCGGCCCGTGATTTCGGTGGTGGATTGCTCATGGGCAACCTACCGAGCCATGGGGATCGCTGGAATCTGCCTACGGGTGGTTCGGCGCCCACCCGGAAGGGTGGTCAGGTGGGACCTTGGGAGACGGCGCCGGCGCGGACGCAGTCATTGCACACGCTGTGGATCTGGAGGGTGTGCTGATCCGGGTCGAACCCGTGGGCCAGGCAGATCTGCCGCTGCATGGCCTCGATGCCGGGGCTGACGAACTCCACCACCTTGCCGCACTCGTCGCACACCAGGTGGTCGTGACGCAGCCCGGCGTGGACGTGCTCGTAGAGGAAGCGGTTGCCCCCGAGGCGCTGCTTCCGCACGAAGCCGTAGCGGTCCATCAGATCGAGATTTCGATACAGGGTGGCGCGGGAAATCTTGAGGTTCTGCGCCTGCATCGATTCGAGGAGGGCTTCGGCGTCGATGTGGGTGTGGTGGGAGTAGATTTCACGGAACAGGCGCAGGCGTTCCGAGGTCACGCGGTGACCGTTCTGCCGCAGCACATCGAGGAATTGGTCGAGCTCTGGGAAGGCCATGGTGATGGGCGGACCCGGCGCCCCGAATTCGCGGGCGCCGGGGTCCGGAGGATCAGCGGCGCTTGCCGCCGAGAAGGCCGCCGAGAAGGCCGGCGCCGAGGCTGGCGATGTCGTCGCCGACCTGTCCGTCGCCGTCTCGGTCGAGGATCTGGGTGAGGATCGAGCCGCCGGGCTGCGACTCGACGCGTCCACGCTCCTGGGCCAGCATGCCGGCGAGGCCGCCCGGATCGAGGCTGCCGCCCCGCTTCTGCTTGCCGAGGGCCCCCATCACCAGCGGCGCCAGCATCGCCAACAGCTGGGATGCCTTGCCGGCGTCGAGGCCGCTAGCCTGGCCGACGGCGTCCGCGGCGGCGGTCGGGCGGCCGCCGAGCATGTGGCGCAGAATCCCACCGCCGATGGACTCGGCGTTGCCGCCCCCCAGGAAACCCGCCAAGTCGTCGAGCACGCTGCCGTCGTGGTCGCGGTCGAGGGCGCCGGCCAGGGCGGCGGCCCCCTGGGGCTCCGCGCTGTTCTTCGCCAGGGCACCCATCAGCATGGGGAGGGCCGCGGACACGGCGTTGGAGGTGGTGGACGGGTCGGTACCGAGCTTCTGGCTCATCTGCTGCAGGGCGCCGGCGTCGAGCTGTTGGCCGAGCATCTCGAGAATGGACATAGGGTCAACTCCTTGGTGATCAAGTGTTTTCAGGCTTCTCGTCGACGATTTCGGGGGGCGCGTCAACAGCTCGGGTCGGAACAGCGGAGGCAGTCGCTGAGGGCGGTGTCCGGTGCGTTCCTCTAAGGCAACCCGCGCATCTAGCTTTGGATTTGTTTTCAAAGCGATCGAGCACGAGCCTCTTCCTGCTGTCAGCCGCGGGGGGCGGCTCGAAAACTCTGGGTCGGGTGTGCTGGGCTCACCTTTCCCTCTGGATTCTACCAGCTCCAGGACCCGGCGGCGAATCCCAGCCCTCCGGCCCAGGGTACCGTTCCCGATCCCCTGGAGGCAGCCACCCAAACCGCGATTCCGGCCTAACCCAGGCCATCGAGTAAGATCGAGACCGTCGGCGACGCCGGCAACCCCGTCCCTTCGGGCTTCGGCCCTCCCCAGCGCCCACCCCAAACGTCCTTTGGTACCCTCCAGGCTCGGATCCTGGCTTGTCCCGCATGCGACCCCACAGCAGGAGATTCGATGGGTCGGCGACGAAGCTCCGAAAAACGGCAGTCCGCAGGCGTCCCCGACGACGGCGCGCCACGTTCCTACTTCGACCTGCTGGAGGCGAAGTACGGCGACGGGGATGCGACTCCGTCCGTCGGTCCCCCCGGAGCGCACAGCGGGGCCAAGACCCCGGCCCGAGACGCCGCCGGTGCGGGTACCCAGGGCAAACGGGTCGGCGCCGAGGACGGTAAGGGGGCCGCAGGAGCCAAGCCGCGCAAGGCCGGGGGCCAGGGCACCCGGCGCCAAAAGGCTCGACCCCGAGGCCAGGCCAAGACCCCAGCGCCACCCCGTCCCCTCCTCGCCGGACGCCCCCGCGGACGGCGGGAGGGGCGTGGCTGGGTTGCCCTCGTCGCGTTCTTGATGCTCGGCGGCATCGCCGCGGCGGTGCATTTCACCTCCGCCCCGGCGCCGATACCCACCGGCGAGATCGGGAGCACCGCCGAGACGGCGCCCGGGGCGACGCAGGCTCCGGCGTCCCCAGCACCCCAATCCCCAGCGCAGCCGGCCCCCGAACCCTCGTCGGAACCTGAACCCCCGACGGATCGAGTGGATACGCCGAGGGCCCCGGCCCCCCCCGTGGACGAACGCGACGCGGGGGAAGACGCCCCGACCGAGTCCGCCCGCGCTCCGGAACCTACGCTCGAATCAACGCCCGAGCGGACGCTCGAACCGGCCCAGACGACAACCCCCAGGGTCGCCGATCTCGAACCGGCGTCCCCGGATGAACGGGGAACGGTCAGCGATGGCCGCGACGGTGACGACGGCTCCATAGACGCCGGCGGGTCGGAGCCCGGACCGGGAACTGCCCCCGGCGTGGTGGACGCAGCCGCCCCCGCCACGGAGCCTCGGCGGGCCCAAGCGCTTCCAACGACGGAGGCGCTGGCCCCCGAACCCGCTAACGGCGGCCGCGGCGGGGACGGATCCCCGGCCATCGCCGCCGTCCCCGCGCGCCGAGCAGACTTCCCGGGGGACGACGCCTCCCCGACCCAGTCAGCCCCGGCCCTCCCCTTGGAAACGTCGGATTTGGTTCCCGCACGGAGGGTCTTCGCGCCCCAGCCCGGCTACCCCGCCGAGGCTCGGGATGCAGGGGAGCAGGGCACGGTGATCGTCGCCGGAACCGTCGACGCAGGCGGCTCCATCAAGGATGCCCGGGTGCTGCGGGGCCGCTCCCCCTCCCTCGACCGAGCGGCGCTGGCGGCCTTCCGGACCTGGCAGTTCGAGCCCGCCACCCGGGGCGGCGTGGCCGAGGACTTCGAGTACCGGGTGGCGCTTCATTTCTCCCTCGAACGGCCCCGGGCGACGGAAAACACCCAGGCGGCTTCCCTCGCCGCCGAACCCGCGACGACTCCACCGCCGCCGCCCCCCGAGGACGAACCGCCGGCGACGGGCGACGGCTCCGAGCCCCTGCCCTTCCGCGGCGATTTCGAGCCCCCCGTCCGCGTCGCCTCACCACTCCCCCGCTACCCCTCCCAGGCCTGGGCGGCGGGGGTCGAAGGGGTCATCGCCCTGATGCTGACGGTGGACCGTGAAGGGGCCGTCGTCGGTGTGGACGTCCTCGAGGGGCTACCCTACGGCCTCACCCAGGCGGCGGTGGAGGCGGTGCGGCAATGGCGATTCGAGCCCGCCAGAAGGAACGGCGAGCCGGTGGCGGTCCGCCATCGGGTGACCCTACGCTTCGCCCCTTGACCGCGTCCTCCGTTCTGCCCCCAGGGGGGGAATATTGCGGAGTCCGGGGCCCAATCGCCGCGTTGCGGGTCAGATTCTTGCGAAGGAGATAGCAGCATGCTGCGATTTGTTTTTTGGACCCTCTGGGTCCTCGCCACGGTCTTCCCACTGATCCAAAGCGCCGAAGCCTGTCAGGTCGCGGCGCGGCTGCACTACGAGAAGTCCGCCCCCGAAGAGCGCTCCGGCCGCGCCTTCGAGCTGGCGGCCCCCTGGCTCGAAACCGGCCAGCAGATGGACATGACGCCCATCGACTACCAGCTGCGGGCGGCGGTCCCCTGCGCAGGCGGCGTCGCCGACGGCTTCCCCTGCTCGAAGGTCGACCTCAAGGCCCACCTGCCCCTTTCCGCCATCGGCGGGGGCTCCGGCAACGATCTCTGGGGCTGGACCGATCCCCTCTCCGGCCGGGAGTACGCCCTGGTGGGCCGCTCCACCGGCACCTCCTTCGTCGACGTCACGGATCCGGAGAGCCCGGTCTTCCTCGGCGATCTCCCCACCCACAGCGTCGCCTCGCCGTGGCGCGACATCAAGGTCTACCAAAACCACGCCTTCATCGTCGCAGACTTCATCGACGACCACGGGCTCCAGGTGTTCGATCTCACCCAGCTCCGCCAGGTGGACACCCCCAAGACCTTCTCCGAGACCGCCCACCTCGACGCCTTCAACCGGGCCCACAACATCGTCCTCAACACCGAGAGCGGATTCGCCTACGCCGTCGGCAGCGACGAGTGCTCCGGCGGGCTGCTCATGATCGACGTGCGCACCCCCACCCAGCCCACCGTCGCCGGCTGCTACTCCGACGACGGTTACACCCATGACGCGCAGTGCGTGAACTATCGGGGACCCGACGCGGAGCACCAGGGCAAAGAGATCTGCTTCGCCTCCAACGAGGACACCCTCACCCTGGTGGACGTGAGCGACAAGCAGAATCCCGTTCTGATCTCCCGCACCGGGTACGACGGCTGGGGCTACACCCACCAGGGCTGGCTGACGGAGGACCATAGCCGGTTCCTGCTAGACGACGAGGGGGACGAGAACCGCAACGGGCACAACACCCGAACCTATGTCTGGGATCTCAAGGACCTCGACGCCCCGAACGTCGAGTCTTTCTACGATTCGAACTTTCCCGCCGTCGACCACAACCAATACGTCAAGGACGTCTTCGTCTACCAAGCCAACTACTCCATCGGCCTGCGGATCCTGGAAATCGACGACGCCGGCGGGCTGGAGGAGGTCGCCTTCTTCGACACCCACCCGGAGAGCGACTCCACCAGCGGCGGAGCCTGGAGCGTCTTCCCGTACTTCGACAGCGGCACGGTGGTGATCGGCGACATCAACCGTGGCCTCTTCGTACTGGAACCCCGGATGGACACCCCGGCCACGCGGGTCTTCGAGGACGACTTCGAGGCCGGCAACACCGCCGCATGGTCGGCGGGGACCGGCCGCTGAGCCCGGGATTAGCGCTCAGCGGCGGCGGCGTTCAGGGGAAGCTGCTGGACCAGGCCAGCAGATCCCCCGACTCGAACCTGTCGACGAAGATGGAGTCCGCCCGGCGGGCCACGAACAGGCCCGATCCCCACTCGATCTGATCGTTGTCGGGGGGAGTCAGGCCGGCGGCGAAGGCGATGTCGCCCCGGGCATTGATGGCGGGGCCGCCGCCGAAGATGGGGCTGCTGTCGTTCTGATCCAGACGGGCTGTGCCGAGATCCGTCTCCACCAAATCGTGCTCGCCGATGACCCGGACCAGCGACCCGCCGTCGCCGGCGAAAATGGCCTGCAGGTTCTGGTCGTCCTTGCCGCGGAAGGCCACCAGCCCGTCGTCGTTGGCGGCGGGGGAAAAGAACTCGATCTCGGACACGCCGGGATCCCCTTCGAGGGCGATGGTCCGGGTCTCGACGCCGTTGGAGAGAAATACCCCTCGGCCGCCGGAGACGGTGAAGGCGACGAAGGCCACCCAGCCCGAGTCCGTCAGCGACACGCTGTTGTCGAAGCCGGAGAAGGGGGAGGCGGGATTGCCGTCGTCGTCCTCCGCGATCAGTACCGAGGATCCGTCGGTCGCGAAGATTCGGATCTCGTCCGGCCGGTCCGAGCCGATCTGCCCCGACTGGCCGAGGCGAACCTTGCCGGCGATGCGGCGCTGGCCGTCGAAGGACGGCGTGAAGAGGAACGAATACGGGCTCGATGGATCGAGCCCCGCCTCCGCGGCGTGGATCGTCGCCGAGCCGCCGCCCCAGGAAGCGTACGCCTGGCCGGCGAAGAAGCTGGCCCGCAGCCCCACCTGGCCTGAACCGTTGATCTGGGGACTGCCCCAGGTGGACGCCCCGAAGGGCTCGGTGGTCAGGAGGCCGCTGGTGCCGTCCCCGGCGTCGTAGAAGTAGATTCCGTCGATCGCTGCGAAGGTCTGCTGAAAAACGAGGCGACCCTGGGGTCCGAGGGACACGTCGCCGAGAAACGCGCCGGCAGGCCCGGTGTACACCACCCCCGCGGTCGTTCCATCGTCCATGAAGACGCCGCGGGTGTCGGCGCCGGCGTCGAGCACCGTAAGGTAAATCGCCAGCTGCCCGGCGTCGTTCAGAGCAGGCGTCGCATTGGTGAAAAAGGCCGCGTCCGGAAGCTGGAAGGCACCGGTGAAGTTGGCTCGGCAGCCCAGGTGGAACTCGCTGTAGATCGGGCCGCCGGCCGCAGCCATGCCCACCGACAGGCTGGAGATCCAGCAGGCGGCGAGGGCGACGAGGGCAAGGCGGGGGCCGGCATCGACGCGCGGGTGGCGCTTCCGAGGCATCCCGGGGCTCGGCACGGTCGTCAGTTCCGCTTCTTCATGCGGATGCTGCCCTCGAAGAAGGCGCCGTCGGCGATGGACACCGCTTTGGCGTTGAGATCCCCATGGATCTCGCAGGTAGCCCGAAGGTCCGCCTTCTCCTCGGCCTGGATTTGCCCGCGGACCTGCCCCTCTAGAACGACGTTCTTCGCCGCTACTTCGCCGTTGACCTTGCCCCCTTCGCGGACCCGGAAGACGCCTTCGGTCCCGGCGGTCCCTTCGAGCTCGCCGAGGATCTCGATCGAAGCCTGGCCGGTGATCTCCCCCGTGACTTTGATTCCCCGTCCGATGAAGGTCGTCTCGCCCTCGTTGGCCATCGCTGCTCTCCAATCTTGGGGCGCGCCGCGCCCGTTGAGGTCGTCGCTCCGACGCCCGCGGCGCGGCGGGAATCGGAGCGTTGGATCGGTGCCGAAATCGGCCTGAACAATACCACGGCGCTCTCCCCCGGGAGTTGCCGGAGGGCGCGGCGGGGCCGCTGGATACGGTATCCTCCGGCCATCCGAGAACGTCCCCTGGAGAACCCACATGGCCGGTGAAGTGATCGTCGTCGACCACCCCCTGGTGCAGCACAAGCTGACCCAGATGCGCAGCAAGGAACGCACCATCGCCGGCTTCCGAAGGCTGGTGCGGGAGGTCAGCATGCTGCTGGCCTACGAGATCACCCGCGACATGCCGGTGACCTACGAAACCATCGAGACCCCGCTGCAGACCATGGAGGCGCCGGTGATCGAGGGCAAGAAGGTCGTCCTGGTGGCTGTCCTCCGCGCCGGAATGGGCCTGCTGGACGGCATGCTCGAGATCCTGCCTTCCGCTCGGGTCGGCCACATCGGCCTGCAGCGGGACCCCAAGACCCTCGAAGCGGTGGAGTACTACAACAAGCTGCCGGACGGCATCGAGGAGCGGGACGTGCTGCTCCTCGATCCGATGCTGGCCACCGGCAACACCGCCATCGCCGCCGTCTCCCGGGTGCTCGAAGCCGGCCCGCGGACCGTGAAGTTCGTCTGCATGTTGGCGGCCCCCGAGGGCATTGAGGCCCTGCACGCCGCGCACCCGGACGTCCCCATCTACACCGCCGCGGTGGACGAATGCCTCAACGAGAAGGGCTACATCCTTCCCGGTCTCGGCGACGCCGGCGACCGCATCTACGGCACCAAGTAGAAGGCCCGAGCTGCCCCCGGCGTCTCGACCATTCCCACATCCGGCGCGCGAGCGCCCCGAATCCCTGCGACCGAGGTGGCCATGGCACGCATCTCTCTCCTGATCCTCTTCCTGCTCACCGCCTGCGCCGACCCCGGCCCGTCCGATCCCGAACCGGCACAGCCCGACGCCCCCAAAGAGCCGGCGGCCGAAGGCGGTGACGTCCACTCCTTCGCCCGACCCGACGAGGTGGCCATGCGCCACCTCGACCTGGACCTAGACGTCGACTTCGAATCCCGACGCTTGATCGGCCGGGCGTCCATCGACCTCGAGCGGACCAAGGGGGCCGACCGCCTGTGGCTCGACACCCACGGCCTCGAAATCCGCGGGGTCACCCTCGGCGACGGCTCGGAGGCCACCTGGCGACTCGGCGACGAGGTGGAGTTCCTCGGTCGGCCCCTGGAGATCGAGCTGGGGCCCGACACCGAGACGGTCCACGTCGACTACGCGTCCGCACCGAACGCAGGCGCCCTGCAGTGGCTGGAGCCGTCCCAAACCGCCGGCGGCGAGCATCCCTTCCTGCTCACCCAGAGCCAGGCCATCTTCGCCCGCACCTGGGTGCCGTGCCAGGACAGCCCCGCCGTTCGCTTCACCTATGGCGCCACCGTCAGGGTCCCCGAGGGGGTGATGGCGGTGATGAGCGCCGGCGGCAATCCCACCGAGCGCAGCGCCGACGGCGCCTACCGCTTCGACATGCCCCAGGCCATCCCCGCCTATCTCCTGGCCCTCGCCGTGGGGGATCTCGAGTTCCGCGCGATGGGCGACCGCACCGGGGTCTACGCGGAGCCGCCGGTGGTGAAGGCGGCGGCCTACGAGTTCGCCGAGACCGAAGAGATGATGGTCGCGGTGGAGGCCCTCTACGGCCCCTACCGCTGGGGCCGCTACGACCTCCTGGTACTCCCCTCCAGCTTCCCCTTCGGCGGCATGGAGAACCCCCGCCTCACCTTCCTCACCCCCACCGTGATCGCCGGCGACCGCTCGCTGGTGGCGCTGATTGCACACGAGCTGGCCCACTCCTGGTCGGGCAACCTGGTGACCAACGCCACCTGGAACGACTTTTGGCTCAACGAGGGCTTCACCGTCTACCTGGAGCGCCGCATCATGGAGGAGATCCACGACCGGGGCTACGCCGACATGCTGGCCCTCCTGGGTCGCCAGGATCTCGACGAGCAGCTAGCGGACTTTGGCCCGGGCCACGCCGACAGCCATCTCCTCCTCGACCTCGACGGCCGCGACCCCGACGACGGTATGACCGACGTGGCCTATGAGAAGGGATACTTCTTCCTGCGCTCCGTCGAGGAGGCGGTGGTCCGCGAGCGCTTCGACGCTTTCATCCGCTCCTGGTTCGAGCAGGGTGCCTTCGAATCCCGCACCACGGCGGACTTCGTGACGTTCTTCGACAAGGAGCTGATCGCCGGGGACGAAGACTTGGCGTCCAGGATCGACGCCGACGCGTGGATCTTCGGCCCGGGGCTACCGGGCGGCGGACCGGCGGTCACCAGCGACCGCTTCGAGCGGGTCGACGAGGCCAGGCGGGCCTGGGCCGCCGGCGAGGTCGACGCGTCCGCCCTCGACGTCGAAGGCTGGACCACCCACGAATGGCTGCGGTTCCTGCGGGGTCTCGACAAGCCCGTCTCCGCCGAACGGCTGGCGGAGCTGGACACCCGCTTCGAGCTCACCCAGAGCGGTAACTCGGAGATCCTGCACGCCTGGCTGCTCCACGCCGTCGCGTCCCGCTACGAAGCCGCCTACCCCGCCATTGAGGACTTCCTCACGCGGCAGGGTCGGCGGAAGTTCCTCCGCCCCCTCTACCGCGCCATGGCCGAGTCCGGTGACCTCCTGCCGATGGCCAAGGAGATCTACGCCAAGGCGCGGCCGGGCTACCACTCGGTATCCACCGGCTCGGTGGACACCATCCTCGACTGGCAGGGCTGAGGCCGGCGCCCGTCGGACCCGATGCCCCGCGCTGGCTCAGGAGCCGGCGCGGGGCCGGGCGACGAAGACTACCCCCAGGATCACCAGGCCCGCCCCCATGGCGATGGTCCAGGTCAGGGTCTCGTTCAAGAACAGCGTACCCACCGCCACCGCCACCACCGGCATGGCGTAGGCCACCATCGCCATCCGGATGGCGCTGATGTGCTGGAGCAGCCAGAAGAAGAGACTGAAGGCGAGGGCCGATCCGAAGACTCCGAGGTAGAACACCGCCACCGTCGGCCAGGTGCCCCCCGGCACCGCACGATCCGCCTCCACCACCAGGGACAGCCCCCCCATCACCAACGCCGACAGGCCCATCGGCGGCGCCGTCAGGGCGAGGCTGTGGTACCCCTGCCCCCACTTCTTGATCGCCACCTGGGCGAAGCCGGCGGAGAATGGGGCGATCAGCACCACCATGGCGGCGAAGCGCACCTGCTCACCGCCGAGGGCGGCGAGGTCGTCGGAGAAGATCACCGCGACGCCGCCGAAACCCACAACCAGGCCGAAGAGCCCGAGGCCGTCAAGGCGCTCCACCGGCAGCAGCGGGTATGAGAAAAGCACGACGAAGAACGGCAGGGTCGAGAACAGCACCGCCACCAGCCCCGAGGGCACCCACTGCTCCGCCCAATACACCAAGCCGTAGGAAATGCCGAAGGCGAAGGCCGACTGCACCAGCCACATGGCGGCGAGTCGGCGGTCGGGCCGCAGGTCGACCCCCCAAGCCCGCGCCAGGATCAGCAGCAGGGCCGACCCCAGGGCGAAGCGCATCGAGATGCCGAGCAGTGGCGGGTAGCCGTCGAGGCTGATGCGGACCGCGGCCCAGGTGGTCCCCCAAATCCCCACGAGAAGCGCCGAGACGGCCAGCGCCACAGCGGGGGTCGGCTCGGACAGCTGTTTCAACGGATGGGCCGCGGTGGGGTCATGGATAGATCTTGTAGAGCATGCGGGGGTACGGAATGGTCTCCCGGAGGTGAGGCACCCCCGTCATCCAGGCGATGAAGCGCTCGATGCCCATGCCGAAACCGCTGTGGGGGAAGGTCCCGTACTTACGCACGTCCAGGTACCACTGGAAGGCTTCCCGAGGCAGGTCGTGCTCGTCGATGCGGGACGACAGCAGGTCGTGGTCGTGGATCCTCTGGCTGCCGCCGATGATCTCGCCGTAGCCCTCCGGAGCGATCAGATCCAGCCCGAGGACGACGTCGGCGTTCTCGGGGTCCGGCTGCATGTAGAAGGCCTTCATCGCCGTGGGGAAACGGCTGATGAAGAGGGGCTTGGCGTACTGGTTGGCGAGGGCGGTCTCTTCGTCACCGCCGAAATCGTCGCCCCACTGGATATCGTAGCCGTCGGCCTGCAGACGCTCCACCGCTTCGGTATAGGAAATGTGGGGGAATCCTGGGGTGATCGCCTCGAGCTTCGAGACGTCTCGATCCAGAACGTCGAGGGAATCGCGACAGCGCTCCAGCACCCGGCCCACCAGGTAGCAGACGAACTCCTCCGACAGCTGGACCAGCCCTTCGAACTCGAGGAACGCCACCTCCGGCTCCACCATCCAGAACTCCATCAGGTGCCGCCGGGTCTTGGATTTTTCGGCCCGGAAGGTGGGCCCCATGCAGTAGACCTTGCCGAAGGCGGAGCAGGCGGGCTCCAGGTAGAGCTGGCCGGACTGGCTGAGGAAAGCGGGGTCCCCGAAGTAGTCGGTGGCGAAGAGGGTGGACGTCCCTTCGCAAGCGTTCGGGGTGAGGATCGGCGAATCGATCAGTACGAAATCCCGCTCATAGAAGAAGTCACGGATCGCCTGGCACACCTCGGAACGCACCGCCAGCGCCGCCCGCTGCTTCGAGGACCGGAGCCAGAGGTGCCGGTGCTCCATCAGGAACGCCGTGCCGTGCTCCTTGGGGGTGATCGGAAACTCTTCGGTCAGGTGGTTGATCTTGAAGTCGGTACCTTCGATCTCCACGCCGCCGGGGGCCCGCTCGTCGACCCGGGCGATACCGGTGACACGGACCGTCGACTCCTGGGTCACCCGCTTCACGTCCTCCCAGGCCTCGTCCGAGACCTGGGCCCGGTTGACCACGGTCTGGACGACCCCGGAACCATCACGGACCTGCAGAAACGCGATCTTGCCCTTGCGCCGCTTATTGGTCAGCCAGCCCCGGATCGTAACCGTTTCACCCTCGAGCTCTTTGAGATGGCGGATCGTTGTTCGGGTCACGGGCGTGGCTCCAAAGCATTCTGAACAGGTGGGAAGGACGAGCGGAAATGTGAGAAAGGCCGCCCTAGGGCGGCCGGCCGGATTCTACGACCGCCCCTTGGGCAGGTCAAGGAGGCCCGAGGGGCCCCAGAACCCTGCTGCCCGCACCCCGAGCCCAATACAAATTGGGCCGCGGATTCTGAGATCCGCGGCCAGTGGATTGCCTGAGCTTGTGCGAGGGGGGATCGATCGACCCGCGGGGGCCGCGCCGGAGCAAGATTCGTGTTTGGCCCTACGCGCCGGAATCAGCCATTGCATGTCCGGTGCCATTCCCTTCGGCGACGACTGGGAGCTACACAAACCAGACAAATCCTTCCCAACCGGGTCCAAGACCCCGTCCGGCGGCCCCCTTTACAAGGCTGACCGTTTCTTTAGGTCATTGGAGCTCCGCGGCGAGCTGCCAACTCTGCGCGGGCATTGACAACTTTATGGGCAGCTCGCAGCTCTTTGGGCAGCCCGCAGTGACCTGGGGATCCCTCAGCGCCGACGGGGAGTCCGGGTCGCCCGCAGCGTCAGCGGTACGAGGAAGAAAAGTCCATAGACGCAGGACCCGTAGAGCGGAACGAAGGGGGCGGCGGCCTGGGCCGCCGACGGCGCCATCGCCCTCAGCAGGTAGAGGAGCCCCGGGGGCATGACCAGGTAGGTCAGCAGGATCCGCAGCCGCAGCGGACCGGCCGGGAGGGCATTGCGGCGGAAGACGAAGACGTTACCCGTCAACCATCCGAGGACCGCGGCGACGCTGTAATACCGGTAGAGATCGAGGTCCAGGCGGCCGGCGACGGGTAGCCAGCCGACCATGGCCAAGATGGCCCCCAGCCAGGCGGCGGCGAAGCACCCCAGGACCACCAGCTCGAAACGCAGGAGTCGGCCCGAGACCCGGCGACTCACCGGTCCGCGGTGCCCGGGAAACGGGTCTTCGGCCATTGCCCGCCGCGGCGAGACGACGGCGGACGGGGGATCATTCCTGCTTGTCCTTGATGAACGCTTCGTACGCTTCGGCGCTCATCAGCTCCGGCAGCTCTCCGGCGTCCTTCAGCCGCAGCTTCACCAGCCAGCCCTTGCCCTGGGGATCTTCGTTCACCAGCTCAGGGGCGTCTTCGAGATCCCCGTTGGCCTCGATCACCGTGCCCTCCACCGGGGTGTAGAACTCCGCCACCGCTTTGACCGACTCGATGGTCCCGAGCTCGTCTCCGGCAGCGAAGTCCGCGTCCGCCTCCGGCAGCTCGACGAACACCACTTCGCCGAGCTCACTCTGCGCAAAGGACGTAATGCCGAGGCTCACGACGCCGTCTTCTTCGACCTTCAGCCATTCGTGATCTTCGGTGTAGAGATAGTCCTTGGGATACATGTGCGGTTTCCTCGTGGTTCAAGGGGATCGTCGATCGGAACGTCAGGAGCGGCGATAGAACGGCAGGGGGACCACCACCCCTTCGAGCCTGCGCTTGCGGACCTCAATGGTGAGCACCGTGCCCTCCGACGCCAGCTCTGTGGGTACGTAGGCGGTGCCGATGGCCTTCTCCAGGGTCGGCGACCAGGTCCCGCTGCAAACTTCCCCGAGCCCTTCGCCGTCGGCTCCGAGGATGCGGTGCCCCTGGCGGGCGATGCCGCGGCCCTGCACTTCGAAACCGACGAGGCTGCGGTCGAGCCCATCGGCCTTCTGCTGCGCCAGAACCCCGCGGCCGATGAAGTCGACCTTCTTCTTCAGCTTCACCACCCAGCCGAGGCCGGCGTGGTAGGGCGTGGTGGTGTCGTCGATCTCGTGGCCGTAGAGGGCCATCCCCGCTTCGAGCCGCAGGGTGTCGCGGGCTCCGAGACCGGCGGGTTTCAGGCCGTCCCCCTCGCCGGACTCCAGCAGGGTGCGCCAAAGCCCCGGCGCATCCTCCGGAGCGAGGTAGATCTCAAAGCCGTCCTCTCCGGTGTAGCCGGTACGGGACAGGATGCAGGGGGCGCCTCCCACCGGTTGGTCCTGCACGAAGCCGTAGTAGGGAATGGCGTCGAGGTCGGCGTCGGTGTGACGGGCGAGGATCGACGACGCCAAGGGCCCCTGGATCGCCAGCTGCGCGTAGTCGTCCGACTGGTCGATCACCTCGCAGTCTGGATGGGGCTGGGATTCGATCCAGGCCACATCAGCCTCCCGGTTGGCGGCGTTGACCACCAAGAGGTAGTCGGCGTCCGCCAGCTTGTAAATCAGCAGATCGTCGATGTAGGTGGCCCGGTCCGTCAAGAGACCCGTGTAGTGGGCCTTGCCCGGCTTGAGGCGCGCCACGTTGTTGGGGGTCAGACGCTGCAGGAAATCGAGGGCGCCGGCGCCGCGGACGCGGATCTCCCCCATGTGGGAGACATCGAAGAGCCCCGCCTGCCTGCGGACGGCGTGGTGCTCTTCGATCTCGGAGCCGTAGCGGACCGGCATCCGCCATCCGGCGAAATCCACCATCTTGCCGCCGCAGCGGACATGTTCGTCATGCAGGGGCGTCTTGTTCACGCCTGAAGGCTGTCCCATGCGCGCAGCTCTCCATCTCGATCCGAAAGTCAGGAGGTCGAATGTGCCGAAACGTCGGCACGATATCACGTCGGGAACGGGGAGGATCCCCTCGG
>JBCDIS010000077.1:0-32284 GCA_038748685.1 Acidobacteriota bacterium | reverse complement strand
CGGACTTGTCACGCTTTTGGCCATCGGATCTCGCTGACATTATGCAACCTCCTTGTTGCATGAATGCTAGCGCGCGAAGTCTAAAAATGCAACTTATGAGTTGCGTTTCTGTCGAATCGGCGCGGACCCCGAGCGTCGGCTCGGGGCCCGCGCCGTGGGTTGGCTCGGATCAGTAACAGGACAGCGGGCTGCGGCTGGCCCAGTCCGTCTGCCCGGTGCCGTCGGTGACCGACACGTAGAAGTAGTTGAAGCTACTAGACGTGCACTTGGGGTAGTTGTAGTAGGCGTACGCCCACCGCCCCGCCGAGCTCCACGACTGGGCGGTCCCGGAGTATGACCAGTTGTAGGTGTACGGTGGAGATCCCCCCGTGGTCACCGCGTTGCAGGTCACCTGGCCGCTGCCGTTGTAGTTCCCCCAGCAGCTCAGGCTGACGTCGAGGGGCGGATCCGGCAGCCAGCGGATGGTGAAGGAGCTCCACTCGTCGGCTTGGATCAGGCTCCCTCCCTCGGTGAAGCTGCAGCGCTTGTAGAAGTGAACGGCGGGGTCGCCGAACTCGGAGTTGGTGCAGGGCCGGGTCAGGGGGCAGGAGCCCGTGCGGGTGTAGGTCTTGGTGGCCTTGCCGGCGGGCAGGTCGAAGCTCTCCCACTCGTCGGACATCACCTTCATCCAGTTGGTCGACGTCTTGAGGTAGCACTTCTTGCGGGTCCCGGGGAGGGGATCGCCGCCGAAGAAGGTGTTCGTGCAGGACACCCGGTCGCCGAAGGGAACCAGCTTGTTGCGCAGCGCCCGTCCGTCGATTCCGTAATACACCCAGAAGCCGGTGGACGTGACCTTGCCCGCCGCCGGGATCGGGGCGTAGGTGACGGTCTCCGTGGTGGCGGATCCGGGGCCGGCGTTGCAGCCGCCGGCGGTCCCGCCGACGTGGCGGGTGCCGGTGTTGTTGGGGTCGAGCCAGGTGGACAGGCCGCGGCTCCAGCCGACGGACATCTTGCCGTAGCAATCGTAGCCGGAGGTGTTCGAGCACGAGGCGAGGCCGCCGGACAGGTAGCCCACCAGCAGGTTGGTGGCGGGGTCGAAGAGGCCGGAACCGGAGGATCCGGGCTCGGTGGTCCCCTGCTCCCAGTTGTCGACGTTCCAGTGGGTGTTGGATCCGCCGCTGCCGATGCAGCTGTTGCGGGTGGTCAGGGTGTCGTCGTTGAAGGCAAGGGCCTTCTCGTCGGTCCGGGGGTGGTGGATGCCGACGCTGCCCTGGGGGGTGGTGGAGGTCCGCGCATCCCAGCCGGCGTAATACACGTTGTAGGCCGGGTCGGGGATGTTGTCCAACTCCAGCAGGGCCATGTCGTTCTGGGTGTCCGAAGCCCGCAGGGTGGCCCCGGACGTGCTGTCGCTGAGGCTGCCGCCGGAAAGCTGGCCGCAGGTGGGGGACTCGTAGTTCCAGTAGACCACCACCGAGGCGTCATTGCTCGAATTGATGCCGCAGTGGTTGGCGGTGAGGAAGTACGGGGTGCCGTCCTGGGTGACGTTGTTGATCAGGGTTCCGGTGCAGAAGGTCGAGCCGTTGGTGCCGTAAACGCCGACGGCGCGGATCTCGTCCTCCCAGCCCGCCCGCTCGGGGCAGACGACGTCGATGTTGCAGCTGCCCTGGCGCATCGCCGCCCCGATCCCCTGACCGAAGAGGTCTCGGTAGCCCCGTCCGACGCGGGTCAGCTCCAGCTGGGGCTCGATCTCGGCGTCCCCGGGCACGAAGAGCTCGACCACGCCGACGGAGCCCGGGATCACCGGTGTCCACAGCTGGCCGTGCCCTCGCTCGTCCGCGTGGGTGTAGGGGCCCCGGTAGTAGGACGTCTCCGGGTTGATCACATGGAGGGTGGCTCCGGGGGGAAGGCGGAACTTGCCGAAACCGAAGTTGAGGTCCGTGGCGCCGGGGGCGTGGACCTCCAGCCGCCAGAGGCGCCCCTTCTCGAGCCGGGTCCAGGTGCCGTGGGTGTCGAGGTTCGCCTCCAGGTCCACCGGGAGGGCGAACCGCAAGGGGGCCGGCGCCTCGTCCACGAGGGTCCGGGCGTGCCGGACCTCGTCCTCCGCCAGGAGCGTCGCCGGATCGACGGCCCCCAGCCAGAGGGCGTCGGCGGCCTGGGCCCGGATTTCGCTTCGTTCTTGGGACAGTGGCGGGGAACCCTGGCGGGCCGCCGCCGGGAGGGCGGTCAGAAGGCACGCCGCGGCGAGGCATAGGGCCGCGCGCCGGCGCGGGGTGGAAGGATTGGACGGGGTTTTGGATCGTGGCATGCGAAGCTCCTCGTGGAGGGTGGTTGGGGGCCGCCGGATCGCCGGGCGGGTACAGGCGGGGACGGTGGAATGCCGGCCCCGGCAGCGCCCGGGGTCCTGCAGCGGGTTCATCTGGAAAGCGCAGGGACCGGCCCGTATCCCTCTCTACCCGGGGAATCCCGCCGGCGCGCCGGAGGGGGCGCCCCACCCCTCGCAGTGGGAGCGTAGGGGTGCGGCCGTGCTAGGATCAGACCCCCGAATCCAGCCGGCGCCCTCCCCCCCGCCATCGCTCCGAGCCTGGCCCGGCCGTCCCTTCCCCCGCCGCCGAGATGGAACCCGATCCGTGACCGATACCGCCCTGGCCGATCACCCAGAAACCCAGGAAGCCGAAGCGCCGCGGCTTCCGGAAGGCCCCCCGGAACCCGATCCGAAGACCGACCTGTGGCCGCGGGTTCTAGGCCACGTTCGCGGGGCCGAGGGCTCTCCGACCCTCATCTGCATCGGCGGGGTCCACGGCAACGAGCCCGCCGGGGTTTTGGGGCTGTGCCGGATCTTCGCCGCCTTGGGCCGCGACCCCAGCGGTATCCGCGGCACCTTCGTCGGCCTGGTGGGCAACCGCAAGGCCCTGCGGGCCCACCGCCGCTACCTGCGGCACGATCTGAACCGGCACTGGCTGGCGGACCGGGTGGAGCGGCTGCGGGCCCATGAAGGCCCGCTGCACGACGAAGACGAAGAGCTCCGGGAGCTGGTCCGGGAGCTGGACGGGGTCCTGCGGGAGGCGACGGGGACGGTCTTCGGCGTCGATCTGCACACCACGTCCGGCCAGGGACCGGCCTTTGCGGTGCTCGACGACCTGCTCCCCAATCGCCGTTTCGCCGACGCCCTGCCGGTGACGCTGGTGGTGGGGATCGAGGAGGAGCTCGAGGGGACCGTCCCCGATTACCTGATCTCCCGCGGGGTGCGGGTCTACGGCTTCGAGTCGGGCCAGCACGATGACCCCTTCAGCGTCGACTTGGCGGAGGCGGCGGTGTGGGTGGCCCTCGAATCCAGCGGCGTGCTGGAGGCCGACAGCCGGCCGGAGGTGGAGGCGGCGCGGAAGCAGCTGGCGGCGGCGAACCGGGGCCTTCCCCACGTGGTGGAGGTGCGCCACCGCCACCACGTGACCCCTGAGGCGGGGTTCGAGATGCTGCCGGGCTTCGTCAACTTCCAGCCGGTGACGGCGGGCACGCCGATGGCCCGGGATCGACACGGCGCGGTCCTGGCGCCGGAATCCGGCCTGGTGCTGATGCCCCTCTACCAGGCCCAGGGGGAGGACGGTTTTTTCATCGTCCGCCGCCTGCGGCCGATCTGGCTCAAGATCTCGGCGGTGGTGCGCCGCGCCCACGTGGAGCGCTGGATCCACCTGCTGCCGGGTGTGCGGCGCCACCCCGAGTTGCCGCACACCTTTATCGCCGATCGCCGATGGGCACGATGGGGTGCCCTCGAGCTTTTCCACCTCCTGGGCTACCGCCGCACTGGTCTGGTCGGCCGCTATCTGACCATGACCCGGCGCCGAGACGACGACTGAGGCCGGCCCCGGAGCTCGAGCAAGGAGCGTCATGACGGCATCCAACCCACCCCCCGCGTCCGACGACGCCAGACCCCCTGAAGTCTTCCGGCTGTCCCCCGGCAAGCGGGTGCTGTTCTTGACCAAGGATCCGGAGCTGATCCGGCGCCAGCTGCGGGGGGAGCTCGACCTGACCACGGACGACGTGGCGGTCGACGATCTGCTGGACGACGTCAACACCGACGTCATGACCCCGGCCTGGGTTTGTTTCCGGCACCGCCCCGAGGACATCGCCCGCGACGCCTACGCCGGGCTGATCGTCGACGGGGAACGCCTCATCCCCACCGACGCCCTCCTGGACGGCGGCTTCGAGATCATCGTGTCGGGGTACCGAAAGGGCACCGGCAGCTCGCGGGAGACGGCGGTGCAGGCGGAGAAGTGGAGCGGCATCCGGCTCGCCGTGGCGGCCTCCTTCGCCCCGATCCATGCCCGCAACAACATCAATCAGGGCGTCCTCATGGGGGACCACGGCATCCTGCGGCGGCTGCAGGCCGGCGAAGGCATTCCCCTAGGCGAGTTCTGCGACGGCTACGACCCGATCACCCAGCTGATCATCCGCCACGGTGGGCTCTTCCCGTTCGCCAAGGCGCTGGCGGAGGGGACGGTGGACATCCCCCCCCACGGCACCGGGCCCCGGCCGATGAACATGACCGAGAAGATCCTGGCGGCCCACCTCATGGGGGACGTCGATCCCTACGTTCGCCCCGGCGACGCCGTGCTCGTGAAGGTGGACGGCGGCTACAGCCACGATTTCACCTCGGCCCAGGTCCACTACTTCCTCCAGCAGGAGTACGGCGACGGCTACGAGATTCGAAATCCCGGTCGATTCGCCGCCTTTGAGGACCACCTGGTCTACGCCGACGAAGTTCCCCGGTTTGCCAAATTTCTCGGCCACATCGACACCATGCGGGAGCTCCAGCGGCAGTTCCAGGCCCACTCCCAGGTGGGGGACTTCCTCGCCAAGGAAGGCCGTTCCCCCGGCATCTGCCACGAGGTGGCCCGGGAGCAGATGGTGAGCCCGGGGGATTTCATCCAGGCCACCGACAGCCACACCTGCATGGGGGGCTGCAACAACGCCCTGGCCTGGGGGGTCGGCTCCACCGAGTACGCCAACTTGATTTACAACGGCTTCACCCTGGTGGAGGTGCCGGAGGCGATCCGCTTCGAGCTGGTGGGGGAGCTGCCCCCTGAGGTCACCGCCAAGGACGTGATGCTTTACATCCTGCTGGAGTACGCGCGTCCCCAGAAGACCCTCAACCGGGTGATGGAGTTCACCGGCCCGGGTCTGACGACCCTGTCGATGGACGAGCGGGCCACCCTCGCCAACATGGCGACGGAATGCACCGCCCGCGGCGCGGTGGTGGAGGCCGACGACGCCACGTTCGCGTGGCTGGCCGAGCACCGCCCCGGAGTGAAGGTCGAGGACCTGCGGGCCCGGGCGGTGGCGCCGGACGACGGTGCGGACTACGCCGGCGGCATCCACGTCATCGACCTGGGGTCCATGCGGCCGATGGTGGCCCATCCCGGGGACCCGGACCGAGGTATCCCCTCCGACCCCACCAACGGCGAGTGGATCGCCGGTCTCGGGGAGGTCGCCATCGACATCGCGTACGGCGGGAGCTGCACAGCCGGCAAGATCCACGACCTCGAGTTTTACCACCGCGTCGCCAAGGAGGCTGTGGACGCCGGTCTGAGGGTCCGCGACGGGGTCGATTTCTTGATCCAGTTCGGCTCCGCCCACGTCGAGACCTACGCCCGGGAGCGGGGCTTCGTCGACACCTTCGAGCGGGCAGGGGTGCAGCTGATCCAGCCAGGCTGCGGCGCCTGCATCGGCTGCGGCCCGGGGGTCTCGGAAACTTCCGAGCAGGTCACCGTCTCCGCCATCAATCGAAACTACAAGGGGCGGTCCGGCCCCGGCAGGCTGTACCTGGCGTCGCCCCTCTCCGTGGCGGCGTCGGCCTTCACGGGGCACATCACGTCGTATCGCCCCGGTATGTTCGCCTGCGCCCCCACAGACCCGCACTCGGCGGACGCGCCGTCGGCAGACGAGGTCGCTTCATGAGCCACCCCTTTGACCGCGATCCCGCCGCGGGTCAGCCAGCCGCCAGCCCCTTCACCGTCGGCGAAACGGGGGAGGTCGGCACCCTGGAGGCCTACGCCGACTTCACCTGCCCGAAGTGCGGTCGTCATACCCGTTTCACCGTCCGCGACGAGACCGCCGACGGCGGTTTCCGGTGCCCCCACTGCGGCCTGGAGGTGAGTATTCGGGGCACAACCCTGTCCGATTACCAGGCCCAGCTCGACCAGCTCAACGCCAGCGTCCGGGATTTCGCCGCCGACGCCAAAGCGCGGTTTGAAAAGGCGGCGGAGCGTTTGGTCAAGGACGCAGAAGGCGGGCACGACCCGAAGTCGTAGCCCGCCTTGTTCTCCCCGCGTCCCCGCCGATTCGGCGGCGGACGCGGGAACGGATCGACCGTCGCTTCAGCCGTCCCCGGACACCGCGTCGCCGCCGTCGGTGTCGGCGATCTCCACCGACTGGGACGCCTTGAGGCGATGCCGTCGTTCCAGGAGCGCGGCGGCTTCGTCGAACAGCTCCAGGGCCGCCTGGATCTGGGCATCCCCCTCCGACAGCACCTGGTGCGAAGCCTGGGTGCCGAAGGCGGAGGTGAAGATGTCGGCGTGGATCTGCCGCTGGGTGAACTCCTTGGCTTCGAGGTCCGCCAGCATGTCGTCGATGGCCTCGGCGTCGACGATCTCTTCCTCCAAGACCCAGTTGCGGAAGTCGTCGACGATCCCCGCCGGCGGCTGCCACGTGGGGTCCTGGATCTGGTGACGTCCGTGGTAGTCCACCGCGAAGTCGAAGAACGCGTTCTGAGCGAAGAGGGCGGTCAAGATCTGGGGCCCGTCGGGGAGCTCCATCAGGACGTCCGGCGTGATGCCACCGCCGCCGTAGACGTCCCGTCCGAGGTCGGTGACGAAGACCTCCACGTCGTCCGGCGGGGTGTCCGTCGTGGGCAACTCGGAGACGCCCTCCGCTCCGCCGCCGTCGGCATCCAGGTCCACCTCGACGTCGGCGGCGCTGTCGTCTTCGCCCTCCTGACCGAAGTGGGTGTAGTAGTCGTAGAACGACGAGTAGTCCCGCTGGATCAGGCGCCCCGACGGCGTGTAGTACTTGGCGGTGGTCAGGGCCAAGCCGGAACCGTAGGAGAGGTTGTAGACCGTCTGCACCAGGCCCTTGCCCCAGGTGGGGGTGCCGAGCACCAGGCCCACATCGTGGTCCTGGATGGCCCCCGCCAGAATCTCAGCCGCCGACGCCGTGCCGTTGTTCACCAGAACCACGACGGGGATGTCGAGGGGGTCGTAGGTGCCGTCGGAGAAGAAGGTCTGGTACGAGTCCGCGAGCCTGCCGCGGGTCTCGACGATGCGGGTCTCCTGGGGGACGAAGAAGTTCGACACGGTCACCGTCTGGTCCAGCAGGCCGCCGCCGTTGGAGCGCAGGTCGAGGAGGAGCTGGGACATGCCCTCCCCCTTGAGCTTGTCCAGGGACTCCCGCATCTCCCGGCCGGTGGAGCGGGAGAAGTCCGTCAGCCGGATGTAACCGGTGTCGGGGGTCATCATGTAGGCGTAGCGCACCGTGTTCTGTGGAATCTCGGCGCGGGTGATCGCCATCTGGAGGGGCTCGTCGAGGCCGCGGCGGGTGATCGCGACGTTCACCTGGGTTCCCTTCGGTCCCTTGAGCTTGGTCACCGCCTCGTCGAGGCTCATGGTGTCCGTGGGCTCCCCTTCGATCATGCTGATGATGTCGCCGGCCCGCAGGCCGAGGCGCCAGGCGGGGGTCCCTTCGATGGGGCTGATGACCGTCAGCTCGCCGTTACGCTTGCTCACCAGGATGCCGAGGCCGAAGAAGCTGGCCTGCTGGCGCTCCCGCATCTCCTCGTAGTCCTCGGGGGTGAGGAAGTTGGTGTGGGGATCGAGGGTCCGCAGCATGCCGTTGATCGACGCGTAGACGAGGTCGCGGTACTCGACCTCGGCGCCGTAGCTCTCATGGGCGGCCTGCAGCAGCTCGGTATAAAGACGGATCTGTCCCTGGGTCT
This sequence comes from Acidobacteriota bacterium, assembly GCA_038748685.1. GTDB lineage: Bacteria > Acidobacteriota > Thermoanaerobaculia > Multivoradales > J023 > JAUIJL01. The sequence goes on along the minus strand of JBCDIS010000077.1, from coordinate 24,321 downwards.
CGTCCGAAACGGCGAGGAGCTTTTCGCCGACCAGACCGCCGAACAGTAGGGAACCAATGAAGAGGAGGATCGCGAAGTTACGCCATGGTCTGCTCATGTTGCGGATCATAGCACCCGGGGCGGGATGTCCAGGGCCGCCCGGGGGCCCGGCGGTGCGGACGGCGGGGCGAGACGCCGCGCCGCCGCCGAAGGGCCCTGCTCCGCGCCGGCTTGACATTCGCCGGACACAGCCGGATGATTGCCGAGCGTTGATTTGGTCCTTCAACCCAGGCCCCCGCGCGAGCTTTCCTCGATGTTCGGTCCCCTCGGTTTCCCAGAGCTGCTTTTCATTCTCGCCCTCGCGCTGCTGATCTTCGGGCCGAAGAAGCTGCCGCAGGTGGGGCGGACCCTCGGCCGCGGGATGGCGGAGTTTCGCAAGGCGTCCAACGACCTGCGCCGAACCATCAACGCCGAGATGGTGGAGCAGGAACTGCGGGAGAACGACCCCCGCAAGGTGGTCCGCGACTCCCTCCGAGACATCAAGCAGGAACTGACCGGCGCCGGTTCCAAGGACGCAGGCTCCAGTGATGCTGGCTCCAAGGGCGCGGCACCGCAGGCAGGGGACGCAGCCGGCTCGGATCCGTCACCCAAGGGCGGCCCCGCCCCTGAACCGGCGACGGGCGGCCGAGACTCCGCCGCAACGGACGAAGGGGCCGCCGCCGAAGCGGACGAGCTCGGGGCCGAGGGCACCGTGGCGCGGGGCAGCAGCCCGGACGCCGCCGGGGGTGAACCGGCCCGGTGAGCCAAGCGCTGCCGCCCGGACCGACCGCCGAGGAGCTCCCCACCATGGGGCTCCTCGACCACCTCGAGGAGCTACGCCAGCGCCTGGTGAGGGCAGTCCTCGCCTTCATCGTCGCCTTCTTCGTCTGCTGGGCCTTCGCCGAGCCGATTTTCCAATTCCTGGCCCAGCCGATCTACGGGTTCCTTCCCGAGGGGAACAAGAAGCTCGTGGTTCTGGCGGTTCAGGAGTCCTTCATGATCTACGTGAAGGTGGCGGCCCTGGCGGCGGTCTTCATGGCGTCGCCGGTGATCCTGTGGCAGATGTGGAGCTTCGTGGCGCCGGGGCTCTACCGCCGGGAGCGCCGCCTGGCGGCCCCCTTCGTGATTTGCGGGTCCCTGCTCTTCCTGGCGGGGGGGGCCTTCGCCTATTACATCGCCTTTCCCTTCGCCGTCGAGTTCCTGCTCGGCATGGGGGAGGCCTTCGAGACGACGATCACGGCGGCGAACTACCTCAGCTTTCTGATGACCGTGATCCTCGGGCTCGGGCTGATGTTCGAGTTGCCGACGGTGATCTTCTTCCTGGCGCGGCTCGGGATCGTCACCCCCGGGTTCTTGCTGCGGCATTTCCGCTGGGCGGTGCTGATCATTTTCATCGTCGCGGCGGTGATCACCCCGACCCCGGACGTGGTCAACCTCTGCGTGTTCGCGCTGCCGACCCTGGGGCTTTACCTCGTCGGGATCGGAGTGGCGGCCCTCTTCGGGACCGGAAACCGCGGCGAGCGGGTCGCAGGCGACGACTAGTCGGGGGGATCGGGGTCGGCTCCGTGACGTCGGCTCCGGCGCCGGTCAGGTGGTACGATTCCGCCGACATCCGATGAGCAGAGAAATGATCGCCGGCGTCGCGCCGAAGCAAAGGGTCTGGGGCCAGGTGTTGGCGGCGGCAATCGCCGCCGCTTTCATGGCGACCGCCGCGGCGGAGGATCTCTTCGCCCAGCGCTATCCCCTGCGCCACTACCGCGTCGAGCACGGGCTCCCCAGTGACCAGGTTCGAAGTCTGGGGCAGGACGCCGAAGGACGTCTTTGGCTCGCCACCCGGGCGGGGATCGCCGTCTACGACGGGGATTCCTGGGCTGGATACGGCCTGTCCGAGGGGCTCTCCTGGGCGGACCAGCGGGCCCTTCGGTGGGACGACTCCGGTCGGCTCTGGTCCGTGGGTTCCTTCGAACCGTTCCCCGTCTTCGGTTTCGACGACGGCCGCTGGACCGGCCTGCCGGAGGCGGACGGTTCGGTGCCCGGGGGTGGGATCTCCGGCTTCGAAATTCTGGGGCCGGAAACATCTGAAGGGGTGGGCGAGCCGGAGGTGTTCGTCGGCACCCGCGAAGGGGGGCTGCTCTGGTACCGGCGGGGGGCCTGGCGTCGCCTCGGCCGGGAGGAAGGGGTCGTCGGAGCCGTCCACGGCCTGGCGGTGTGGAAGGGGCAGCTCTTGGTGGCCACCCGTCAGGGGGTGGGTGCCTTCGCCGACGGCCGGTTGCGGTCTGGCCTTCACGGGGGAGCCGAGCTGTCCCTGCCCCCCGGGGGCGTCGGCGGGATGACCGTCGACGCCTACGGCGCTCCGCGGGCCCCGGCGGAGGACCTGTGGTTGGTGGGGGACACCTGGATCCGGCATGTCTCCGCCGGCGGCGTGGAGACCTATGGAGGATTGGATCTGGGCCCCTTCGCCGGCGGCCGTCGGCTGGCGGCGGACCGGCTCGGCGGGGTCTACTTCACCGCCGGCGACGGGGTAGATTCGCCGGCGGTGGGGTACTTCCATCCGGTATCGGGGTTGGGGGAGCTGGGGCCGGACAACGGCCTCGACGTCGGCCCGGTACAGGACCTGCTGTTCGACCGGGAGGGGAACCTCTGGATCGCCGGGGACCGCGGCGTCGCCAAGCTTTCGAGTCGCCGGATGGGGACCTTCGATCGGCATACCGGCCTGTTCGACAGCGAGGTCAGCGCCATCCTCGAGGAGCCGGACGGAACCCTGGTGCTCGGCCACCGGGGCGGGATCAGCTTCCTGGGGGATCGCCGGGTCGACACCCGGTCCCTTCCCCTCACCACCGAAGACGGTCGTCGGGTCGAGCCGGTGCGGGATCTGGCCCGGGACGACGAGGGCAACCTCTGGATCGCCGCCGAGCTGCGGGGGGTGCTGCGTCTCGATACCGCGGGGAAGGTGCGGTCCTACGACCTCGGGGGCGGCGGCGGGACGGCGGCCACCGCCCTGGCGTGGCACCCGGAGTGGGGACTCTGGGTGGCCACCGACGGCGGGCTGCGGGTCCTGCGGGGGGATCGACTCACCGCGGCTCCCGGGGAGGTCCCCGGGGTTCACGTTCGGCGGCTTTCGGCGGAGCCGGGGGCCATCTTGGCGGCCACGTCCGAAGGTCTGCTGCGCTACGACGGCGCCTCCTGGACCCGCCAGCGATGTGCGGACGGCGGAGCCTGTGACAGCACCTTCGCCCTGCTGGCGGACGGCGCGGGGGGTCACTGGGTGGGTACCGCCGCCGGCCTGGCCACCACCCGCGGGGGGCGTCTCGCGCCGGTGGACGACGGCCCGGCGGCGGAGATCGCCGAACCGGTGTTTTTCATTGTCCGCGACACCGACGCCCTCGGCGGCGAGCGCCTGTGGCTCGGCACCAACGACGGTGTCCTGCGGTGGGACCGTACGGCCCGTCGGGTCCAGCGGCTGACCCTCGAAGATGGACTCGGCGGCCGGGAGACCCGGCGGGCCGCGGGCCTGCGGGACGCCGGGGGGCGTCTATGGTTCGGCACCGACCGGGGGGTGACCGTCTTCGATCCCAAATTCGACCGGGGCCGCCGCCGTCCGCCGACGGTACGCCTCCTGGACGTGACCGCCGGCGGCCGCAGCTGGCCCCAGGACGAGCCGCGGCGACTGTCGTCGGGGGTCGACGACCTGGTCTTCCGCTACCGCGTGGTGTCCTTGGTGGACGAAGATCGGGTCGAGGTCAGCGCCTGGCTGGAGGGGCTCGACGACGGCTGGGCCGGACCCGGGGAGTGCGGCACCCAAGAGGTGCGGTTCTCGGACCTGCCTCCGGGGGAGTATCGCTTCCACCTGCGGGCCGCCGGCGCCGGCGGCGAGTGGAGCGAACCCAAGGTTTCGGCGCCGCTGGTGGTGGCCCGCCCCGTCTGGCGGCAGCCGTGGTTCTTCGTTTTCCTCGGGATTGCGCTCTTGGGGGGGCTCTACACGGTCCAGGGGTTCGCCGCCCAGCGCCGTACCGCCAGGCTCCTGGAGCGGGAGGTGGCGCGTCGGGTTTCCGAGCTCCGGGCGTCGGAGGACCGCTACCGCAAGACCTTCAAGGGCATCGACGATGGCGTTATCACCACCGACGCCGAAGGACGGGTGGAGCTGCTCAATCCCCGCGCCAAGGCCATCACCGGATGGCGGGCGGAGGCCGCGGAGGGCCTGCCGGTGACCGATGTCCTGCGGCTGTTCCGGGCCGAGACCGGGGGGGACAGCGAGCCCCTGTCGCTGCTGGACAGCAACCTGCAGGACACCATCGGTCCGACCCAAACGGCGCTGCTCGAAACCCGCAAGGGGGAGCGTAAGGCCATCGAGATCACCGCGTCGCCGGTGGTGACCCGGGGTTCCGGGGTCACCGGCCTGGTCTTCGCGTTCCGCGACATCACCCGCAAGCGGCAGGTGGAAGAGGAGCTGGCGCGGGCCCAGAAGCTCGAGGCGATCGGCATCCTGGCGGGGGGTATCGCCCACGACTTCAACAATCTGCTGACCGTGCTTCTGGGGAACCTGTCCCTGCTCCAAGACACGGCGGAGCTGGACACCGAGAATCGGCGCAGCCTGATCGACGCCGAAAAGGCACTGCTCCGGGCCCGCGACCTCACCCACCAGCTGCTCACCTTCTCCAGGGGGGGCGCCCCGGTGCGGGAGGCGGCGTCCATCGAGGAGGTGCTGCGGGACTCCGCCTCCTTCGTGCTTCGGGGCTCGAAGGTGCGGTGCGAGATCGACATCGCCCCGGATCTCGGGGTGGTGGAGATCGACGCGGGCCAGATCAGCCAGGTTCTCAACAACCTGCTGATCAACGCCAGCCAGGCCATGCCCTCCGGCGGCGTGGTTCGCATCGTGGCCCGCAATACCGCCGCGCCGCCGAGTCCGCTGCCGGAGGGGACGTTCGTCCTGATCGAAGTCGTCGACCACGGTATCGGCATTCCCGAGGCCCTGCAGGACAAGGTCTTCGATCCCTACTTCTCCACCAAGGCGGAGGGCCGCGGGCTGGGGCTGGCGTCGGCGTACTCGATCGTCAAGAGCCACGACGGCCTTCTCACGGTCCGCTCGAAACCCGGCGGCGGCACGACCTTCTCCATTTTCCTTCCGGTCTCCGATCTGCGGCGGTCCGGCGGTGCGGCGGAGGGGGGGACACAGGCGCCTTTTCGCGGCGGCGGCAGAGTGTTGCTGATGGATGACGACGAGGTGGTGATGCGGACCGCCAGCGCGATGCTCCGTCGCCTCGGTTTCGAGGTGGTGCCGAGTCTTGACGGTCGCCAGGCGATCGACCTCTACGCCCAGGCCCAGGAAGAGGGGGAACCCTTCGTCGCCGTGATGATGGATCTCACGGTGCCCGGCGGAATGGGGGGGCAGGACGCCGTCAAGAGGCTCCTGCAGATCGACCCTGGCCTGGTGGCGGTCGTCTACAGCGGCTATTCGAACGATCCGGTCCTCGCCAACTACCGGGACTACGGCTTCCGGGGGCGTCTCAGCAAGCCCTTCCGCCTGGAAGATCTGGCCGCGGTGATGGCCGAGGTCCTCGGCACCCAGCCCTCGGCCTGAACGGGCCGGATCGCCGCAGAAGCTGCCGGGCTGTCTACGGCCCCCGCAGATCGTGCCATCCCCACCAGCGCCGGCGGCGTCCGCCGTGGATGGCGGCGGCAACTTTTCGGGGACCAATATCGATTTCTCTGCCAAGTAGCGCTAAAATCACAAAGACTTCACGAAATAGAGAACATTCTTGCCCAATTGCATGCTTTTCTCAGGAGAGGAGGTCCAGCAACGATGCCCAGAAAAGTTCCGTTGCCGGAAACCACGGAAGCTGAGCGCCACGTCGCCCGCCGGGCCAAAGACCACCACGGAGCGCTGATCGACGCCCTGGATCGACTGCGTCGCCGCCAGGGCATGACCTGCCGTGAGCTGGCCCGGGTTCTGGGGCCGGACCCCCGCTACCTGACGGCCCTCTTCCGCGGTGAGGCGGAGCTGCCCCTCCATCGGCTCTTCCTCGCCACCGACGCCCTCGACGTGCGGCCGGGTGAGCTGCTGGCGATGGCGTTCCCCGGGGACGGGGAGCTGGCTCACGGTTTTGGGCACCTGGCCCAACGGCTCGAGGGGGTGCAACGGGACCTCGGGCCCCCGGCCTTCTGTGCGAGGTTGGTGGAGTGGGGGAGGGGGCTGTCGGTGGCGGTGGGCGGGGACGACGACTTCCCCGGCGATCCCGCCCGGCTCGAGGCCCGGCTGCGGGAGGACCCGGAATCAGCCCGCTTCGTCGCCGCCGGCTGGCTGCAGGCCACCGCCGCCCTCGGCTCCCGGGTGATGAGCCCGGCCGCCGCCCTACGCCTTTGCCGTGTCCTCGGATCCTTCGCCCACCTGCTGCTCACGGACGGCCACTACCGCACGGCCGCCGAGATCCTCGACCTGGCCTTCCGGCTGGAGGCCCAGGTGGGGGATCCGGTCTCGCGGGCCAGGCTGTACCGGCAGGGGGCGACGGTGGCCGGGGCGCTGGGGCACCCCGTGGACGGAGAGGCTCTGGCGGACCGCGCCGCCCGTCTGGACCAATCCCTGGGGGACCTTTTCGGCCTCTGCCGCTCCACCTATCTGCAGGCCACCATGCTGGCTCGGTTGGGGCACCTGGTTCCGGCGCGGCAGATGTACTCCGCCTGCATCGCCTTTCTTCCCGAAGGTGCCCTCCTGGAGCTCGATACCGGCCAGCTGGTGGATCCGGCGACGGAGCTTGCGGCGCTGCCGGGCCCCCGGGAGGGGGAGCACATCCTGCGGGCGCCACTTCCGCGTTGCAAGATCCCCATGGACACCGAGGAGCAGCGGCGACGCAGCGATCGGGTTCGCTTGCACCTGGGGCAGCTGTGGACGGCCCTGGCCCGGGCCAGGGCGTGGACCCACCGGCGACGCTTCCAGACCCTGGACCGCTCCCTCGGGCGGGAGGCGGGCTATCTGGCGGCGGTCTTCCAGGGGACCCAGTCCATGACGGCTGAACGGCTGCTCGCCGCCATCGACCTGATGGGCTTCGCGCCGTCGGACTTTTTTGCCTTCGCGTTCCCGGAGAGCCGGCTTCCCCCTTCGGCGGTGGGGTTTCTGCCCACCTGCCGGGAACGTCGCCGCCGGTCCCACCTGCTGCCCCGGCGCAGGGAGCTACTGGAATGGGGGCGCACCCTGAGGGTCGCGGAGGGGGCGCGGGGGTTCACCGCGGAAACCGGGTTGCTCAAAGACATGGTGACCCGGAACCCGAAGCGGGCCTTCGAGCTGGCGAAGCGCTGGCTCCGGCCCCTGTTGGATTCTAAGCCGGACCGCATCCGCCCGAACGGGGCGGACACGCTGTGCCGCATCCTCGATCCCCTGTCGTACCTTCTGCGTCTGCGGGGGGATCGAAACACCGCCGCGGAGATCGGTGACCTGGCCTTTCGACTCGAAGCGCAGCTGGACCGTCCGGTGCTGCGGGGGCTCCTGTTCCGCACCTCCACGTACCTGCTCAACGACCTCGGATATCCGAAGGAAGCGGCGATGTTCGCCCGCCGTGCCGCGACCCTGAGCCGCTGGGCCGGTCACCTCGAAGGGTTGGGCAAGGCGGTGTTCCTCGAGGCGGTCATGCTCGGCCGCCTGGGGCGGTCCGCGGAATCCTTCCACCTCCTCAAGGCTTCCGAACGGCTCCTGATTCGCGCGTCGGGGGAGCTTCGGGCGAGCATCCTGCGCTCCCTCGCCATCTCCTACCTGGAGCGGGGGGAGGGTACGGAGGCGGAAAGCCTGCTGGCCCGGGCGGAGGGGCTGGCGCCGGTCCTGCCGGAGATCGAGCTCGGCCGACTGTTGGTGACCAAGGCCCGCATCGCGTCGGCCCAAGGGAAGGACGACGAAGCGGGCCGGCTCTTCGATCGCTCCGAAGTCCGTTTCGCGGCGGTGGAGGCGATTCCCGATCTGGTGATCGCGGTGCTGTTCCGGGTTCTCCACGAGCTGCGGCTCGGTCGCCCGGCCCAGGCGACGGCCCGAACCCTCGGGTTGGTGTCCTTCGCCGAGCATTTTGCGGGCAACGCCCCCGCGGAGGCGGCGCTCCTGGAGATCGCGCGCAAGGCGATCGTCGGCAACCTCCTGCAGCAGCAGGTGGAGGAGGCCATCGGCGAGCTCGAGGTGGTCCTGGGGCGGTCCGTACCCCGGCTCTTCGGGGGGGCGGGGGAGATCGTGAGCTGATCGGGGGACGGTGCGTGCCCCCGCTCCGACGCCTGGGGCGGGAGCGGGGGCCGGGTGCCGAGGCTCAGCCGTAGGGTTCCGGGTCCGGGCCGATCTCATCGGGCTCGGGGGGACCGTCCGACCCCGGCTGGTGACCGAGGAGCTCGTCCGAAGATTCCTGGGTCTCGATGTCGAGATCCGGGGTCGCCGGCGCGAAGATCGACGCCCACAGGGACGCGACCGCGTCGAGGGAGCTGTGGATCATCAAGGTAAATCCGGAAGGCGATCCAGAGTCCGCGGTGGCCGGCTGGGCGCTCAGTCCAGCTGCGGGAAGCAGGACGAGGGCGACGACGGACAGGGCGAGCGTCCACTTCTTCAACATTGTGAGTCCTCCATTTGCGTTGACCGTGCATTCGGTCGATGGTTTGTTGGAGGCGCACAATTTAGCGTAGAAATTACTGAAAACGGGGGGAACAATCCTCTCAAAAACGCAGGTTTCTCAAATTACGAGGAGATGCACTTCATAAAAAGAGAAAGTACTGATTTTTGGTACAAATCTCGGTTTAGTGGGCTCCCGCCTCTGTTTCGAAGGTAATTCTTCCCGTCCCAAACGGCCACTCCCTTCCGCGGCAGCGAGGGCGTTCTCCGGCCCAAGCTTCCTTCGGCGGCCTTCGCGGCGCCATGCCGCACACCGGATGGGGCGCCGGCGGGCCCCGGATAGCCTCAGGATGGGGGCGGGACCCAGGGCCCCGTCAGGGCTTCGGCGTCAAGGTGCCAGCGTCAGGGCGCCGCCGTCCGAGAGGCTGACGACCCGGCAGACCTTCGAGGCGAAACGCTGTCCAGGGCCGAGGCTGAGCCGCGGGTAGACCCCAGGGCTGAGGGTGTTCTCGGTCTCGTGCTCGATCCGTTCGATGAGCAAGCGGCGGTCGAATCGGGTCACCAGATGGCGCATGGCGTGGTCGGCGACGGACAGGGTGAAGTAGGTGTCGAGTTGGAGCCGCTCGTCGTCGGCGTGGAGTCCGCGGGAACGGAGCCAAGCCCGCACTCGATAGCTTCTGGGAATGCTGCGATCCGGCATGGCGAAGGGCCACGTCAAGAGGACGCGGCCGGAGAGGGCGGGGGAGGTCCGGGTCGGCGCGGTCCCCAGCAGGCCGCCGGAGAGGACCACCGTATCGATGGGGGAGTCTTCGGGGAGGGGACGCTGCGCCAGCCCGCTGTCCCACAACCAGGCCACCAGGACCTGTGCCGGCGGTGAGGGCGCCGGGGGCGAAGCCGCGGCGGTCAGGCGGTGCCAGGTCCGGTCGTCGACGGGGGATTCGAGGGCTAGGGTTTCGACCCGGTCGCCTAGGGCGTGGGCCAGGGCTTCGGCGCCGGCGACGGACCGCGGCGCTTCGTTGTGAACTTGGAGGACACGGGCGTCCGGCCGGTGCTTCTGGAGATGGCGGGCCAGGGCCTCCGCCTCGCCGACGAGTCCACGGCTCAGGTAGAGGGTGGAGTCCCCGGCGTCGCTGTCGGCGACGGGGAGGTCCGTGTTGGGGAATAGGCAGGGAAGCTGGAGGGCTTCGCACTGTTCGTGGATCGGTCGCCAGGAACCCTCCGCCAGGCCGCCGAGAAGGGCGAAGACGGGCTGACGTCGGTAGGCGTCCCGGATCTGCGAACCCCAGCTCTCCGGCGGGCCGCGGAGGCGCCAGACGTGGAGCTTCCAGTCCCGCCAGGTCGCCGCGAAGTCCGCGCGGTGGTTCGGTGAATGGCCGGGTCGAGCGCGCAGCCCTTCCATCTCCAGGTTCCGGCGCTGGATGAAGGCGTCCATCACGTCGAGCATGGCGCGGCTGCGCCGGTCGTCGACCCCGGGGCCGATGACGGTGGCGAGGTGGATGCGCCGCAGCTCGACGCCGGGGTCGGGGCCGTCGCCGAGGGTGCGCAGGTAGGCGGCGAGGTGCTCCAGATCGTCCCGCTGGAAGGCGTAGCGCGGCATCCACGGGTCGAGGATCCTGCCCGCGGGGTCCCGTCCGGTCCGCAGGGCGGTGTCGAGGGCGTCGAGGTCGTAGCCGGGCCGCAACCTCGGGTCCCGGACCCGGGCGTAGAACGGATCGCTCTGGTTTTCCTGGTAGAGCCTGCGGAACCCCTCCGCCCGGTCGAGGCGACGGGGGGCGAGCAGGGCTTCGCCGGTGATCGGGGGCACCGGCGTGGCTCCTTCCTCCGAGCCGTAGCCGCTGGGGCGGTGGCACGCGGCGCAGGTGAAGGCGTCTCCGGAGACCCGTACCGAGCCGAGTTCGGCTTGCACCTCAGCCCCCGACGGGAGCCGCCCTTCCCGGTAGATCCGGCGCCCCAATTCCGGGTCTCCGGAAGACGGCTCCGCCCCGGTTCCCCCGAGGGGGCCGCCGGTGGTCTGGATCGACAGGAGGGCCAGCGCCGCCAGCGCCGGGCCCACGCTCTTGCGGACGGGGATCACCGCCGGAGCGTCGTCGCCGAAGTGGGTTCTTCATCGACCGCCGGGTCTTCCGACGAGAGCGCGTCGGCCGCCAGGATGGAGCCGTCGACGAGGCCCTCGTACCGCAGCCAGCGGGGACCGGGGGCCGGGCGTAGGAAGGTCAGGGGTTCGTGTCGCATTTTGTTGCCGCGGTAGGCGCCGAAGGCCTTCTGGACCGCCACCACATCGTCCAGCTCGCCGGTGAGGAAGAGCCACGGCGCCTCGGCTCCGAAACGCTGGGCGTAGGTCGCCAGGCGTTCCGGGGTGTCGTGCTCCGGGTCGATGGTGATCGACACCATGGGAACTCGGGACCTTTCCTCCCCCAACTGCCGCTGGGTGGAGCTGAGCATCGCCGACAGGGCGGGGCAGACCCCCGGGCAGGTGGTGAAGACGAATTGGAGCAGGAGGGGCTCGGGCCGGTCGAGGAGCCTGTGCAGGCGGAGGCTCCGCCCGGCGGCGTCGACCACGGGGACGTCCGGAACGGTGACGTTAAGGGCCGTGCGGGTGTACTGGGCGTCTGGGGGCGGACCCGACGGCAGGCGGTGGTGGCGGTGGGGATCCCCTTCCTGGCCCGTCACCGGCGCGCAGAGCAAGCAGGCCAGGGCCCCGACGACCGCCATCCCCGAGGGGACGAGGCCCCGCCGGTCAGTGGAGGGAGTAAATCGCCACGTCATGGTGGAATTGGTCGAATTGGTAGAAGCGCAGGCGCCGGGAGGGCTCGTAGTTGTAGGTCAGATCGATGAGGTGCCGGCCGGGGGTCCCGTCGTCGGAGGCCACCGGCACGCACAGCCAACCCCCGGAGGTGTTGGTTCCGGCGTTGATCCACCAGGCGGCGCGGCCGAAGGTGAACCAGCATCCGGAGCCGGCGACCTTCACCGAGGATTTGAACTGGTTCTCCCAGCCGCGGTTGCCGCCGAAATCCACGTTGACATAGCTGTGGACGAAGTGGTCGGCGTTCATGGCCGTCACCTTGAGGGTCTGGGGCCGGAGCTTCCAGGCGTCCCAGCGCACCCATCCGGCGCGGATGATCTCCGGGTCCGGACGGCCGGTCTCGGGATCGGTGTAGCCATCGAAAACCTGCACCAGCTGGCCGTAGATGGTGTTGTTGGCGTAGAGGATGGTGAGGTCCGAATCGGGGTCCGGTTCCACGCCGTCGGTGCACTCGCGCGCCTCGTTCCAGGCGTAACAGGGCAGCTTGGTGCGATCCTTCCAGGCGAAGAAGGCGGCGGTAGCCCCGGTGGTGGGGTTCTCGGTGCCCACCGTGTCGAGGACACCCCGCCAGTCGCCGGCCTTCGCCTGGTCGAGGGCCTTCCCGAAGGCCATCCACATGCGTTTCGCCGGCGCCAGCTCCCCGAGCCGGCCGATGGCGTAGAGGGCGTCCTGCTCGCATTCCGTGGGCTTACCCGAGTCGTCCCACCGCGGCTCGCCGGGGGCGCAGCGGACTTGATCGCAGGTGGGTAGGCTGGACGCTCCGGCCTCGGGGCGACAGAACACCGCCTGCTCCACCTGGGGAAGGTGGAGGCCGTCGTACTCCTCAGGGCAGCCGAGGTGGGGGACGGTGCTGCCGTCGGGGGCGGTGTAGCTGATCTTCTTGAGGGCGTTCTCCGTCGACTGGATGCGGGGCGGATGCATGCGCCAACCCCAGGTGTAGATCAGGTTCAGGTACTTGGCCGGCGGCATCCTGATCTCGAAGACGGTGCGGGTGCCCTCTTCCATGTCGAAGAAGGACTGGTCCATGCCGGCGTGGGGCTTGGCTCCCCCCTGGCGCATGTCCCGGTCGAAGAACATGGCGAAGGGGGAGAAGTCGTCGTGGCCCCGGTTCAGCACGTCCACCGTATACGTGATGGTCCACTCGCAGGGGGACTCGTCATCGAGGGGATTGCAGTCCCCCAGGTCGGAGACGTCGATGTAGGCGACGTCGGACTCGATGTGTTGGTCGTACCAGATCTGCCGGACGTCGAACGTGGCTTTGACGATCCGGCCGTCGGCGTCCTTCGTCAGCCTCGGCTCGGCCACCTTCTCCGGCGAGACGTAGTGCAGCAGGGGAAAGCCGCTGTAGGCCCGGTTGGGAACGGGGTGGCCTTCGAGGATGTCGAGGCCCACCCGCAAAACCTCGGGGACCTGCCGTTCGAGGAATTCGATCTCCTCGTGGTCGAACCGGGTTTCGGCGATACCCTTGCGCCGCAGGATCTCGGCGGCGGCGGTGCGGACGTTGCGCAGCAGGGTCTCGAGGTCGTCGGTGGGGGAGGTGGGGTTGATGAGGGTCACCTCGGGATCGCCGTGCAGGTTGTAGGGCACGGCGGGGGTCGACGGCAGGGTGTTGGCCATCTCGTTGCCGTCGATGTCCCGCAGGTTCTCGTAGACGTTGGGCAGGAAGTTGTTGCCCGGGAAAGTCCCGTGATCGAAGGGGTTGCAGGCGGGGAAGATCCCGTCGCCGGTGACGATCTCGGATCGGCAGACGCCGTCGTCGCAGGTGGTGCCCGGCGGGCTCGACGGCGCCGGGAACGGTTGTGGGTAGGGGAAGCAGCTGCCGGGTTCGCGGTCGGCCGGGGTGGCGGCGGACGGGCAGTCGAGGGATACGGGGCCGCAGGGGCCCGCCGCCAGGGCTGGACCGGCGGTGACGAGAAGGGCGAGGACGGCCGCCGCGGCAACGGGCGCCCCAGGGCGGCGGGGAAAGCGGTTCAGGCGCTGCATCGGGGCCCTCCTTCGGGCTCGGATCAAAGGGATCTCTTTCTCCGTTCTCTTCATGCCGGGTCGACCACGGCCCCCGGAAACGGGGAGCCCGGCGTCGGCCCCCTCCGGCGGGGGGCCTGGGCCGGGGGCGGCTTCGGTGCCACCCAGTCGAGGCGGCGGGCGAGCCACGCGGGGTCGCTCTTGGTGGGCACCGCCCCCCAGAGCCCCACCGCTTCGTTGCCATACCGAACCAGGCCCTGGGAGCAGTCGCGGGCGAAATCACGACGGACGCCGCGGCCGTGGACGAAGAGTCGGCCCCGCAGGAGGTCCATGTCCTCCGGCCGCCCGGTGAGGAAGCGCCAGCCCCGGCGGGCGCCGTGGCGACGGGCGAATTCGGCGAGGGCGTCGGGGGTGTCGTTCGTCGGGTCGGTGGTGAGGGAGTACATGAAGATGTCGGTCCCCAACCGATCCCCCAGGTAGTCCTGCACCTTCGCCAGGTTGGCGGTCACCGGATAGTGGGCGTCGTGGGCGATGGAGAAGCAGTTCACCATCACCGTCCTGTCCCGCAGGAGGTCGTCGTAGAAGAGGGCCTGCTGTTTTTCATGGGTGACGACGACGACGTTGGGGAAATGGTCCGCTTTGGGGCCCCTCTTGGGGCGCTCGCAGGTCTCGGCGGGTGCCGCCAGGAGGCCTTCGGCGCCGTCGAGGGCCAGTTGGGGCAGGCTCGCGGCGCCGGCCGCCAGCAGGCGCCGACGGTTCTGCCCGGGGTCTGGTTTCTTACCTTGGGTCGACATACGGGCCTCCTCAACCTTCCTCGATGGCGGGGTTTCTGGGGCGGATTTCGAGGTGCGGTTTCGACTCCGGCCGGGGATCCGGGAAGGGCTCCGGCAGGGGGCCGTTGGGTCCGTAGACGTCCCGCGCCTGCTTCGAGCCGGAGAAGCCCTTGCCGGGTTCCATGATGTCCCAGCGCACCATCATGGCGTGGTCCTCGTGGACTACGTTGTGGCAGTGCATGACGTGCTTACCCAGGAAGTCGGGCCAGCGCATGATCACCTTCAGCTCGTCGTCCGGCAGCAGGGTGGCGACGTCCCGCCGCGCGCCGCCGTAGAAGGCGCGGATCGGCCGGCGGGCCTCCGGCGGGCGCCCGAGGTACTCCCCGATGCTCATCTCCTCCCCGTCCTTGTCCTGGATGAAGCGACCCTCGAAGGGCTTGCCGTTGACCTCGAGGATGATGAACTCGGAAAAGTGGCTGTGGATCGGGTGGGACCAGTCGTTGCCGCCGTTACGGAAATTCCAGATCTCGAGGCTGCCCTGGTCGATCCCGGCGTCGATCCGGTTGGGTTCCATGACCTTGCCGTTGATGGTCCACAGGCCGCCGTCGTAGTCGAAGACCCAGGTGCGCTCTCGGCGCACCTGGTCGAGATCGTAGGACGGGAGGGGCCGGAAGAAATCGGGGATACGGCTCGGGTCCTCGCGGTTGCCGGCCACGACGTCAAAGCGCATCAGAAGGCTTTCCTCGTCGGTGGTGTCGAGCATGCGCCCCGAAGGCCCGCGGCCGTTGATCTGCTCCAGCAGGTTGTGCAGATACAGATGGTCGCCGGGCCTGTAGGCGGAGAAATCGAGGATCACGTCATAGCGCTGCGCCACCGACATGAACAGGCTCTCCGCCACCACCGGCTCGGGGAGGAAGTTGCCGTCGCCGGTGATCACGGTGAAATTCACGCGGTCGGTGCCGCCCACCTTGCGGGAGGCCCGCAGGAACAGCTGGTAGAAGCGGGACGGTCCGCCGTTCAAGATCCGCAATCGGTACTTCCGCGGCTCCACCTGCAGATACGGCGTGATGATGCGGTTGACGGTCATGCGGTCGCCGATCATGCCGTCGGTGTTGAAGTTCTCGAACACCATGCGGGCGTGCCCGGCTTCGTCGACGTCGAAGCGCATGTCTTCGAGGACGAAGGCGACGTCGTAGTCGCCGCTGGGTAGCCGCCAGCCGGTGGTCTCGTCGCCGGTGTCGTCCTCGTCGAAAAGGAAGTAAAAGCCGAAGAGGCCGGCGTAGACGTTGGCGGCGGTGAAGTCCAGGCGGTGGTCGTGGTACCACAGGGTGGTGAGCTTCTCCCGCGGGTCGAAGGCGGCGGGGAAGTTGCCGTAGTGGTGGTCCCAAAACTCCCCGGAGTCGATCCAGTCCTGGGGGTTGCCGTCGCTCTCGGAGGCGGTGTGGCCGTTGTGGAGGTGGCTGGTGGTGGACGGCAGGGCGAACCGCACCTCCGAGTGCCCCACCGTCGGCAGGCTGTTGTAGCGGCGCACCATCACCGGCTCGCCGTAGCGGGCGAGGTAGGTGGGGCCGGGGGAGCTGGGGGGAGACTTGCCGACACCGTCCTGGAAGCCCCAGACCCAGGTGCCGCCGGCGTAGGGCGGATCCGAGTGGAAGGCCCAGCGAAATTCCCATTCGTGGATCTCGTAGAACTTCTGCGGCCGGAATTCTTCGTAGCGCTGGTGGGCGGCGGGGTTGGGGGGCGGTAGGAAGTTCCGCTTCGGGTCGGCGACCGGCTGCATCACCGGCGGCTTGAAGAGGGGGACGGCGAACGGGCGGGCCGGCGGGCTCGGGGGCATGTCGTCGAGATCCCGCGGCCGGTCGTCCGGCGGGCACAGAAAACGGGTGTATTCGTAGTTCTGGGCCGCCGCCCTTCGGGCCGCCAAGGTGCCCCCGCCGGTCGCGAGGGCGAGCTTTAGGAGGTCTCTTCGGGTCGCCATCGGCGCTCCTTGTCGTGTCGCTACCAGGCGCCCGCCGCCGTTTCACGGCAAAGCTACGCCAGGCCCACCGAGGGCTTAGAAGAAGACCGAACTCGGTGCGGGACCGAAGTCAAATTGTTGATTGCACGATGCTTTGACAGCGTACACGAGACGTTTCGAGTCCGCAACCGGAGGGGAGGCCTTGTTGTCAAACGCCAACTTAGTTGGCGTATGTGCCAACTAAGTTGGTGGTCGGCGACCGGGCTTACATGCTTTGAGGGCCAGGGGTGGGGCCCCGGCCAATCGGCCGCGGGCGGCACATGCTTTGCACAAAGGTTTGCGTATAGCTGCTGGTCGGCGTTCGGCGGCGGAAAGCCCGCTTCAAAGACGTCGACAGTCCCATGATGACGGAGGATGCCATGAGTTCGACAACCGCTTCCGATCCCTTCCCTCCCAAGACCGTCCCCAACAAGACTTCCGACCGCTCCGTCGACCTGGCGGAGATGGAACGGGCCGCCGCCGCGGGCTGCCCCTTCGCCGCAGCCGGCCTCAAGGCGCGGGCCGCGGTGCCCGAGACCGAGGGCGCCCTGGCCCGGCAGCCCGCCGCGGAAACGTCGCCGGTCCCGGGCCTCGACGCGCTTCCGGCCCTGCCGGAGCCGTCCATGTCGAAGCTCGTCCAGACCTATCGATTCATGACCGATCCCTTTCCCCTGCTCGCCGAGGTGCGGGCGGAGTGCGGCGATATCTTCGTGCTCGACATCCTGGGCCTCGGCCGAATGGCGTTCGTTTGTAGCGCCGAGCTCCTCCATGAGATTTACCGCAAGCCCGAGGACATGGTGATCGCCGGCGAGATGCGGCGGAAGTTCCTGGAGCGGCTCACCGGCAAGCGGGTCAGCACCAACATCGACGGTCCGGAGTACGCCCATCGCCGAAAGGTCACGACGCCGTTCTTGAGCGGCCGGAGGATCGCCCGGTACGACGCCATGATCCAGCGGCTCACCGAAGACGTCTCGGCGACATGGACCGCCGGCAGCGAGCTCGCCCTCCAGCCGGTGCTGGACGAGCTGTCGAGAAAGGTGATCTGCCGGGTGCTCTTCGGCCCCTTGGAGGCGCCGGCTGCGAAGGTTCTGGTGGAGCGGTCCGCCGAGTTTCTGGAGGCGTTCCAGTGGCCGGCGGTGCAGATACCGCCCTTGCAGCGGAGCTTCGGGCCCTGGAGCCCCTGGGCCCGCTACAACCGCCGCCGGGAGGCCCTGTGCGCGGCGATCCGGGCGGAGATGGACCGGCGCTCCGGCGCCCCGGCGGGGGACACGGCGGACGAGCCCGACGACATGATGGCGGCGCTAATGGCGGAGCGCTTCCACGACGATGACGTCGAGCAGCGGGAGATAGTGGTGGAGGAGTTGGTGGGGATGCTGATCGGCGGCGCCGAAACCACCTCCAAAGCCCTCGCCTGGACCCTCGCGGGGGCCCTCGCCGATTCCCGGATCCCCGACCGAGTGCGGGGGGAGCTGGCGGCGGAGGTCGGCGATCGTCCCCTGACCACCGAAGATCTTCCCCGGCTACCGTTCCTCGACGCCCTGGTGCAGGAGGGGTTGCGCCACCAGCCGGTGGCCCCCTTCGCCGGTCCCAGGATGGCCAAGAAGGAGTTCGAGCTGGGGGGCTACCGCGTCGACCCGGGCACGGGCATCGTCCAGTGCCTCTCTGAAGTGGGGCGGAGCGAGGTCTTCCCCAACGCCGATGCCTTCGACCCGAAGAATTTCTTCCGTCGCGACGTCAAGTCGAAGGACTGGGTACCCTTCGGCGGAGGCCGCCGGGTTTGCACCGGCATGGGCCTGGCGAAGCTGGAGCTGGCTCTCATCGTGGCCACCCTGCTGCGTCGCTTCGACTTCGAGCTCGACGGGGGCTCGCTGGCGCCCACCAAGGCTGGGATCGCCTATCAGCCGAAGAACGGCCTGCGGGTTCGGGTGCTGGCCCGCACCTAGGTAGGGGCTCGAGCCTTGGGGTCCCGGGCCCTCGGCGCCTAGCCGTCGAGGGCCTTCTTCAGCAGAGCCTTGACCTGCTGCGGATCCCCCTTGCCGCCGGTGGCCCGCATCACCTGGCCGATGAAGAAGCCGAAGAGTGCGGTCTTGCCGCCGCGGTAGGCCGCCACCTGCCCGGCGTTTTGCTCCAGGATCTCGGCCACCACCGGTTCGAGGGCCCCGGTGTCGGAAATCTGTCGCAGGCCCCGGGCTTCGACGATGTCCGCCGGTCGGCCGCCGTCGTCCACCATGACCCCCAGCACCTCCTTGCCGGCGGTTCCGCCGAGGGTGCCGTCGTCCACCAAGGCCACCAGCTCCCCCAGCTCCGCCGGGCCGAAGGGCAGGTCCCCCAGGGCCCGATCCCCCAGGCGCCCCGACAGCTCGTTGGTCAGCCAGTTGGCGATCGACCGGGGAGCGTCGTGGACCGCGAGGGCGGCATCGAAGAAGGACGCGAGGTCGGGGTCGAGGGCGAGGAGGCGTGCGTCCTGCTCCGAAAGGCCGCGGACGACGTAGGCGTCGGCGACGTCCTTGGCTTCCCCTTCGAGCTCCGGCACCTCGCTCCCCTCCGCCATGGCCCGCTGGGCGGCCTTGTAGGCCTCGCGGGCGGCGGTCCGCTCGGCGGCTTTCTTGGCGACCTCGCTTTCCCCCTGGCGGGCCACCTTGGCCCAGGTGTCCCGGAGGGTGACGGTGCGGTTCAGCACGGGCCGCTCCGGCGTGGTGTCGGGGTCGGCGTAGAAATAGCCGAGGCGTTCGAGCTGGACGTGGCTTCCGGCTTCGAGGCCCGTGAGGCTCGGCTCCAGCCGCGCCTGGGACGCGACGGTCAACGATGAGCTGTTGAGGTGGTCACGGAAGTCGCCGTCTTCGGCGTCGGGCCGCTCCGTGTCGAATAGGCGGTCGTAGAGGCGGACCTCGGCGGCGACGGCGTGATCGGCGGCGACCCAGTGGAGGGTGCCCTTGACCCGGCGGCCGTCGGGGGCCTCGCCGCCGCGGCTGGCGGGGTCGTGGGTACACCGAACCCGGATCACCTCTCCGTTCTCGTCCTTGTCGACGCCGACACAGGTCACGAGGTACGCGTACCGTAGCCGCACTTCTCGACCGGGGGCGAGGCGGTGGAAGCCGGCGATCGGGTCCTCCATGAAGTCGTCACGCTCGATGAAGATGCGACGTGCGAAGGGAACTTTGCGGGAGCCGTCCTTCGGGATGTCCCGGGGCCAGTAGTCGGCGTCGAGCGCTTCGACCTGTTCCTCCGGGTAGCTCTCGATCACCACCTCCAGGGGGTCGAGGACCCCCATCACCCGAGGCGCCTTGTGGTTCAGGTCGTCGCGGATGGAATGCTCCAGGAGGGCGACGTCGATGATGTTGAAGGTACGGGTGACGCCGACGCGGTTGCAGAACTCCCGGATCGATTCGGGGGTATAGCCCCGCCGCCTCAGGCCAGACAGGGTCGGCATCCGGGGGTCGTCCCAGCCCGCCACCGAACCGTCCTGCACGAGCTGGAGCAGCTTGCGTTTCGAGGCGACGGTGTAGTTGACATTGAGGCGCGCGAACTCCGTCTGCTCCGGCCGCGGCCGCTCGAAGCCGCCGTGGTCCAGGACCCACTCATAGAGCTCGCGGTTGTTGTCGAATTCGAGGGTGCAGAGCGAGTGGGTCACCCCTTCGAAGGCGTCTTCCAGGCAGTGGGCGAAGTCGTACATCGGGTAGATGCACCACGCGTCCCCCTGCCGGTAGTGGTGGGCGTGCCGGATGCGATAGAGGACCGGGTCCCGCATCAGCATGTTGGTGGCCGCCAGATCGATCTTGCCCCGCAGGACGTGGGTGCCGTCCTCGAACTCCCCGGCCCGCATGCGGCGAAACAGGTCGAGGTTCTCCTCGACCGAGCGATCGCGGTACGGCCCCGGGCGGCCCGGCTCGGTGACCGTTCCCCGCAGCTCCCGGATCTCTTCGGGGGTGCAGCTGTCGACGTAGGCGCGCCCCTTCTCGATCAGCGTCACCGCCACCGCCGCCATGCGCTCGAAGTAGTCGGAGGCGAAGTAGAGGTGCTCCCCCCAGTCCCAGCCCAGCCAGCGGATGTCCCGCTGGATCGACTCGACGTACTCCGGGTCTTCGGTGTTCGGGTTGGTGTCGTCGAACCGCAGGTGGCAGCGGCCGCCGAACTCCTCGGCGAGGCCGAAGTTGAGGCATATCGACTTGGCGTGGCCGATGTGGAGGTAGCCGTTCGGCTCCGGGGGGAAGCGGGTCGCCACCCCCTCGTACTTCCCCGACGCCAGGTCGGCGCGGATCATTTCGCGGATGAAGTCGTTGCCCCCGCGGGGCTTGTCGGCGGTGCTCATCGCGTCCTCGTGGGCGTTGCGTTTCTGGAGGGCCGCGGCGGCGCCTCACACGTGGGTCAGCTTGGGTGCGAGCTCGGCGTACTTGCGGTCGAGGAGGTCGAAGACCTCGCCGATGCGGTTGAGGCGTTCGTCGAGGAGCTCGGTCCAATGGTCGTGGCGGCCTGTCTCGACCCGCAGGGCGCCGACCCGGAAGCCGAGGGCGTCGAGTCGGAACGTCGCTTGGGGGTCGCCGCTGATCAGCTTGGCGGAGAGCAGCTCGGCGCCGCGCTCGATGTAGCGCAGGACATCCTTGAGGACGATGCCCGACAGCGTGACCCGGGCGTCTTCGGTGCGTAGGCGCACCATGCCCGATTCGGGCTCCAGGAGGACCTCCCGGTCCCCCACGAGGGCCCGAAGAAAGCGGGCGCCGATCACCGACTCGCCGGGCTCGTAGGTCTCCAGGATGGGGCTGGTGATCTCGGGGTCGCCGCGGTCGATCCAGGGGGTCTTGTAATCGGCGGTGATGCCGATCCGGCGCAGCAGCTCGATCACCCGACCGATCTGGTTCTTGGCGGTGGAGCCGACGTAGAGGACCGAGCCGTCGAGGCAGGCTTCGATGATCTTGGTGCGGGGACGGGCCTCGAAGATCATCTCTTCCTCGGCCATCTCCTTCATCTTGCGGCGCTTCTTGGGGCCCACGTAGGGGGCCCCCTGGTCGAGCTCCGCCTTGACCATCTCCTTGACCCGCTCCCCCACCGCCGCCGGATCGGGGCGGACCTGGTCAATGCGGACGCGTAAGAACCAGCGTTTCTCGCCGGCCTGATAGGGCGCCTCCGGCTCCGCGGGAACGAAGCCGAGGCTTTCGCGGACCTCGGAGCCCGGCACGATCTCCTGGAACCGCTGCCGCTCGAAGTCCGGCTCGTCCGGAAAGGGGGCGACGTTGAATCGGGTGATGCTGGCGGAGCCGGAAAGAATAGCCATGGCGTGGGTCCCTCGGTTCGATCGAAGGGCGGATCTTAGCAGGACCCCGCACCGGCCGCTATGCGGTTCAGGGTGGCCGTCAAGGAGCGAGGATCGACCGCACGAACCGCTCCACCCGCAGGTGGGCAAGGTCGGCGACGGTCCCTTCGTCGAGGCCCAGCCCTTCGCCGAAGGCGTCCAGCAGCCGCGGGTAGCAGGAGGCGTCGTCGTAGCCGGGGTGGAAGTGGATCCCGTCACTCTGCAGGTCCGTCGGCATGTCCCCGGGGTAGAAGAAATCGCAGCCGAAGGCGAAGGCGTCCTCCACGCCGAGGGATCGGGCATGGGCCAGCTGGTCGACGAAGCAGGCGGGGGCGTCCCCTTCGAGGAAGCGGGCCAGGAGGTTGAGCCCCAGGAGGCCGCCGCGTCGGGCTACCTCCTGGGCGGCGTCGTCCGCCAAATTCCTCGGGATGTCCTTGACGCCGGCGAAGGGGGAGTGGCTGGCCAGCACCGGAAGATCGAGCCCCTTGGCGTAGGTAACGTCCAGGATGTCGGCGGCCATGCGGCGGCAGGTGTGGGAGAGGTCCACCGCCACCCGGCGCTCCGCCAGGAACTCCAGCAGGACCCGGCCGTCGTCGGTGAGCCCCTCGTCCGTGGCGTTTCCGCCGCCGAACCGGTTGGCGTGGTTCCACGTCGGGCTGACGTAGAGACGGGGCCCCACCAGACCGGTCATCCGGTCGAAGCGTTCGAAGGCGGCGTCGAGGGGGCCCTCTTCGAGGGCGAAGGCCGAGGCGTTCTCCACCGCCGCCATCACCGCGATGCGACCGTCGCCCACCCCCAGGTCCCCAGGGGTGCGGACCGGCCGGAGGTCTTCGTCGTAGGTCTCCACCATCTGGGCGAAGATCTCCGCCTGCCGCATCCCCAGGTCGGCCCAGTCGGGGCGGCTCATGGTGAAGATCGCCAGGGTTTGAAAGGCGACCCCGCCTTCCCGCATCTGTGGGATGGAAACGAGGCAGCGGCGGTCGTGGGGGGAGCGCTCCTCCCCCTGCAGCTCCCCCGCCAGCAGGTAGGCGAGAAGGTCGCAGTGGAGGTCGGCGACGCGGGGATGGGATGCCATGGGGACTCCTAGGGGCTCGGTCGTCAGTGGATCGAAACAGCGAAGTCGGGTCGGGACTCGAGCACCCCGGGGGGAATCGCCGCCGCCGCCCGGCGTAGCACGTCGACGCCCGCTCCGGCGGCGCGGGCGTCCTCGCTGAGGGTCCTGCGCCAGGCCCGGGCCCCGGGGCAGCCGACGAAGAGGTGCATGAAGTGGCGAACGATCCGGCTCAGGGGAAGCCCCCGGGCCAGCTGCCGTTCGGTGTGGCGGAAAAGCACGTCGAGCACTTCGGCGCGGCTCGCCACCTCCGCCTCCGGATCGAAGAATCGACGGTCGGCGTCGGCGAAGAGGAAGGGCCGATCGTAGGCGGCGCGACCGATCATCACGGCGTCCACCCGCCGGAGGTGGTCCGCTGCCTGATGGAGATCGGTGACGCCGCCGTTGATCTCGATCTCGAGGTCCGGCCGCTCCCGTTTCAGGCGGTAGACGTCGTCGTACCGCAGGGGGGGGATCTCCCGATTCTCTTTGGGGGACAGCCCTTCGAGCCACGCCTTGCGGGCGTGGACAGTGAACCGCCGGCAGCCGGCCTCGGCCACCACGTCGACGAACCGGCGCATGTCGTCGTAGCGATCAAGGTCGTCGACGCCGATACGATGCTTGACGGTCACCGGCAGGCGTACTGCGTCGAGCATGGCGTCGACGGCGTCCGCCACCCGTTGGGGCTGGGCCATCAGGCTGGCGCCGAAGTTCCCCTTCTTGACCCGCGGGCTGGGGCAGCCCACGTTGAGGTTGACCTCGTCGTAGCCGAGGTCCTGGGCGAGGCGGGCGCATTCGGCGAGGGCCTTCGGATCGTCACCGCCGAGCTGCAGGGAGAGGGGGCCCTCTTCAGGGTCGAAGCCGAGGAGGCGCTCCCGGTCGCCATTCAGGATGGCACCGGTGGTGACCATCTCGGTGTAGAGGAGGACCCGGCGGCTGATGGCCCGCAGCATGACCCGGAAGTGGCGGTCCGTGCGGTCCATCATGGGCGCCACCGAGAGGGGCGGCATCGAACCTCGATCGGAACGAGGTGGGGAGCGGTCCATCGAACCTCCGGGTCGGGGAGGGGTCAGATGAAGCGGTCGCCGACCCGCAGCCCTTCCTGACGGGCGAAGGTCGACGCCGACGCCGGGGGATCGCCGGGGCGGCAGATCCGCGTGATCCCGAAGACGGTGCCCTCGCCGCACAGCACCGCCAGCTTGCCCTGGCGCATGCCGAGGTAGGTGCCGATCTCGCCGTTGGGGGCGTTCTCCCAATCCATGGGCAGGCCCCGCAGGATGTCGACGGGCCGGATCTTGCAATAAGCCCCGAGTCCGTGGGGGGCGTGGGCCCGCAGGCGACCGTAGACCGACGACGAGTTCAGGTGCCACGGCGCACGGCGGTGGCGGGCGCTGATCTTCGAGGTGGCGGTGGAGCTCTTCTCGTTCTGGGCCCGGGTCTTCGGCTTCTTAGACTTGTCGATTTTGGTCACCGCCTGGACGACGACCTCGCGGACGAGCTCCTGCGCCCGCGGAATCAGCTGCACGAAGGTCTCGTGCTCGCCGATTTCCAGCTCCTCTTGGAGCAGGATCGGACCGGCCCAAGGCTCTTCGTTGGGCAAGAAGGCGGTGATTCCGGTCTTGCTGTCCCCCGCCGAGAGCCCCGCCCGTAGCGAATGGGGGCCCCGCAGCTTCGGCAGCAGGCTCCCGTGAAGCTCCACCGCCCCGCGGCCGGCGACCCCCAGCAACTCCGCGGGCAGCGGCCTGCCGTAGTCGACGACGACGAGAAGATCCGGCTCCAGGGCGGTGATGCGCTCCTGGAGCTCCGGCTCGGCGGCCCGCCGG
>JBCDIS010000076.1:0-32404 GCA_038748685.1 Acidobacteriota bacterium | reverse complement strand
CTGGGTTTAGAACGTCGTGAGACAGTTCGGTCCCTATCTCATGTGGGCGTAGGATACTTGAGAGGATCTGTCCCTAGTACGAGAGGACCGGGATGGACGAACCTCTGGTGCACCAGTTGTCGCGCCAGCGGCACAGCTGGGTAGCTAAGTTCGGAAAGGATAACCGCTGAAAGCATCTAAGCGGGAAGCCCCCCCCAAGATGAGGTATCCCTGAAGACCCCTGGGAGATTACCAGGTTGATAGGCGGGAAGTGTAAGCGCTGTGAGGTGTTGAGCTGACCCGTACTAATCGGTCGTTCGGCTTGACCATTGATACGAGTGCCTATCTCCAGCAAATCGTATCGCCATGACTCGATTCAATTGCTAAAGAACTTCGGAATTGAAAGTTTTCCGGTGGTTGTAGCGAGGAGGAAACACCCGTTCCCATTCCGAACACGGCAGTTAAGCTCCTCAGCGCCGATGGTACTGCATGGGAGACCGTGTGGGAGAGTAGGTCGCCGCCGGGAATAATTTTCGAAAGCCCTCCACTCGGAGGGCTTTCCCCTTTGGGTCAAAAGAGCATCTCAGCTCCAAATCGGAGATCGAATCTCTAGCGGATAGCCCTTCGAACCCGTGAACGCCCTACCTATCCAATCCGCGGCCCCCTGCCAAACGAAGTGAAAGAGCAACATGGCAGCTGAGAAGCATCTCGTCATTGTCGAATCCCCAGCGAAGGCCAAGACCATCAGTCGCTTCTTGGGGCCCGAGTATCAGGTCGAACCTAGCTACGGTCATGTCCGCGACCTCCCGCAGAATGCGAAAGAGATTCCGACCAAGCTTCGATCCAAGGAGTGGGCGAGGCTCGGCGTCAATGTGGAAGAAGGTTTCGAGCCGGTCTACGTGGTTCCACCGGAGAAGAAGAAGCACGTCGACCGGCTGAAGAAGGCTCTTCGGGACGCCAACCAACTGCTTCTCGCAACGGATGAAGACCGCGAAGGGGAGAGCATCAGCTGGCACGTCCTCCAGCTTCTCAAGCCTGGGGCTGCCGTCGGAGTCCAGAGGATCGTCTTTCACGAGGTGACTCCGGAAGCCATTGAAGAGGCCCTTTCCTCGCCGCGGCAGGTCGACGAGAACCTGGTACGGGCACAGGAAGCTCGGCGCGTCCTCGATCGGCTCTATGGCTACTCCCTTTCGCCGCTTCTGTGGAAAAGGGTTCGCCCCGGCCTCTCGGCGGGCCGCGTGCAGAGTGTGGCGGTTCGGCTCCTGGTCGAGCGAGAACGGCTCCGGATCGCCTTTGTGTCGTCGAGCTACTGGGACCTCAAGGCAGAGGTCGAAGTGGAAGGCGGGAAGTTCGGCGCCCGTCTCGTCACGGTGGATGGCAAGCGCCTCGCAGACGGGAAAAGCTTCGACCCAAACTCGGGCAAGCTGACGGACGATTCCCGCCTTCTGCTCGATGACTCGACGGCTCAAGCGTTTGCGGTTGGGGCTGCCGAGCGCCGCCCTTGGCGTGTCAAGTCAGTCGAGAGGAAGCCGGGTACCCAGAAGCCGGCACCGCCTTTCATCACGTCCACGCTTCAGCAGGAAGCGAACCGGAAGCTCCGCTTCACTGCTAGAAGGACGATGGACATCGCGCAGCAGCTCTACGAAGGCATCGACCTTTCTGGAGAGCGGGTGGGCCTCATTACCTATATGAGAACCGACAGTGTGACGCTGTCCCAGCGCGCCCTCGACCAGGCTAGAGATGTCATCACCGGTGCCTATGGCGCTGAGTATCTTCCCAAGGACGCGATTCGCTACAAGACCAAGGCCAAACGGGCACAGGAAGCACACGAGGCGATTCGTCCTACGGACCTCGGGCGTCGCCCGAAGGACGTTGCCCCGTACCTCGACAAGGATCAGTTGAGGCTCTATGAGCTTATCTGGAAGCGGACCATCGCCTGTCAAATGGTGCCTGCACGCTTCGAACGGACCGCGGTGGAGATTGAAGTAGAAGCGGCGGACAGCCGCCTGATCTTCTCCGCACGCGGACGCCGCATCGTCTTCCCCGGCTTCCTTCGGGCGTACGTCGAAGGAAGGGATGATCCAGAGGCGGAGCTCGGTGATCAGGAGACCCTCCTGCCGGAGCTCATGGAAGGTCAGGCCGTCGAGCCCCTCGCGGTCGAGGCCGAAGGGCATAGCACCAAGGCACCGTATCGGTACACCGAAGCCAGTTTGGTCAAGAAGTTGGAGGAAGAGGGGATCGGACGGCCTAGCACCTACGCCTCGATCATCAGCACCGTGCAGGACCGCGGCTATGTTCTCAAGCGGGGCAACGAGCTGATGCCCACCTTTACCGCATTCTGTGTCACCCATCTGCTGGAGAAGCAGTTCTCGGATCTCGTCGATACCCAGTTCACGGCGAATATGGAGGACGAGCTGGACAACGTCGCCGCCGGCAACATTGAATGGGATGCTCTGGTTTCCAGTTTCTACCTGGGTGAGGATGGGGACCCCGGCCTCAATCGAAGGGTCGAGGAAGGGGAGGTCACCTATCCTTCGATTCCCCTCGGGCGGGATCCCGTAAGCGGAGATATCGTCGAGGTCAAGGTCGGCAAGTACGGTCCCTATGTCCGGCGGGGAGAAGGAGGACCGGAGAACACCGCCTCCATTCCCGAAGACATGGCCCCGGATGAGCTGAGGATAGAGGCCGCACTAGAGCTACTTCGAACCAAACGTGCCGAGAAGGAGCCGGTCGCCCAGCATCCCGAGAATGGCCGCGGCATCACCCTCCAGGTGGGGCGTTTCGGTGCCTACCTCGAGTTGGCCCAGACGGAGGAAGAGAAGGAGAGCAAGAAGAAGCCCCATCGGGTTTCTTTGCCAGACGGCCTGGGTACCGCCGACCTGACCCCGGAAATCGCCCGCGATCTGATCATGCTCCCCCGGGTCCTGGGGGCGGATCCCGCGGACGGTGTCGAAGTTTCCGCTGGCCTCGGCCGCTATGGTCCCTACCTCAGAAAGGACAAGGATTACCGGAATCTAGGTTCCTGGGAAGAGGCGTGCTCGATTGGGCTGGAGAAAGCTCTCGAAATCCTCAGCCAGCCCAAGCCGACACGGCGTGGGCGCCAAAAGGTGGTCCTCAAGGAAATCGGAGAGCTAGAGGGGGCAGCGGGCCCTGTCCAAGTCCTCGACGGTCGTTATGGTCCCTACGTTACCGACGGAAAAACCAACGCTTCGCTTCCCAAGGGTAGCGACCCCAAGGAAGTTACCGCGGAGCAGGCCGCCGAGCTGTTGGAAGCCTGGCGCAACGCACCCAAGAAGAAGCGCCGCCGCCGCTGAGCGCCGGACCGCTGGACGAAAAAAGGCCGCCCTCGGGCGGCCTTTTTTCGTGGGCGCAACCCCCAACGACCGCTCTACTGCGGTCGTAGACGCAAACGGAGCCTCCCTGAGAAGTGTCTTGGCCAGGGTGTCTTGGTGTATTACACTAATAACACTCTGATGAGCCGTACAACTTCAAGCCGTCATGATCCAGCTGAACCGAATCTCCAAGACCTACGCCGACGGGACCCAGGCCCTAGCGGGCGTCGATCTGGAGATCCGATCCGGGATGCTAGGGCTCCTTGGACCCAACGGGGCTGGAAAAACCACCCTGCTCTCGATCCTCGTTCTCGCCCTCGAGCCTTCGGCGGGGGCCCGTTCGTACTTCGGTATGGCAGACACGGCGAAGAATCGCTCGTCGATACGCGAGACCCTCGGATACCTGCCCCAGGAATTCTCACCAGTCACCGGCCTTTCCGGGATCCAATACCTCGAGCTCTGCGCCCGAGTGCGGAAAGTTCCCCTCTCCCGAAAAGCCCTCCGCCGTCGACTTTGGGCCCTACTCGAAGCCGTCGAGCTTGCCTCCGCTGCACGGCGGCCCGCGGACCGGTACTCCGGCGGAATGCAGCGACGTCTTGGCCTAGCCCAGGCCTTGATCCACTCCCCCCGCTTCCTCGTGGTCGACGAGCCCACCGCCGGTCTAGACCCCGAGGAGAGAATCCGGTTCCGGAACCTCATCACCGATCTCGCCGAGGAGATTCCGGTTCTGCTCTCGACCCACATCGTCGAAGACATCGAGGCCACATGCCCGCGCCTCGCGGTGATCGCCTCCGGCCGGTTGTTGTTCGATGGGCCTCCAGGGGCTCTGATGCAGCGCGCCCATGGCTCCCTCTGGCGCGTGCCGCGGATGCCCGAAGGGGACCACGGGCTCGTGTACGTCGGCCGCAGGGTCGATTCCCGAGGAATCGCCCACCACGTGGTCCATGGGACCTCGCCGCCGGTCGGAGGAGAGGCCATTCGTCCCACCCTCGAAGAGGCTTGCTCAGCATTTCTGGCCCTCGAAGCCGAGCAAAGCCTCGATAGCGAAGCGTCTCCGGAAACCAGCTGAGATGC
The DNA here is from genome assembly GCA_038748685.1 of Acidobacteriota bacterium. GTDB lineage: Bacteria > Acidobacteriota > Thermoanaerobaculia > Multivoradales > J023 > JAUIJL01. The sequence continues at coordinate 28,019 of JBCDIS010000076.1, read as the reverse complement.
TGCTTCTCCATCTCCTCCGATTTGAGCTGATCCTCCAGGCGGCGACCCTCCGGGCTCGATTCGCCACCGGGGTGTACCTCGCCCTGACCTGCGCCGTTCCCTCTTGGACCTTTATCTTTCTACGGCCCCACGCCCCGGTATCCCTTGGAGCCGCCAGCTACTGGGTTCCCACCCTGCAACTCCAGCAGTTCGCGACCGTGCTCCTCGCGGTGGCCCTGGCCGGGAACCGGTCCGGTACCTCGGCTTTCAAAGAACTGTGGCCTGTGATGTCCGCATCCGCCATGAGCAATTCTGGCTGGCTCTTGCGGCGGTGGGTGGCTCTGGTGCTCCTCCTGCTCCCCGTGACCGTAGTACCTCCAGTCGTGGCGATGGTCCTCGCCACTGCCGCGGGGCATCCCCCGCAAGATCCCTGGCTCCTCGTCTGTACCTGGTGCCTGCGTCTCGCCATCCCGGCGGCGTCCATGGCGGCACTCTGGCTCGGCCTGGTCACCATCGCGGGAACCGAGCTCGGGGCGGCGCTAGTACTGATGGTGGCCCGCGGCTCCCTCGATCAAGTCAGCAGCGGCCTCTACAACCATCTCGGTACGACGGTCCGTTTCTACACAGAGTGGCTGGGCTTTGCGTCGTTCCAGCGCTGGGTCTACGGACTCACACAAGCTCTTCGTAGCCCAAGCGCCTTTTGGCATCAATACGGAACCGCCGTTTCGGACGGCCCACTGGATCCACGGCAGGCATGGGAGCAGTGGTATCCCGGCGCCTTGGCGCTCCTCGGAATCACCGTGCTCGTCCTCGGCGTCGCCACCGCGTTCGTCCACCGGACGCGCAGGGACCTGGGGCCGAGCCTCGTGGGGGAGCGCCACCCACTCCGAACGTTCGCAAAGACCTGGCACAGACTCCGCGAAACCTATACACCGGACGCGGCGCCGCGGTGGGAGCTCGTGGCCGCCGGAGTCGGCTTCACCACCCTCGCACTGTGTTTGGGTCTGGTCTTGGCGAGGCAACAGCACTACCTGGGACTGGCGAGCGAGCGGTTCCAAGAGGAGACCGGACAGAACCACTTCGAACCCGTACCCCCAGGAGTCCAAGCCAAGGATTGGGCGATCACCGGCGAGGTTCTGCCGGGGGGACGCCTGGACCTCCAGGTCGTGGCGACGATCTCCAACGGAGAGGCCGACCCCGCTCCCCATCTGGCGTTCACCGTCAATCCGTTCCTTCAGCTCCGTGGGATCGAGGCCATCGCCAGGGACATTTCGATCCAGCGGTCCTGGGATCGGCTGAAGGTTGAGCTCGATCCCCCCCTCGGCCCCGGTGAATCCCTAGAGTTTCGGATGGCGCTCACCGGCCGGCCGCAGCATCCCGACTTCCATGTCCACGGCTGGTACAACAGCGAGTCCTTCGCCCTGAAGTTCAAGGGATTCCTCGGGCGCAACTACCCGAATCTCGCCTCCGATCTAGCGCTCACGAAACCCCGGCCGGCCATCTCGCGCCGGCGTGTCGACCTCGGACCCGGCGACCTGGGACCGGTTCTGCGTTACACCACCTGGGAGCTGACCCCCCCACCGGTGGAAGACCTCGAACCCGGCTGGGACGTCCTGCCGGAGTCCTTCCACCCGGCGTTGGATCTGCGGATCGATCTTCGAGTACCCAAGGGACTTCAAATCGCCGATAGCTGTGGGCATACCCTGTCCAACGACGACCCGCGGCGGCTCCAGGGCTCCTGCCGGACCGCCCTCTCCACCTTCCGGATCCGAGGGGGGCGCCTGGTGCCCGCGCCATCTTCGGACCGGGTCACGATGCTCACCCTTCCGGGCCATACCCACCTGGCACGCCATCAAACTCAAACCATCGGAGATGTCGCCCGGCTCTCCGTCCACGCCTGGCCCGGGGTCGAGGACGTCGGCGCCTTGGCGGTCCTCGAATGGCCCCCCGCGGCGAGGTTCGACGACCTGCGCCACGGTATGCACCACTGGAGCTGGGCGACCCTCGAAGTGCACGGTCAGATGGTCTCGATCCCGGAGCGTCTTTTCGTGGGCCGAGAGCCCATCTCTGCCAGCCAACTGGTGGGACGTCTTCTGATCCAGCGGGTGCTGGCCACCCGCACCCTCGAAGCCTCCCAGGGTCATGTCTTCAGGGCCTTCATCGGCGAGCTGATGGTCCGGCGAATGGGCCTGGGGGACCCCCACCCCGCCACCGTGGCCGCCCGGCCCTGGGAGATCGAATCCTTGTCGGTCCCGGTGCTGGAAGCCCCCAGGGGAATGCAGCTCATGTGGGGCACGAAGCTGCCGGCGCTCGTGGCGGATCTCGAAGGCCGGGTCGGGAGGGATCGCCTCGTCGAAGCCGTCGAGCGCTTCCTTTCGAACTCTGAGTTGGGGTCAGATGCCCGCTCCCTTATCGGCGTCATCGAGGCCCAGAGTGGGGTTCCCCTGACCCGCTTCTACGAAGACTACTTCGAGCGCGGAAGCCTGCCGACCCTCTACCTGGAGGATGTGGGGGTCGAGCGTGTCGGCGACCGATGGCGGGTCCGAGGCCGTTTGCACAACGAGGGCACCGGCCAGTCCGTGTGCCAGATCGTCCTGAAGAGCGAGCTCCGGGAGCACCCCCGGACCCTCACCGCCGACGACGGGGAATCCGTCGGCTTCGAGTTCGACATCGAGGACCGTCCCCTCTCTCTGCAGCTGGATCCCCGCCGGATCTGCCACCGCCTCGTCACCCCCGCCAGCGAGAAGAAGGAGCGGATCCCCCTCGTGGGCTGAGGGGAAGGGGCCATGGGACGCCGAATCGAAGACCTCCACCGCCGTATCGCCGCCGTATCGCCGCGGCTGGCGGCCGAACTCCAGCGGGGGCGCTTCTCCCTGTCGCTCTTGCTCGAACGTCGCCTGTGGATCTTCGTCGTCGCCGACGCCATGCTCGTCCTGTCGGGCGCCTTCGAAGCCGCCTTTGGTGGAGGGCGCGTCGAAGGGGTGTACCGGCTCGCCGTGGTCATCCCGAGCCTCGTTCTCGGGGTGCCCGTGCTGGCGGGGGTCGTGTCCCTGGAGCGCCGGGCCAATAGCCTCGACCTGGCGCTGGCGGTGGCTTCCACAGAACGCTACTTCCTGCGCCGAATCGCGCCGGTTTGCGCCATCCTCATCGCCCAGGCCTGGTTCATCCTGGTGCTGGCCTACGTGGAGAACGCCGGTGGCCCCCTGGACGCGGTCACCGCTTTTCCCGACCAAGGACCGACCCTCCTGCGGGCCCTCTTCCAGAGTCTGGAGATCAACCTCCTCCTCGCGGCCGTCGTGCTGTTCTGGGCCGTTCGCCTGCGAACCCCCGGGGCGGTGTGGATCGCGTCTCTGGCGACTCTTCTCTGCCTGGGCCCCTGGCTCTTCAGTAGCCCCGCCTTCGGGACCGTCGGTGCCCCGGACCGCTTCCTCGGCTGGCCGCTGCCGCCCCTACGCTGGACTTGGAACGCCCTGGTCTTGGCGGGCGCCACCCTCATTTTCTACCTCTACGCCCGTTACCGTTTGAGACGACCGGAGACCCTCTTGGTATGAGCTCTTCCCACGGCTTTCCCCAGCTTCTCGTCCCCTTCCTGTTGATCCCCGCCCTCGTCGGCTGCCGTGGGCCCGATCCCGAGCCTCCGGCTCCCGCCAAGGTACCCGTGGTGTCGGAAGTCCTGGGGACCGGGACCTTCCAACCGACGGTGGATCTCCTCGGCAGGGTCGAACCGGCCGAGCGGCTGGAGATCCGACCCCGGTTCCCCGGCAACATCCGCTACGCTCCCCGCTTCGCCGGCGGTCTCCCCACCGGAGCGAGGGTCACTTCGGGGGAGCCCCTCTTCACGGTCGACAACCCCGAGCTGGCCCTTAGGGAAGCCGAGGCACGGCTGGTGCTGCGGGGCGCCGAAGCCGAGTTGGACCGGGCGAAGAGGGGCGTCGACGGGGGATTTCTGTCCGTGGCGGAGCTGCGGACGCGGGAGATCGAAGCGGAGCTCGCTAGGGAACGCTTGGAGAGCGCTGAGCGGGATGCCCATCAGCTGGCGGTGAAGGCGCCTTCCGCTGGGATTCTGCGGGTTCAGCGGGCCGTGCCGGGTGGCACCCAGGTGAGCCCCGGCGATCTGGTGGCGGAGCTGGCGAGGGACGGCGACCTCCGGGTCGAAGCATGGGCGACCTCTGCGGACCTCGACCGCCTGGGGGTAGGGATGCAGGTGGAGTGCCTCGCCCCCGGCTCCAAGAGGGTCCTCGGGCTGGGGAAAGTGGAGCAGGTGGCCGCCGAAGTCGACGACGCCGGGGTGGCGCGCCTGGTGGCGTCCGTGGACCGGGACCAGGGTATGCCCCGGTCCGGCGAGGGGGTGGAGCTGCGGATCCGTCTACCGGAGACCGAAGATGCCATCACCGTCCCCGAGCGGGCCCTGGTGATCAACGGCAGCATCGTCAGCGTTTTCGTTCTCGAATCGGAGGGACTCGCCTACCAGGCCACGTCCCGAGCGGTGGTGTTGGGGCGGCGGGACGGCGAGCGGGTGGAGATCCGGGACGGTTTGGAGGCGGGGGAGCGGATCGCCGTCCTCGGCTCCGAGTACCTCGCGGAGGGCCTGTTGGCCAGCGAAGCCACCGAGACGCCGTCCGGTGGGGAGGGACCCTGAGTGCTCGACCTCGTGCTCAGGCGTCCGGTCTCCGTAAGCTTTGCGACCCTCGGATTGGTGGTCCTGGGGATCTTCTCGGCGACGCGCCTCCCGGTCTCTCTGCTGCCGACCCTGGAGCGACCCCGCCTCCAGGTGATCGCCCGCGATGACGACCGTGCGAGGGAGGCCCTCCTGCGGGAGGTGGTGATGCCCTTGGAACGGCGGCTGCAGTCACTCCCGGGCACCTTGGATGTCTATTCCACGGTGGCCGACGGCGAGTGCGTCGTCACCCTCGAGACCGAATGGCAGACCGACACGGACCGCCTCCGTATCGACGCCGAGAGGCGACTCGCCGAGGTGTCATCCCTCGGCCTCGACGAGTTGATCATCAAGGTGGAGGCCGGTGATCGGACGCCGATCCTGCGCCTCGCGGTCGTCGGCGGAGCCAGCGCCCATGCTCGGACCGCCTTCGCGGAGAAGGTCTTGACGCCTGAGCTCGGCCGCCTCCGCGGGGCCGGTGAGCTCAGGACCACCGGAGGCGCCCGCCTGCGGGCGGTGGTCCGGCCCCGGGCCGCCGACCTGGCGGCCCGCGGCCTGACCGCCGACGAGATAGTCACCCGCCTTGGAACCCTCGGCAGCAGCAGACCCCTGGGCCGCCTTCGGGACGGCGGTGCGGTGCGGCCGGTGATCCTGAAGGAGAGCCTGGCGGACCTCGATTCCCTCCGCGGTACGAGCCTGGGGGGCGCCGGCGCCACCCGTCTGGGTGATGTCGCCGACGTGGCCCTCGAAGAAGTGCCGGATCCAGGGATCTTTCGGCTCGACGGCCGGGACGCGGTCCTCGTCGAGGTCTTCCGGGCCCCAGGGGCCAACGCCGTGCGCCTGGCGGTGGACGGCCGGGACGCGGTGGAGCGGCTGTCGAAGAGCGGTTCTGGAATGGAGATTCGATTGGTGGACGACGCCAGCCGGGAGGTGACCGCCGCCCTGACGCAGCTCGGCTGGGCTGGGCTCGTGGGCCTGCTCCTCGGCACCGTGATTCTGCGCGGTCTGCTGGGCAGCTGGAGACCCACCCTGGCGCTGGTGGCGGTCGTGCCGTCGTCCCTGGTGGCGGCCTTCGGAGCTTTCTACCTGTGGGGGGTCTCCCTCGACGTCGTCTCCCTGGCCGGCCTGGCCCTGGCGGCTGGGATGCTGGTGGACAACGCCGTGGTGGTGCTCGAGTCCATCGCCAGCGCCCGCGGGCGCCGGGAAGACGATCCGGTCCTCGGCGGCACTGCGCAAATCGCCGGGGCCCTCGTCGCCAGCTTTCTGACGACGGCGGTGGTCTTCGTCCCCCTCATCTATCTCAAAGGGCTGGCGCGGGCATTCTTCGGCGTCCAAGCCTTCGCCATCGTCAGCTCCCTCGCCATCTCCCTCGCCCTGTCCCTGACCCTGACCCCGATCCTGTCTAGGCGGCTCGGCGACGGCGGGGGCCGGGGTCGTCACCCCGGGCGCCGCTCCTACCTACGCCTCCTCGACGGCCTTCTGGACCGTCCGGCGCTGACCCTGGCCGCCGCCGGTATCTTCCTCACCGCCTGTGCCTGGCTGGCGGTCGGCTTGCCCCGGGAGCTGGTGCCGGCGGGGGCGTCGGACCGCTGGCGGGTGGACATTCGGGCCCCCGCGGGCCTGGGCCGCGACGAGGTTGACGCCAGGCTGCGCGGGCTCGAACAGGCGATGGGGGACAGGGCGGGGGTGATCCAGAGACACCTTCGGTTCCAGGGCACTGACGGTGACGCCGGGCGGCAGGGGACGGACGACGCCGGTTTAGGCCAGGGGGATTTGGGGGCGGGGGACCTGGAGCTCGTCTTCGGCGACCCGACGGCCTTGGGGGCGGCGCGGGACGATCTTCGCCGCCGCCTGGAAGAAGTTCCCGGCCTCCAGCTCGCCGCCGAAGCGCGGCGCAGCGCCATCTCGGCGGCGGTGGAGCGGACCCGGCGTCAGCTTCTGGTGGACGTCTCGGCGGCGACGCCGGAACGGGTCGAGGCCCTCGCCCGACGGGTCCAGCGGGCCCTCGGGGAGGGCGGTTACGACGCCGCCCGCGTCCATCGGTACGGGATGCTGAGCACCACCACCGCCGCCGCCGCCTCACCGTCCCTGGAGCTGGCGTGGCGGGCGGATCGGATGGCTCGCCTGGGCCTCGCCGCCTCCGACCTGGATCGTCAGATCCGCTCGGCCCTCGGGGGAAGGCGTGTCGGTCGCCTCGATCTCGAAGGGGCGGAACCGGAAATCTGGCTCGCCGCCGCCGCCGTCGACCCCCGGCTAGTGCCCGTGAAGGTCGACTCCGACTCCGATGGGCGGGTGCTCCCCCTGGCGGCCTTTGCCCACCTTCGCCGGCGGACGGTGGCGCCGCCCCTCGAGCGACACGACGGGCGCCCCACCCGCTACCTTGCCGTGGACGGAGCGGCCGATGCCCAGGTGGTCGGCGAAATCGAGGACCTTCTGCGCTCGGTGCCCCTGGCGGCGGGGGAGGGGGCTCGACTCTCGGGTCAAACCCGGGAGCTCAGGGCGTCGTTCCAGCAGCTCCGCTGGGCCCTCGGGCTCGCCCTCCTGCTGGTCTTCCTCACCGTCGCGGCGCTCTACGAATCCTTGATGCTGCCCCTCGTGGTGATGGTCACCGTACCCGTCGGCGGCGCCGGCGCGGTCTTGGCCCTGGCCGCCACCGGTCAAAGCCTCAACGTCATGTCCCTCCTCGGGATGGTCTTGCTGGCGGGGATTGTGGTCAACAACGCCATCGTGCTGATCCACCGTGCAGAGCAGCTGGGGGGTGACGGAGCCGCCCTGCGTTCGGCGGCGGCGGAGCGCTACCGGCCCATACTCATGACGACCCTCACCACCCTGCTCGGCATGCTGCCCCTGGCGATCCTCGGCGGCGACGGGCTCGAGTTGCGGCGGGCCCTCGCCATCGCGGTCGTCGGCGGACTGACGACCTCCTGGGCCGCGACCCTACTGGTGGTCCCCGCCTGCTACCGCTGGGTCCGAATCGGACCGCGGGGGGCGGGCCGGTGAGTCGATCGCCGATCGCGGGGTCCGGGGCCCGGCGGTCCCCCGGGCGCCCTCTGGCCCGTGGGATCGTCGCCCTGGTGGTGCTCGTGCTGGGGGGACTCGCGGCCCTCCGAATGCCGATGAGCTACCTGCCCACGTGGACCTTTCCGGAGCTCCAGGTGACCCTCACCCTGCCGCAGACGGAGGAGGTCGATCAGCTGACCCTCCGCTATGTCCAACCGCTGGAATCCGCCATCCGCGCCGTCGGAGGTATCCGCGGCGTCGCCGGAGAGGTGGGCCCCTGGGGCGCGGCGTTCCGGGTTCGGTTGGGCCCCGGGGTCGATCCCGAGCGCAAAGCGGCCCGCCTCGAGTCCGAGCTCTCGAGGCTGCGGTCCGGCCTGCCCCTGGGAGCGGTGCTGACCGCCGAGCCCGTGGGGGAGGAGGGGGACGGTCCGTCGTCGCTGGTCTTCGTGCCGGCGAATCCGGAGTCGAGCCTCGACGGCGCCATGCTGTCGTCGCTCCGCAGCTTGCCGGAAGTGCGCGCGGTGGAAGTGGCGGGGGATCCGGGGCAGGAGCTCCGCCTGCGTGTGCGCCGACGGGATGGGCGCCCGGCGGAGCTCCTGGGGGCCCTAGACACCCTGGAGACCCGTCCCCTGGGCAACCTCCGAACCTCCGGCGGTGATCTCCTGCGGGTCCGCTCGACCGCCGCCGAGCGGGCCCCCGACCGCTTGCCGCTGGCCCAGGGGGAGGCGGTCCTCTTCTCCGGGTCCGAGGTGGACGCCGGTCTGCGGCCGGTGGACGGCGGCTGGCGGGCCCACGTGTCGGGGCGACCGGGCCGGATCCTCTTGGTGTTCCGGGAGGCGGACGCGTCGCCGTTGGCCCTGTCCCGGGCCCTCCGCCGCACCCTCTCGGAGTTTGAGGACGGCGCCGAAGCCCGATTCCTCGTCGACGAGTCTGAGCCCCTGCGCCGTCTGCTGAATCGACTGGCCATCGGGCTGCTGGCCGCCAGCCTACTGGGGGCCGCCGTCAGCGCCCCGGGTCGCCGCTGGGCGCAGGTGGGTTGGCACCTGGTGGCCCCGCCACTCGCCGCCGCGGCCGCGATGGTGGCGATGCTGATCTGCGGCTACGGGCTCGACGTCACCACCGCGTCGGCATTGGCCCTGGCGGTGGGCTCCGGGCTGTCTTCCCGTTGGGTGGGTCTGGCCAGTCGATCGTCCTCGGCCGGGCCCCGCTCCGTGTCGGCGGGTTGGAGGATCCTGGTGGCCGCGACCCTGCCGATGGTCGTCGCCCTGGTGGGCCACGAGCTCGGGACCCTGCTGTCACTGCCCGTCCGGGTCTTCGCCGTCGGCACCGTCGCGGCCTCCCTGTCTTTGCTCCTCGTGCCGCCGGACGATCCGCAGCCCCGGAGCTGGTCAGGGACGGTCCTGGGGGCCCTCCTGCGTCGACCGTGGGCGGTGGTTCTCGGATTGACCGCCGCCGTCGGGGCCCTGCTGCTGATGTTCGGCGGCGCCCTGGCCCCCCGGCCGGGTTCCCTGTCCCCGGCCCAGGCGGACCTGCTGGTGCGGCTCCGGATGCCGGACTCGCTGCCCCTGGAGGAGGCGGAGATGCTCGTGTCCAGGGTCGAGGGGCAGCTCGACGGACGTCCGGAGATCAACGGCCACTGGAGCTTCTTCGGCCCCCGCCAGGCGACCTTGGGGATCGAGGTTCTGCCGGAACACGGGTCGAGGGTGGAGCTTCAATCCCTGGCCGGACGACTCGAAGCGCAGCTCGGCATGCTGAGGGTTTCGGCGCAGGTGTTTGCGATGGCCGGCCTCGCCGGAGAAGCCCTCGAATTCGATACCTCCTTGGAGGATGAGCCGGAGGCTGCCGAGGATCTGTCTTCCTACCGCTTCATCCTGCGCAGCACCGATCTGGGGCTGCTGCGGCAGACCCACGCCCTGATCCTCGATGCCCTCGGGCAGTCCACCTGGCGTATTCCCCGGGAGCACATCCAGTCGGAGTGGGGAAGGCCGATCCCCCGGATCGAGCTGCGGCCCAGGGTGGGGGCGGACCCGGTCCTCGTGTCCTCCGTCGTGGACCGCCTGGGGGAACGGCTCTCCCTGCCGGCGCCGTCCCACCGCGCTCGCCTCCCCGGCTCGGAGCGGGACATCGTTTCGACGGTCCTGTCCGCCGAGGCCCCCGCCTCCCCGGCGGAGCCCCGCCGACGCCGCGAGGTGCTAGCGCCGGTTCGGGTGGGGGGCCGAGCCTTCGACCCCAAGACCCTATTGGAGACAGCCCAGGGGCAGACCCAGCCCACCGTCAAGCGCCAGGACGGTACCTTCGTCCTGCCGGTGACCGTGCGATTTCTGAGAATCACCCAGGGGCAGAAGCTACCGGCGGTGCGCGGCGTCCATCGTCTCCTGCGCAAGTTCCGCGCCGCCGCCGGCGTGGACCTCCGTCGACCCTCCATCCGCCGGGTCCGGTGGCCCGAGGACCGTGTTCGCCTGCTGGCGATCGCGTCGGCCCTGCCCCTCGCGTGGCTGTTGCTCGCCATCTGCCGGCTGGACTCCGTGATTCTGGGCTTCGCCTCCCTCGTGCCGTCGTTGGCGGGCCTCGCCGCCGTGGCGGCATGGACATGGAGCACCACTGGGGGGATCGAAGAGCTGGCGCTCATCGCCCTGGCGTGCGGCTTGGCGGCGACCCTGCCGCTGTCCTTCGACGTCGCCTCGGCGACCCGGGCTTTGGGGCCGTCCGCCCTGGCCGGGGGCGTGGGCTACCGGTGGCTGAAGCGGCGCCTGCCCCTCGTGGCCGCCGGCGTCGCCGGCTGGATCGTGCTGCTGTGGCTCCCCACCGTTGGCCTCGACCCGGAGCGCCATCCTTGGGCGGGCCCTCTGGTGTCGGCGGCCCTGGCGGGGGCCGTCTCCACGTCCGTCGCCGTCCTGTTCCTGCCGGTGCTGCTCCGTTCCATCGACCGGGTCCGCTTCTACGATCGCCGCGCCGCCCGCCGCCTGGCGGCGCCCCCCCGCTGGGCCGAAGCCGGCGTCGTGGAGCTCGAAGCCCGGGGCCTGGCGAAGGTGTACGGCAACGGGTTCGTGGGGCTGGCGGGGGTCGACTTTCGCCTGGAGCCCGGGATCGTCGGCCTCCTGGGCCCCAACGGTGCGGGCAAGTCCACCCTCCTGCGTCTCCTCTGCGGCCTGCTGGAGCCGAGCCGGGGCCAGGTCCTCTACCGGGGCCTGCCGGTGCGGGCGGAGAACCTCCCACGGTACCGTCACCTGGTGGGCTTTCTGCCCCAGGACTTTGACGCCTACGAAGGGTTCACCGCCGAGCAGTTCCTCGAGTACTGGGCGCTGGAGCGGGGCCTGGTGGACCGCCGAAGCCGGCGGCGGGAGATCGAGTCCCTGCTGCATCAGGTGGGGCTCGACGGGGCGGCGAACCGGAAGGTTCGGGAGCTTTCCGGCGGTATGCGACGGCGCATCGGCATCGCGCGGGCGCTGCTGGGGGCGCCGCCGATCTTGATCGTCGACGAGCCCACCACCGGTCTCGACGTGGCGTCCCGAAACCGTCTTCGGGAGTCCCTCTTGGCCACCGCCGGGGAGCGCATCATCCTCTTCTCCACCCACATCGCCGGTGACGTCGCCGCGGCGGCCTCCCGTATCCTGCTGCTGAACGGCGGCCGCCTGATCTTCGACGGCCCGGCGGGGGAGCTGATCCAGCAGGCGGAGGGGCGGGTGTTCGAAGCCCTGCTGCCGGACGAGGCCATGCGGGACTTCAGCGGCAGCTACCGGATCACCACCCGGGTCCGCACCCTCGACGGCATCCAAGTCCGCGCTGTGGCGGCGGAGGGCCAAGAACTCCAGGGGGAGCCGGTTCGGCCCAACCTCGAAGAGGCCTACCTGGCGAAGCTGGGGCTGGTGCCCCAGGGTGACGGTCCGAGCCGCCAACGCTCGCTGCTCGACCTCGGGGCCTGAGGGGTCACGCCTTGGGATCCCAGATCGCCACCTCGTCCAAGGCTTTGCGGCGAATGTCCGGCACTTGGCATTCGGCCACGGGATAGCCGATGGGAAAGAGGATGTAGGGCTTTTCGTTCTTCGGCCGCCCCAGAATCTTGGACAAGAAGCCCATCGGACTGGGGGTGTGGGTCAGGGTGGCGAGGCCCATGTTGTGGAGCGCGGCGATGAACATTCCGCAGGCGATGCCGACGCTTTGGCGCACGTAGTAGTTTTTCCGCACGTTGCCGGCGTCATCGAAGCCGTAGAGCTCCTCGAAAACGACGACGATCCAGGGCACGGTCTCGAGGAAGGGCTTGCGCCAGTCCGTACCCAGGGGACGCAGCGCTTCGAGCCACTCGTCGGGCATGCGTCCGCTGTAGGACTTCTTCTCCTCCTCCTCGGCCGCGATCCGGATCTGGCGCTTGATGTCGGCGTCCCCCACGACAACGAACTTCCAGGGCTGGCGGTGGGCGCCGGAGGGGGCGGTGGAGGCGGTCCGGATCGCCGTCTCGACCAGCTCCCGGGGGACGGGGTCGGGGGCGAAGTCACGGACGCTGCGCCGTGCGTCCATCAGGCCGTAGTAGTCGTCCGCCCGGCGGACCATGGTGTCGGCGTCCAGCCGCTCGGGTCGGTGGGGAACGAAGACGGGTTCGGAAGAGTCCTGCATAGATGTCAACCGCGGTCGGAGTCGAGGGGGAGGGGCGCCGTCGCGCGGGGTTCGGCCGCGCCGTCGGTGCCGGCGATCGAATCGCGGAAGATCTGGACTTGGCCGTGCTGCTCCAGCTCGCGGAGGAAGGCGCGCCGGCAAAGCTCTCGCCGGGTGGCGATCACCAGGTCCTCCGACGGGGCGACGACGCCCCGCTCGGCCATGGCGGCGGCGACATCGGCGTCGCTGACCTGGCCCAACCGAGCTTCGATCTCATGCTCCATGAGCAGATCCTGGTCCACTCCGCGGCGGGCCGCCTCGGCGTCGATCAGAATCTGCTCCACCCGGGCCTCGACGGCCTTTGCAATCAGCTCGCGGCGTTCGAGCTCCAGGGCGTCTAGCTCTTCGGCGAGCTCGGCCCGCACGTCCGAGCGGGTCACGGCGATGCCTTCGACCCGGGCGTAGAGGTCGGCCTGCTCGGGTTGGGTCGTTTCTTTGGCCCCCAGGGTCTCGGGCTCCCCGAGGAGGAACCAGCCGAAGGCGCCGATCACCAGGCTGGCGGTGACCATCAGTATCCGGCGAGCCCAGGTGGTGGGTTCGCTCGAGGGTTGATCCATAACCGAAGCTCTCCATTCGTCCCGTCGGCACCCCGGCTGTGACCTTGGGTCCGCCGGATATCGAAACTCTCCCGGTGCCGACCGGGCAACACGATAAACGCAGGGCTGAGACGCGCAGATCCTAGGCTGTGGGGCCAGGACCGTGGCGCAATGAGCACGGCGCCCAGGGGGGCGTCTTGATGTTCGCGAGAGCCGCCGTAGCGACCACAGGCATTCTAGCGGGGGGCCGGGAGGATCTCAACTCGGCTCGCCAGGGCCGAAGAACCACGGATTCCGAAACGGCCGGGGCTGCTAAGATCCGGCTCCCATGACCCCGCCGCCATCGCCCCCGAACGCCGAGCGCCTGCTCGAGCTGATCGACCTCATGGCCCACCAGCCGGTGGCGATGCTGGTGGACCTGGTGGCCGATCGTTTCATCAGCGGTTCGCCCAAACGGATCAGCCGTGAAGCTCCCGTGCTGATCCTCCGCCACGACGGTGACACCCTGGTTCCCGGCGGCGGCGCCAACGCGGTGGCCAACGTCGCTGCCCTGGGGGGGCGAGCGTTGCCCTTCGGCGTCGTCGGATCGGATCGCTCCGGCCGGCGCCTGCTGGAGCTGTTTTCGCAGCGCGGAATCGAGACCCGCGGCATTTTGGTATCGGAGGGGTACCGCACCCCCACGAAGACCCGGGTCCTGGCGGGGGGAAGGCACGCCATCAAGCAGCAGGTCGTTCGCTACGACATCGAAGACACCTGGACCCCGACCGCCGCGGAGGAGGGTGACCTGGCCAATCGCATGGGGGACCTGGCGAAGGGGGCGCGGGTGGCGGTGGCTTCGGACTACGGCTACGGCGCCGTCGGCGACGGGCCCCTGGCGGCCCTGCGGCGCGCCCTGGGGTCCGCGGTGCCGATCCTCGGCGACAGCCGCTATCGCCTCGGAGTCCTCGGCGGACTCGACGGCGCGACCCCCAACCTCGAAGAGGCGGAGGCCCTCTGCGGCGCGCCCCTCGACGACCGGGGCCAGCTGGTGGAGGCCGGAGAGCGTCAGCGTCGGTCCCTGGGCATGGGCTTCCTCCTGGTGACCCGCGGCAGTGCCGGGATGACCCTCTTCGTGCCGGGTTTTGCCGTCCACATGCCGGTCCACGGAACCGACCAGGTAGCCGACGTCACCGGCGCCGGCGATACCGTCATCGGCACCTTCGCCCTGTCCCTGGCGGCGGGGGCGCAGCCCCTGGAGGCGGCGTGCCTGGCCAACTACGCCGGCGGCGTGGTGGTGATGAAGATGGGCACGGCCACCCTCGACCGCGACGAGCTGCGCCGCGCCGTGCTCAGCGACCCGAACCCCCTGGGCGCGATCACCTCGGACCCCACCGGTTAATCGAACGACGGGAGAGCGAAGCATGGGACTCGTGATCGACAAAGAAACTCTCCGGCGCGAAATCCAAAGCGCCAAGGCGGCGGGGCGGACGGTGGCCTTCGCCAACGGCCACTTCGATCTGCTGCACGTCGGGCATCTGCGCTACCTCCAGGGCGCCGCCGCCGAAGGGGATCTCCTCGTGGTGGGGCTCAACGGAGACCCCTCGGTGGCGTCCCTCAAAGGGGAAGGGCGACCGATCGTGCCGGCGAACGAGCGGGCGGAGCTGCTGGCGGCCCTCGATCCGGTGGACTACGTCGTCGTTTTCGACGGCGACACCCCGGGGCCCCTGATCGCCGAGCTGCAGCCGGACGTCCACTGCAAAGGGACCGACTACGGAACCCCCGAAAACGTGCCGGAGCACGGGGTGGTCCGCGCCTACGGTGGACGCACGGCCCTGGTGGGGGACCCCAAGGACCACGCCACCACCGACCTGATCGCCAAGGTCAAGGCCCTGCCCTGATCGCCCGCCGCGCCGGTCCCCGGCGCCGCCCCGATCGACCCCCGGGAGGATCCGTCCCTTGAGAGTGCTCTTCGTGCGCACCAGCGCCATGGGCGACATCGTGCATTGCCTGCCCACCCTGGTGGCCCTGCGCCGGGCGGTCCCGGAGGCGCGGGTGGGCTGGGTGGTGGAGTCCACATGGGCGCCGATCCTCGAAGGGCATCCGGACATCGAGCAGCTGATCCGGGTGCGGACGAAGGCGTGGCGCCGCGGGGTCCGCAGGACCGAGACCCGGGGCGAGATCCGCGCCGCGGTGGCCGCCATGCGGGCCTTCAGGGCAGATGTCGCCCTCGACCTCATGGGCAATCACAAAGGGGCGATCCTCACCCGTCTCGCCGGAGCCAAGAGATCGGTGGGGGCGTCCCGGCGGGAACGACGGGAGCCGTCGAGCGCCCTGTGGCTTCGGGAGACCCACCCCGTCGGCGGTGAGCACGCCGTCGACCGGGCCCTCGGGCTGCTGGCCCCCCTGGGGGTCGAGCCGGGGCCGGCGGACTTCGGCGGCGACCGCCTGCTCGCCGACGAGCCGAGCGCGGCGTCGGCGCTGCTAGCGACCCGCCGCGGGGGGAGGCCGCTGGTCCTGCTCCAGCTCGGCGCCGGTTG
This sequence comes from Acidobacteriota bacterium, assembly GCA_038748685.1. Taxonomy (GTDB): domain Bacteria; phylum Acidobacteriota; class Thermoanaerobaculia; order Multivoradales; family J023; genus JAUIJL01. The sequence continues at coordinate 12,681 of JBCDIS010000076.1, read as the reverse complement.
GGCCAACAAGATTTATCCGATGGATCGTTGGACGGAGGTGGCCCGGGGTCTGGAGCAGGCGGGGGCGGAGGTGTGGATTCCCACCGCCCCGGGGGAAGAGCATTTGGCGATGGAGGTGGAAGGGGCCAGCGAAGGGGCGGCCCGCGCCGTCGACGCCACCGATTTCGCCGTCCTCGCCGCCCTCATGCGACGGGCCAGCCTGCTGATCGGCGGCGACACCGGCCCGGTCCACCTTGCCCACGCCCTCGGCACTCCGGTCCTGAGTCTGATCGGCCCCACCGACCCCAAACGCAACGGCCCCTACGCCGCCGCCGAGCAGGTGCTCTTCCACGAGCTTCCCTGCAGTTACTGCTACAAGCGCTTCGACGGTCCCCGTGCCTGTCTTCTCCAGATCACCGTTGACGAGGTATTGGAGAGAGCTCTGGAGCAGTTGGGGGCCGCCGAAGACATCAATTCTAAAGGGCGTATACAATAGATTCGTACCCCCGCGACCCCCTCCGCGATTTCGGTGCTTCCGGCACCTTCGGAGAGCAGCGGCTCGGTCCGCCGCTCGCCGCTTTCTGTGACTTCCGATCCACGATCCCGAACCTTCGATCCACCGTCGAGAGGACACTTCCATGAGTGACAGATTGGGCGACCTGCTGGTCAAGTCCGGCAAGATCAACGCGGACCAGCTGCGTACGGCCCTGGCAAAACAGCGCGAAGAAGGGGGCCGACTGGGGACCAATCTGGTCAAGATGGGCCTCATCTCCGAGATGGAGCTGGTGGAGTTCCTGTCAAAGCAGTTCCGGGTCTCCGCCATCAACCTGAGCCAGGTCACCGTCGACGAGTCGGTGGTCAAGCTGATCCCGGCGGACGTCGCCCGCAAGTACACCATCATGCCGGTGTCGAAGGCGGGGGCCAAGGTCACCATCGCGATGCTCGATCCGACGAACGTCTTCGCGATGGACGACATCAAGTTCATGACCGGCTACAACGTCGAGCCGGTGATCGCCTCCGAGAGCTCCATCCGCTCGGCGATCGAAAAGTACTACGGCGCGACCCACGCCCTCGAGCTCAAGAAGGTCATGGAGGAGCTCGACGAGGATCCGATGGGGGAAGACCTCGAGGTGCTCGAAGACGAGCCCGAGGAGTTCGACATCGACGCCCTCGAGGAGGAGTCCGACGAGGCGCCGGTGGTCCGGCTGGTGAACATCATCCTCACCGACGCCATCAAGCGCGGTGCCTCCGACATCCACATCGAGCCCTACGAAAGAAAGTATCGGGTCCGCTACCGCGTCGACGGCCTGCTCTACGAGGTGATGCATCCGCCCCTGCGGCTGCGGGAGGCGATCACCAGCCGCGTCAAGATCATGGCGAAGCTCGACATCGCGGAGAAGCGCCTGCCCCAGGACGGTCGCATCAAGATCAAGACGAAGATCGACAACAAGGAGAAGGAGCTCGACTACCGCGTCTCCTGCCTCCCCACCATCTTCGGCGAGAAGATCGTGCTTCGGCTCCTCGACCGCGACAAGCTGATGCTCGACATGACCAAGCTCGGCTTCGAGCCCGAGTCGCTGCGCAAGTTCGAGCACGCCATCGCCCAGCCCTACGGCATGGTGCTGGTGACCGGGCCGACGGGGTCCGGCAAGACCAACACCCTCTACTCGGCGCTGTCGAACGTCAACAAGCCCGACACCAACATCATGACCGCCGAGGATCCGGTGGAGTTCAACCTCACCGGCATCAACCAGGTGCAAATGAAAGAGTCCATCGGCCTCAACTTCGCGGCCGCCCTGCGCTCGTTCCTGCGCCAGGATCCCAACACCATCCTGGTGGGGGAGATCCGAGACTTCGAAACCGCCGAGGTGGCGATCAAGGCGGCCCTCACCGGCCACCTCGTGCTCTCCACCCTGCACACCAACGACGCCCCCTCCACCATCAACCGTCTGATGAACATGGGCATCGAGCCCTTCCTGGTGGCGACCTCGGTCCACCTGGTGGTGGCCCAGCGGCTGGTGCGGCGGATCTGCACTTTCTGTAAGGAGCCCCTCGACACCAACCCGGCGGAGCTGATCAGCGCCGGCTTCTCCGAGCGGGAGGCGCGGACCCTGAAGCTGTTCAAGGGGCGCGGCTGCGAGCAGTGCGGCGACACCGGCTACAAGGGTCGAACCGGTCTCTACGAGGTGATGAAGGTGGACGACGAGCTCCGGGACTTGATCCTCTCCGGCGCCAGCTCCATCGAGCTGCGGGAGAAGGCGATCGAGAACGGCATGATCACCCTCCGCGGCTCGGGCCTGCAGAAGATCCGCGACGGCATGTCGACGATCGAAGAAGTCGTCCGGGAGACCGTGCTCTAACCGACCGTCATCGGGGGGGCGCCGTCAGCGGCGGACGTGGGCCACGAGAAGGCCGTCCGCGTCTTCACCCACGACGCCGCGACCTTCGAGCTCGGCCAGGGTCCTGGACACGAGAGCCCCCGGCTCGAATCCGAGCCGGGGGGCGTAGTCCCGGGCCCACTGGCCGGCGGCGAGGGCGTCCAGCACCGGGCCGCGGGCCATCGGCTGCATGGCCATCAAAGAGGTGACGACACACCGGGCCACCAGGTGCCGCGCCAGCTTGTCGGGGCGTCGCTGGAACTCCAGCAGCCGGAGCTCCAGGGCGTCCAGGGAACCGTCGACGTCGGCGATGGGGGGACCGTGGCCCGGCAGCGCGACGGTCGCCCCGAGGCCGCGGAACCGCGCGACGGTGTCCAGCGCCTGTTCCACCACCCCCTCGCCGTGGACCGCCACGTTGAGCACCCCGCAATCCCCCTCCATCAGGGCATCCGCTGAGATCAGCACGGCATGTTCCCGCTCGAACAGGGCGATGGAATCGGGGGCGTGGCCCGGCGCGGCGAGGACCTCGAAGCGGAACGCCCCCAGCTCCACCGTCTCCCCCGGAGTGAAGGTGCGGTGGATCTTCGGGGGCAGCTGATCGAGGTCGTAGTAGCGACCTTCGCCGCCAAAGTAGTCGAGCCACATCGCCCGCAGGTCGCGGCGGGTGAAGAGGTCGGCGGTGTCCTCCCCGCAGGCGAAGTCGGCGCCGCTGCGTTCCAGCAGGTGGCGGTCACCCCCCCAGTGGTCGGCGTGGCAGTGGGTGTTGACGATCAGCCGCAGCTCCTCCGGCTCTACCCCGGCGCTTTGCAGGGCCGCCTCGGTTCCCTCGAGATCCCGGAAGTGCCCCGTGTCCACCAGCGCCGGGCCCCCGCCGCCGGTGAGCAGCACGTGGTTGGCGCTGAACCAGCCCCGTTCGAGGAAGTGGAGACCCGGGGGAAGGGGAGGCATCAGGGCAGCAGCCTCCGTTCCTTGGCGGCCCGCTCGAGGTCGTCGCGGAAGTCGGGGTGGGCGACGGCGATGAGCGCTTCTGCCCGTTCCCGCAGGTTGCGCCCGAAAAGGTGGGCGACGCCGTGCTCGGTCACCACATCGTGGACGTCGGCGCGGCTGGTGACGACGCCGGACCCCGGTTTGAGGGTCGGCACGATGCGGGACAGGGTGCCCTGTTTGGCCGTCGAGGGCAGGGCGATGATCGGCTTGCCCCCCTTGGACCGGGCGGCGCCGCGGATGAAGTCCACCTGGCCGCCGAAGCCGGAGTAGATGTAGGGGCCGATGGAATCGGAACAGACCTGGCCAGTGAGGTCGATCTCGAGGGCGGAGTTGATCGCCACCATGTTGTCGTTGCGGCTCACCACCACCGGATCGTTCACGTGCTCCACCGGACGCCCCTCCAGCAGCGGATCGTTGTCCATGAACTCGTAGAGGGTCTCGCTCCCCAGGGCGAAGGTGATCACCACCTTGCCGGGGTGCAGGGTCTTCCGGCGCCCCGTGACGACCCCCCGTTCGATGGCTTTCATGGCGCCGTCGGAGAGCATCTCGGTGTGGATCCCGAGGTCGAGGGGGCCCTCGACCTTCCCGTAGATCGCGTCGGGAATGCCGCCGATGCCCATCTGCACCGTGGACCCGGGGCGGATCAGCGGCAGGACCCGGTCGCCGATGGCGTGCTCGACCTCCGTGATGGGCCGCGGGTCGAGGGTCGGCAGCGCCTCCGTGTGCTCGACGATGGCGTCGACGTCGCGGACGTGGAGGAAGCAGTCCCCCAGCAGGCGCGGCATCCGCTCGTTGACCTGGACCACGATCCGGCGGGCGGCCCGGCTCGCCGCCTTCGACGCCAGCACCTCCACCCCGAGGCTCATGAAGCCGTGCTTGTCCGGCGGCGACACCTGCAGCATGGCGACGTCCAGGGGCACGATTCCGTCCTGGAACAGCCTCGGGATCTGGTGCAGGAAGATCGGCACGTAGTCGGCCCGGCCGTCGTTCACCGCCCGCCGGTCCGCCGGACCTACGAAGAGCGAGTTGTGGCGGAAGTGCGCCTCCATGCCCGGCTCCGAGAGCGGGTCCTCGCCGAGGAGGAGAACGTGGTTCAGCTGGACGTCCCGCAGCCCTTCCCGCCGCCGGGCGAGGGCCCGAATCAGCGCAAAGGGAACCGCGGCGTTGCCGCCGTAGTAGACGCGATCTCCGCTCCGGATCAGTCCGACGGCGTCGTCGGCGCTACGCAGCTTTCCGCGATAGTCCGCAGACCAGGATGGCATCGAGCACCTCGAAGGTGGGGGGGCGTGGGGTTAGGGATCGGGATCGACGTCAGGCGGCGGGCATTGTATAAGCCCGGGGGCCGCAGCGCCCGCCCGCGGGGTGCGGGGTCTTGGTGGATCCGAGGATGACCGAGGTCCCCCCGGGGCGATAGACTGGACCTTTCCGACTTTCAAGGACGCGGGCCCTACCCGCAAGGAGAATCCGCTTGAGCCGAGGCTACATCGTCCCCATCGGGGGCGCAGAGGAGAAGATCCGCAACCGGGCCATTCTGCGTCGCTTTGTCGAAATCTGTGGGGATCGTCCGCGCCTGGCGGTGATCCCCACGGCCTCCCGCCTGCCCGAGACCGGACCCCGTTATCAAGAGATCTTCGAAGATCTCGGGGCGGGGGAGGTGTCCGTGCTGGCCTTCGAGCAGCGGGCCGACGGTCACCGGGAAGACTGGCTCCGGCTGCTGGAGTCTTGTGACGGCGTGTTCATGACCGGCGGCAATCAGCTTCGGCTGTCCACCACCCTCGGCGGAACCCCGACGGCGGACCTGCTGCGGAATCGCAACGCCGCCGGCATGCACGTCGCCGGCACGTCCGCGGGGGCGGCGATCATGAGCGAGCACATGATCGCCTACGGTGAGGAGGGGGCGACCCCCCGGGCCGACCTGGTCACCCTGGCTCCGGGCCTGGGGCTGACCCGGGAGGCCATCGTCGACCAGCACTTCCGGCAGCGGGATCGGCTGGGCCGCCTGCTCACCGCCCTGGCGTACAACCCCAGGCCCATCGGCATCGGCCTCGACGAAGACACCGCCGCCTTCATCGGTCCGGACGACGTCCTGGAGGTGGTGGGCAGCGGCGCCATCACCGTGGTGGATCCGTCGAACGTCGAGTACACCTCGATGGACTCAGCCCGACCCCACGAACCGGTCTGCGTGACCAACGTGCGTCTCCACGTGTTGGTCCACGGCGCTACCTACGACATTTCCGCCCGGCGCGCCCTGGCGCCGCAGTAGCCCGTCGAACCCCCCCGAGCCACCGAAACAGAGCCACCGAAACAGAGCCGCCGACCCCCGAGCCCGAAGCAGGACCAAGAGGAGCAGCGCTTGAAGATCATCGACCGTTCGGTCTACATCGGCCCCAACCACCACGCCCTGTTCCCCGTCATCCGCCTGGGCATCGACCTCGGAGAGCTCGAAGACTGGCCGTCGGCCAAACTCGGCGCCGCCTTCGTCGACGGATTGCTCGACGCCCTGCCGAGCCTGCAGGAGCACGGCTGTTCCTACGGGGAGGCGGGGGGCTTCGTGCGTCGCCTCAGGGAAGACGAGGGGACCTGGCTCGGCCACATCATGGAGCACGTGGCCATCGAGCTGCAGAACATCGCCGGCGCCGACGTCACCTTCGGCAAGACCCGCGGCAACGGCACCCATGGTCAGTACGATGTGATCTACGAGTACGAGCAGGAGGAGGCGGGCCTCGAAGCGGGCAAGCTGGCCGTCGCGCTGCTCCACTCCCTGCTGCCGGAGGCCCTCAGACCGCGGAGCGCCGAAGGGTTCGACTGGCCGGAAGCGCGGGACGACTTCATCCGCTCGGCGCAGCGCCGGGCCCTGGGGCCGAGCACGGCGTCCCTGGTCCGCGCCGCCGAAGAGCGGGACATCCCGTGGCTGCGCCTCAACCGGTACAGCCTCGTGCAGCTCGGGTACGGGGTCTTCGGCAAGCGGATCCAGGCCACCGTCACCTCCGAAACCCGCAACATCGCCGTGGAGCTGGCGTCCGACAAGGAAGAGACCCACGACCTGCTGCGGGACCTGGGGCTGCCGGTCCCCGCCCAGGAGCTCTGCTACGGCGAGGGGCAGACGGTTCGCGCCGCGGAGCGCATCGGCTACCCGGTGGTGGTGAAGCCGCTGAACGCCAACCATGGACGCGGCGTGTCCATCGGTCTGCGGGACCGGAGGGCTGTCCAGGTGGCCTACGAAAAGGCCCGAGCCCACAGCCGAGGCGTCCTGGTGGAGAGCTTCGTCGAAGGCTTCGACCACCGGCTGCTGGTGGTGAACGGCAACCTGGTGGCGGCCTCCAAGCGGGTGCCGGGGCACGTCGTGGGGGACGGCGAGCGGACCGTGGAAGCGCTGATGGAGGAGGTCAACAGCGACCCACGGCGGGGCATCGGTCACGAGAAAGTCCTGACCCGCCTGGAGCTCGACCACCAGGCCCTCCGACTCCTGGAGCAGAAAGGCATGACCCCCGAGAGCGTTCCGGCGAAAGGGGAAGTGCTCTATCTGCGGTCCACCGGCAACCTGTCCACCGGCGGCACGGCGGTGGACGTCACCGACCTGGTCCACCCGGACAATCGGGAGATGGCCCAGCGCGCCGCCCAGGCCATCGGCCTCGACGTCGCCGGGGTGGATTTCTTGACCGAAGACATCTCCCAGTCTTATCGCCAGGCCGGCGGTGGTATTTGCGAGGTCAACGCGGCGCCGGGTTTCCGCATGCACGTGGCCCCCAGCGAAGGCAAGTCCCGGGACGTTGCCGGTCCGGTGATGGACATGCTCTTCCCCCCCGGCCGCCCGTCGCGGATTCCGATCGCCGCCATCACCGGCACCAACGGCAAGACCACCACCACCCGGATGGTGGCCCACATCTTCAAGATGACCGGCAAGAAGGTGGGCATGACCACCTCCGACGGCGTCTACGTGGACGGCAACCTCACCGTCGAAGGGGACATGACCGGTCCCCAGGCGTCCCGCATGGTGTTACGGGATCCCTCGGTGGAGGTGGCGGTTCTGGAGACCGCCCGGGGCGGTCTGCTGCGCCGGGGCCTGGGGTTCCGCCGGTCCAACGTCAGCGCCGTGCTCAACATCGCCGCCGACCACCTGGGGCTGCGGGGGATCGACACCCTGGAGCAGCTGGCGGAGATCAAGCGGACCGTCGCCGAGGTGGCGCGGGACACGGTGGTGCTCAACGCCGACGATCCCCTTTGCCTGCAGATGGCGGACTACACCGAGGCGGAGCACATCTGCTACGTCACCATGAATCCCCAGAACGCCCTCGTGCGGGAGCACCTGCGGGCCGGCGGCCGGGCGGCGGTGCTGGAGGAGGGCATCAACGGCGAGATGATCACCCTCTTCGACCACGGCGCCCACCTGCCCCTGCTGTGGACCCATCAGATCCCCGCCACCCTCGACGGCAAGGCGACCCACAACGTGCAGAACGCCCTCTTCGCCGCCGCCGTCGCGTTCAGCATGGGGGCCAAGCTCGAAGACATGCGTCAGGGTCTCCAGACCTTCGACACCACCTTCTTCCAGGCCCCCGGGCGCCTCAACGTCTTCGACGAGCACCCCTTCAAGGTGATCCTCGATTACGGCCACAACCCGGCGGCGGTGGAGCAGGTGGTGCAGCTGACCACCCGCCTAGACTTCAGCGGGCGCCGAATCGTCGTGCTGGCGGCGCCTGGGGATCGGCGGGACGAAGACGTGCGGGAGATCGCCCAGCTCGCCGCCGGCAATTTCCACCACTACCTGTGCCGGCGGGACGACTCCCGGCGGGGCCGCGGGGACGACGAGATCCCACAGATGCTGCGGGACGAGCTGTTGGCCTCCGGGGTGGACGCGGGGACCGTCGAGATGGTTCCCGACGAGCAGCAGGCGGTCCACGCCGCCCTGGCCATGGCCGAACCGGGGGACTTGGTGCTGATCTTCGGTGACGCCATCGAACGGACCTGGAACCAGATCGTCCACTTCGTCCCGGCGGACGGAGAGGTCTCGCCCTCCACTCCGACCCTCGAAATGCCCCTGTCCGGAATCCGCCGACCGAGTATCCTCCCCAGCCTCGACCGCGACGACGCCCCGGAGCTGATCCGCGACGAGCGGGGGGTCCGCCTGGCGCGGCGGGAGACCGAGAGCGGAGACTGAGCGGCGACGATGGAGGTCCTCGACTCCCGGCGGCTGCCGGGCCCCAACATCCTTTCCCCCAAGCCCGGGGCGGTGCTCGACGTGCGCCTCGACGACGGGGATGACGCCGACGCACTGATCGACGCCTGGTCGCGGCACGCCCGCGCCCTCCTCGGGGCCGTCGGCTGGGGGGATGAGGAGGTCCTCCACCGCCGCTACGCCGCCGGCGTGGCGCTGGCGTTGACGGCGCCGATCGACGCCCTCTACGCCGCCACCGAGGTCAACGAGGCGGCCTTCGCCGCCGCCTCCGCCGAGCTTGCCGGGGGCGACGGAAGGACTTCGGATGGCGAGGTCGAGGAGCTACGGCGAACCATCGCCGAAGAGAGAAACCCCGCCGTCCTCGCCCTGCGGGACGCCGCCATCGCCCGGGGTGTGGGATTCCTGTGGGACGACGACCGGGTTTCCGTGGGCCTCGGCAAGGGTTCCCAGACCTTCGACGTGGGGGAGCTGCCGTCCCCCGAAGCCGTTCCCTGGAGCTCCCTGGGGAACGTTCCGGTGGCCCTCGTCACCGGCACCAACGGGAAGACCACCACGGTCCGCCTGCTCGCCGCCATGGCGCGGGCGGCGGGTCTCGAACCGGGCTTGTCGTCCACTGACGGCTGCTGGGTCCGGGGCGAGGAGATCGGCTCGGGGGACTATTCGGGGCCCGGCGGGGCCCGCCTCGTGCTGCGGGACCCGAGGGTGGAGGTGGGGCTCCTGGAGACCGCCCGGGGGGGAATGCTGCGGCGGGGTCTCGGCGTCGACTCGGCGGACGTCGCCCTGGTCACCAACGTCGCCGAGGATCACCTGGGGGAATGGGGAATCCACGACGTCGAGGAGCTCCTCGAAGCCAAGATGATCGTCCGCCGGGCGGCGCGGCACCTGGTGCTCAACGCCGACGACCCGAGGGTCAGCGCCCGAGGAGCCGAGCTCGACCACCCCCACACCTGGTTCGCCCTCGACCCAGCCTCAGGCCCCCTGGCGGACGGCGCCGACGCCTTCCTGCGCATCCGAGACCGGCTGGTGATGCGGCTCGGCGACGGGGAGACCACCCTGGCCACCGTCGACGGCGTGCCCGTTACCTTGGGCGGCGCCGCCCACCACAACGTCGCCAACGCCCTCGCCGCCTGCGCCGTCGCCCACCGCCTCGGCTTCGGCCTGGAAGCGATCCGATCCGGCCTCCAGGGCTTCGGCGCCTCGGCGGCGGAGAACCCCGGCCGCCTCAACCTCTTTGATCTCGGCGGCGTTCGCGCCATCGTCGATTTCGCCCACAACCCCCACGGCCTCGAGGCGCTGCTGGGGACCGCCCGTGGCCTGGGTCCAGAGCGTTTACTAGTGCTCGTGGGCCAGGCGGGGGATCGGGACGACGAAGCCATCCGAGATCTCGCCCGGCAGGTCTGGGGCTTCCGCCCGGACCGGGTGATCGTCAAAGAGCTCGGGGACCACCTGCGGGGGCGCTCCCCGGGGGAGATTCCTGCCATCCTGGAAGAAGAGCTGCGCCGCGGCGGGGCTGAGCCGAGCCAGATGGAGCGGGCCCCCGACGAGCTGTCGGCCGTGCGCATGGCCCTCGAATGGGCCCGCCCCGGGGACGTCCTGCTGCTGATCAGCCACGTCGCCAGGAAACAGGTGCTGGACCTCATGGGGCATCTGGTCGAGGACGGCTGGATCCCGGGCCAAGCCCTGCCAGAACTGGGCTGAGCCCCCAGCCGAGCGCTTCGCCTCCAACGGCACGGTGACCGCCCCCGTAGGGGATGCGAGCACGGCCCGCGTCGGATGCCTTTCGTGACGAGTTGGGGCCAAGGCTGCCCGTCGGCACCCGGAAGCGCAACGATTTCTCAGGCCTTGCGGAAGTGTCCCGTGGAGCTCGCTGGGAAAGATCGCCACTTTTCCACGGAAACGACGCTCTATAGACAGAAACCCCCGCGACGATGCCTTGATGACGCGATCCTTCGGAGACCTGGAGGCCCCTGAGATGAGTCGATACTCGACGTTCCGTATCCACCTGGCCTTGCTCGGCCTTGTCCTCTTTGGAGGGCTGGCGACGACCGCCGGCGCCCAGAGCCTGGCCATCACCTTCGACGGCCAGGACGTGGTGGCCACCGGTCTCGCGCCCCTGGCCCAGGTGGCCTTGATCGGCGGCGGCCAGTTCCTGGACCGCACCGTCCCCACCCTCCTCTCCGGCACCCACTGGGCCGCCGACGACAACGGTGACGGCGAGGTCCGCTGGCCCCAGAACCACCCCGTCCCCGATCTCTCGGTCTGGGCCGTCGTCGATCTCGACACCGGCAAGGCCGCCGCGGCGTCGCCGGCGACCGCGGGTCTGCGGGAGGCCCCGTTCCCCGGTGTCCGGATCTCCCAGGGCGCCCTACGCACTTGGGGCCGCCTGGCGGTCGAGGCCTGGCAGGTCCAGGTGCTCCTGGTGCGCCCCGGCAAGGGGGTGTGGTCCCTGTGGGCCACCGAGGGCACCCGCGATGACGAAGACGGCGAGGCCGACGGCTGGCTGACCCTGGAGACGGACCGCTTCGAGCCCTTGGGGGCTACCACCGGCGACGTCGGCGACGTCCAGGAGGGGGACCTGCTGACCGTGTTCGACGTCGAGGCGGTGCGCCTGTCGACCCACACCGTCGAGGCCTCCGACTTCGTCGACCTCGGGGAGGGCAGCTGATGACGGCGAGAAGCTTTGCAGGATGGGCCGCCGTCGCCCTCGCCTTCCTTCTTTTCACCGCGCCGACGACCGCCACCCAGCATCCCAACCTCGCCCGTGGCTTCTCCCCGGAGAAGGCCTTCCACGTCGGCGACCTCGACCACGTCAACCTCTTCAACGGCAACCTCACCGTCACGATCCCCATCGGCCAGGAGTACTCTGCCGGTGGCAGCCTGCGCTATCGCCTCACCCTCGTCTACAACTCCAACCTCTGGGACTGGCGACAGCGGGGACCCGGGGGCCAATACCCCGAGGCGGTGGCCAATGGCGACAGCAACGCCGGTTTCGGCTGGCAGCTGAGCCTGGGCCACCTGGTGGCCCCGAACACCGTGCCCCGAAACCCCGGCGATCGCTGGCTCTACATCGGGCCCGACGGCGCCGAGCACGTGTTCTTGGACACCCTTCACGCCGGCGAGACGCAGGCGGCGAACCTCTTCTACACCCGCGACGGCTCCTACCTGCGCCTGCGCCGGATCTCAGACACCGAAGCCTACGTCGCCACCCCCGACGGCCTCGAGCACCACTTTCTGTTCGACCCCAACTACGGCTACCTCACCCTCCGCGAGATCACCGACCCCCTTCGGCAACTTCCTCCGCGTGGCGTACGAGAACGCGGGCGCCAAATGGGTCCTCACCGACTCCACCGGCCGACGGCACGAAGTCCACCTGGAGAAGCACCTCTACGACCCGGCGGGCCGCAACCTGCAAGAGCAGCGCTGGACCGTGACGTCCGTGAAGCTCGCCAAGTTCAGCTCGGGGCAGGCCACCTACACCTTCAAGTATCAGCAGGCCAGCCCCCAGCGGCCCCTCGGCCACGACATCCGCACCGGCCGCGGCGAGACCGCCACCGTCCCCTTCCTCACCGAAGTCCTCCCGCCGGCGGGGGGCGTGTTCAGAACCAACGGGCTCGCGGGCTACCTGCTCACCAACCAGGCCGACGGCGCCGGCAACAACACCGCCTACAACCCCGGCGTGCTGCGCAAGCTGGAGCTGCCCACCCACGGCATGCTCAAGTGGAAGTGGGGCACCTACACCTTCCCCACCGGCGAGGCCGACCAGCCCGGCGGCAACCCCCGCCCGGTGCCGGAGTTCCTGCGCCACAGCACCGGGGTCACCCGGCGCATCCAGACCAACCACAGCGGCGACGACGCCGGGACCTGGAAGTACGACCACGCCCTCACGCAGCCGCCGGGCTTCCCAGCGGTGGTGCCGGTGGAGGCGGTGCAGACGGTGACGGACCCCGACGGCCACCGGACCTTCCACTACTTCAGCGCCTACTCCGGCGGTAACCGTCCCCAGGGGGTCGTGGCCAGCGAGCTGGACTACGGCCTGCCGTACTCCCCGGCGAGGCCCGACAATGGATCGCCTCGCATGTACCTCTCCCGTGAGGTCGTGCCCAAGAACACGACCTTCGGGCAGCGCACAAAGACCCACGTGCGCTACGAGCGCGACGCTAGGGG
>JBCDIS010000075.1:0-32556 GCA_038748685.1 Acidobacteriota bacterium | reverse complement strand
GGGGGGGGGGGGCGCCCTCTCACCCCCGCCCCCCCCCCCCCCCCGCCGGGGCCCCGCCCGTCCCCCCCCCCCGGGCCGCCGGTCGCGCCCACGCGCGCCGCCCACGGCGGGGGGCGAAGGCGCCACCTCCACGATCTCGGGACCCACGACCAGCCCGAGCAGAAGCGTGACGAAGTCGACCATCCTCCTATCTTCCCAACCCCGACGAACCGCCACAAGCTCGGCGGGACGGCCGGCCCCGTCGCGACGCGAGCCGCCGGATCCGTCCGCCGGATCGCCCGTGGAGTCGACCGCCGGGTCGGGCGCCTTGAGCTCCTCAGGCTACCTTGCGAAGCCCCCGCAGGCGTTGGTACTCGTCGCCGGTGAGGAGCCGCCGGGCCGCCAGGTCAGCCTCGATGTCCTCCCCCCAGGCCCCGGCGGCGGCTGCGGGACCCGCTTCGAGGGTCAGCAGCTCGGAGCCGAAGCCGGAGCCGTAGGAGAAGGCCCCCAGTCGCTCTCCGGGGCCGAGCCCGCGGAGGGCTTCCGCCACCGAGATCCAAAGGCTGGCGGTGTAGGCGTTGCCGGTCCGGCGATTCCACCCCAGGGTGGGGACGACCTTGGCGTCGAAGAAGGCGACGGTTTCCTCCGGTCCCCAGCCGAGGGTCTCGCCGACGTGCATCACCGCCTTCTTGACCATCTTGGGGAACGGCACGTGGAAACACATCGCCGCCAGCTCGCCGAGGGCTTCGCGGGCGACCTCGCCGTCCCGGTCCCCGAGCCACTGGCCGACGCAGCGTTCCGCCGCTAGCTTGTAGCAATCGAGGGAGAACTTGCCGTCCACCCTGGGGTACGCCTCACCCACCGGCCGCCAGAAATCGAACGCCGGCTCGGACCAGGCGTGGGTCTCGACCTCGACCCGGGCCACTTCCGGAGCCCCCACCACCATGGCCACGGCCCCCGCCCCCTGGGTCGGCTCACCGGGGTCCTCCGGTCCGTAGAGGGCGACGTCCGACGCCACCACCAGGGCGGCGCGGCCCCGGGCGGCGCCGGAGGACCGCCACTCCACCGCCTGGCGCAGGGCCAGGGTGCCGCCGTAGCAGGCGTGCTTGACTTCGTAGGACCGCACTGGGCCCCGCAGCCCCAAACCGTCGGCGACCCAAGCCGACAACGGCCGACTCATGTCGACGGCGCTCTCCGTACCCACCGCCACGAGTCCGATCTCGGCGGCGTCCCCGCCCCAGCGATCCATCGCCCGGCGGGCGGCGGCGGTGGCCAGGGAGACGGCGTCTTCGCCTTCGGCGCACAGGGCCATCTCGCCGCAGCCGAGGCCGAGGCTGTACTTATCCGGGTCCTCCCCCCGCAGCGGGGCCAGGGTTCGCACGTCGAGGGCGAGGGAAGGCAGCGCCAGACCGAGGGACGCGATGCCCGTCTGCGCGGGGTCCGGCGACGGACCGGGGTCCAGGGGGTGATTGGCGGGGCGGTTCGGAACAGTCGTAGCGGTCATGGCGCGCCTCCTCGTGGGTTGATGCCGGCGTCCGGCCGGCGGGCCAGCTCGACGCCGTCCGCCAAACCTAGGTGCGGCGGGGGCGCGGAACAAGGAAACCCACGGGGACGGGACCGAACCCTGACCCGGGGTGACACACCGGACCGGGACGTGACGGGGGCTGACGCCGCTGTGACCGGCCCCGCTGCCCCAGAGGGTCGGGCGGGGGCGGGCGCCGGGGACCGTTCAGTTCAGGTAACCAAGGGCCTCGAGCTGGCGGCGGGTCTCGTCGGGGATGTCCGCCTGCCCGGCCCCTTGACCCCTAGCCCGGGCCTCGGCGTCCAGCAGGCGGAGGCGATGACGCATGTGGTTCCGCTCGAACGGACGGAAGCCGTCGAGGTCTCGGGTTTCCCCGGGGTCCCGCGCCACCTCGAACAGGCGCCACCGCCCAGCCTCCGCGTCCCCACGCCCGTCGATCAGCTTCCATCCATCCTCCACCAGGCTGACGACCCGGAAGCGCTCGAGGTCCAGGCTCGCCAGGGTGGGTGCGCCGCCGAGGCTGGGGTCTTCGAAGCCGCGGGGGTCTCCGGCTTCGGGCGCTGCGTCCGCCGACGCTCCCGCCAGGATCGCCGGCAGCAGGCTGCGGCCGTCCACCTCTGGCCCCGGCCCCAGCCCCGCCGCCTCCATTAGGGTGGGTAGCAGGTCCACGTGGCCGGCCCGCACGGCGAGCCGGGAGCCGGCTCCCGTCCCCCCAGGCAGCTTGACGATCATGGGGACCCTGAGCTGCTCGTCGTAGAGGGTCCGGCCATGCTCCCAGTCTCCGTGGTCGAGGAACTCTTCTCCGTGATCCGAAACCAGAACCACCAGCGTGTCGTCGTAAAGACCCCGGCGCTTGAGCTCCTCCAACAGGGCGCCGAAGTACTCATCGGTGACGGCGATTTCGGCGTCGTAGAGGGCTCGGAGCTGGTCGGCGACCTCCGGACCGGCGGCCCGCTCGCCGCGGAAGATCCGCCGCACCTCCTCCAGCTCCCCGAGCCTCGGATCGGCGGCGGCGGCGAAGCGGAGCCGCAGCCGATCCGGGGGCGTGTAGGGAGCGTGGGGGTCGGTGGCGTGGGCGTAGAGAAAGAACGGAGCGTCCCCCGTATCGGGGGCCTTTTCCCACCCCCCCAGCCAGGTGAAGAGCCAGGCGTTGAGCCGGTCCCCCGGCTGATGGACGGAGCGTAGGGAGCTGGACTCCCGCAGATGCTGGTAGACGCCGAAGCCCTGGCCCATGCCGAAGGCCCGCTCGACGTTGCCGTTGGTGGTGACCCCGGCGGTGACGCAGCCCTCCGCCGACAGAAGCTCCGCCAACGTGTCCACCTCCTCGGACAGCGCGGCGTCCCGCTTCTCGACGCCGTGGCTCTGGGGGTAGAGGCCCGTCATCACCGACACCACCGCCGGCCGGGTCCAGGAGCTCTGGGCCCGGGCCTCGGTGAACACCACGGCGTCCTGTGCGAAGCGGTCGATGTTCGGCGTCGTTCCTCGGTCGTAGCCGTAGGTGCCGAGGTGGTCCGCCCGCAGGGTGTCCACCAGGTAGATCAGCACGTTGGGCCGGCGGGCGACGTCGAGGGTCGGCGGCGGGTCCGAGGGCGGGGTCCCGACGTCGCTCCCTACCACGGCGCCGCGCAGGGTGAGCTTGCCGGCGGATCCCGTGAGTCGGCCCCGCAGGGCCTCCCACCAGCCGCCGGCGGGACGGCCCACCGCCATCAGGTCGACCCGCATCCAGCCGCCGGCGGGCCGCAGCGGAATCTCGACCTTTCCGGTGCCGGCCTCCACGGCGCGGCTCACGGAGGTGTTCTTCTCCCCCAGCCAGCGCACCCAAAGGTCGGCCCCCAGGCCGTCGACCTCCGTCAACACCAGTCGGCTCTCCTTCGGGAGGTCGAAGTAGTAGGACACCATTCCCCCCGGCGCCAGCTCCAGGCGGGTGGGATCGCCGTCCGCCTGGAGCCGCGGCAACGCCTCCAAAGCCCCCCGCATCTCGACGGCGAAGAGCTTCGCCGCTAGGGTCCTGGAGTCCCTCGATCCGGTGAGGACGTCGACCGGCCGATGGGCCCTCGAGAACCGCAGCCCGATCCGTTGGAGCCCCGGGCCGAGGGCCTGCCCTGGGAGAGTCACGGACACTTCGGACCGATGGTCCGGCAGCGGTAGTGGACCGATCTCGCGTCCGCCGACGAGGACCGTCATTGTCTGGGGCGGCGCCCCCTCGAAGCTGAAGGGGGCCAGATCGGCCACCAACTCCAAATCCCGGCCGAGGGCGACGAAAAGCTCGATCCACGCCTCGGGCCCGACGGCCCAAACGAAGGCGCCGTCCGGCCCTTCCTCCGCGGGCCCCCATCCCGAGACGAGGCGATCCCGCACCGCCGGATCCGCCAGCCGTAGGCGGCCCTGCTCGGTGGACACCTCGGCGTCCCCCCATTCGGCCACCAGGTCGTGTAGAACCGGTCCCTCGACGGGCTGCTGTGGCGCAGAGCAGGCGGAGAGCAGGAGGCAGGTGAGGAGGGTCCAGCCGACTCGAACTCCCCAGCCCCGCGCCCCGACCGACGCTCCGATATCCAACCTCTCCGCCCCCCGAACGCCCTCAGTCCTCTCCGAGGGCATCGCGGATCTTGGCCGCCAGGGCCTGGCCGTCGGCGGCGACGAGGGACGACGGGTTCCAACCCACGCCGAGCCCCTTGGCGCCGATCCTCGGGATGATGTGGAAGTGGACATGCATCACCGCTTGGTGGGCCGGCGCGCCGTTGTTCTGGAGCACGTTGTAGTCCGAAGCTCCGGTGGCCTCCAGGACCGCGCGGCACAGTCGGGGCAGCACCCTGCCGATGGCGGCGGCCGCGTCGTCGCTGAGGAGATGGAGCTGGGCTTTACGCTCCTTGGGGATCACCAGCGCATGGCCGGGGCTCAGGGGACCGATGTCGAGGAAGGCATAGACGTGATCGTCCTCGTAAAGCCTGTGGCTGGGGATCTCGCCGGACAGAATCTTGTCGAATATCGTAGGGGCGTGGTCACTCATGCTCGGCCCTCTTCTTCGGAATAGGTCTCGGATGGGGGGGCTGCGCAGGTCCGCGGGGCAGGCCAGGGAGGCTTCGGCGGAGTCTACCCCGGGCGTGTCAAACGTGGCCCTCTCAAACGCGGGCTCCATCAACGCAACCCCGTCAACGCAACAAATCTGGCGGGGCGGGACACAGCGACCCCGGCGGGCTTTACAGCTTCCTTACAGCCCCAAGCCGGTATCTCCACCCTCGCCCCTTAGACTACTCGGGATCGTCGGAGCGTCCAATCACCGGACGCGGGTCTTCGCGGAAACGACTTCCCAAGCGAACGGGCACGGCGGAGGGCGGCCCACCGCGACGGCGACGTGGATTGACCCCACCGGAACCAGAAGCAGGCGCATACGTATGAGTGACATGGGAACGAGTCGAGGGACCCCGCCGCCGAAACCTCGGAGCCGAGGGGTCTGGCTGTTCCTTCTCTTGGCTTTGGGGATTTCGGGATGTTTGTCGGAAACCGCCGCCGACAGATCCGATCCCATCCCCGGCCCCGAATCTCCGATGACGTCCACCGTCCCCGGCGCCGCCGCCGAGGACGGTCCCCAGTCCGAACCCCCCACGCCCTACGACGATCTGGAGGCCGACGACCTCGAGGCCGAGGATTTCGAAGGGCTCGGGGAGCTCGGCGTCCTGCCGGGCCTCTTCGAAGCCCTCGATCCCGGCGCCGATTGCGATTTCGATGACGCCCTGAGCACGTGCCAATGACTTCGAGATCCCAGGCGAGCCCTCCGCTGGACGACCCTCTCTTCCGGAACCCGAGACCATGCTGTTGAAACGATCCCCCGCTCTCGCTCTACTTCTGGCCCTGTCCACCGGTCCCGTCGCGATGGCCGGAGAGCCCTGCGACTTTTCTTGCTCCCCCTGCGTCGTTGAGATGGTGGAGAACCTCAAGGAACGGGGATGGGTGGGGATCCAGATCGACAAAAAAGAAAAGGGCACCTGGGCCATCGCCCACGTGGTTCCCAAGAGCCCCGCCTTCCGCGCCGGCATCCAGCCCGGCGACGTTCTGGTGGCGGTGGACGGCGTCCCGTACAAGAAGGGTAACTGGAACAAGCTCGAAAAAGCCTACGCCGGCATGCGCCCTGGGAGGACCGTCACCTACACGGTCAAGCGGGACGGCCAGCGGCGGGCGATCGGCGTCGAGCTGACCGCCATCCCCAAGCGGGTGATGGCCCAGTGGCTGGGCCAGTTCTTGCTCGAGAATTACCACGCCAGTAAAGACGCGGAGCGCGGCCGCGGCCCCGGTGGAGACCACGCGGAGCACAAGGGTAAGGGACCCGGGGGTAAGGGACACGGAGGTCGCGGCGGCGGCAACGGCGACCGAGCCGGCGGCGGCGACGGCGGACCTGACCGGCCGTGATCGTCCCCGCGGACATCCCCCGACCCGCCGCGGACCTGAACCCGTGAGTCGTACCGCCGCCATCGCCGGCCTCCTGGTCCTGGCCAGCGTCGTCTGGGTGCTCGTCGGGGTGGACCTCGATCCTCGGGTGGAGAGCGACTTTTTCTTCTCCACCGACGATCCGCAGCTCCAAGACTCCCAGGCCATCGCCGAGCTCTTCCCCTCCAACCAGCAGCTGCTGATCAGCGCCACCGCCCCCGACGTTTCGGCGGACGACTACGTGGAGCGGATCCGCCGACTCACCGAGGATCTGGCGGCCGTCCCGGGGGTCGCCTCCGTCCAGAGCCTGACCCGCGGCCCGGGGTCCCCCGACGCGGTCCCCCAGAGCCCGCTGTGGAGCCGTCTCCTGCTCGGCTCCAATCCCCGATCGACGCTGATCCTGGCGATGGTGGAGGGGGAGGGGGGCGGCGACCTGGTGACGCGGATCGAAGCCCTGCTGGCGGACCACCATACCCCTTCCTTCGCCCTAGACGTTTCCGGCGTGCCCTATGTGGTCGAGCTGGTGCGCCGCTACCTCGGCCGCGACCTGCGCACCTTCAGCCTCGCCGCCCTGTTGATCTTCGGGCTTCTGGTGGCCCTCGTCTACCGCTCCGTCTGGGTGGTGGCGGGCACCCTCACCTGCTGTTTGGGGGCCTGCGGCGTGACCCTGGCGGCCCTTTCCTTCCTCGATGTCCCCATCGGACTACTCACCGCCAACATCATCACCATCGTCTTTGTGCTGGCCCTGTCCCACATCGTCTTCTTGACCGCCAACTGGCGGGACGAGCGGTCGAGGGCCACCGAGGACGACCTCGCCGGCGCCACTGACCGGGCCGTCGCCGCCACCTTCGGCGCCTCCTTCTGGTGCATGGTCACGACCCTTCTGGGATTCGGCAGCCTCCTCTTCGCCAGCGCCAAGCCCCTGCGGGAGCTCGGGCTGGCGGGGGCCCTCGGGTCGGCGGTGGCGATCTGCGTCGCCTACGGCCTCTACCCGGCTTTCCTCCACGCCCTCGCCCGGCGGGCCGATGGGCCGAAACCCGCAGGCGCCCACCGGGCACCCGCCTTCACCCTGCCGCCGGCCACCTGGGCCACCGCGGGCCTGCTCTTCGCCGCCGCCGTCGTCGGTGCCTTCGGTCTGCCGAAGCTCGACACGGACCCCAACCTCCTGTCCTACTTCGCACCCGGCAGCGAGCTGCGGGCCGGCCTCGAGCGCATCGACCGGGACGGCGGCAGCAGCCCCCTACTGCTCGTGGTGAAGGATCCGGAGGGCGTCGCCCTCGACGGCGACGGGCCGATGGGCAAGCTGGCGGCCCTACAGGCCGCCCTGGAGGAGGATCCGGAGGTAGGCACCTGCCTCTCCCTGCCGGTGCTGCTCGACGAGGCGCGGCGGGTACCGATGGCCTTTTTCTTCTCGACTCCGCAGCTCCTCGACCTCCTCGACACCCCGACCTTCGACCACATCGCCGCCAGCTTCGTGACCAAGGACCGACAGCGGGCCCTCTACTTCCTGCGTATGGGGGAGTCGGACCGCGGAGCCCCGCGGCGCGAGGTGATCGAACGGCTGCGGCGGGTGGTGGAGGAAAAGGGGCTCCACGCCGAGCGGGTGGGGGGCCTCTACGAGCTCCAGGCCAGCCTCGGATCCCTGGTTTCCGGCAGTCTTCTACGGGGACTTGGGGGACTCTTCCTGCTTTTCGTTCCCGTCGGCCTCTGGGTCGCCCGCGGGGCCAGGCCGGCCCTAGCCATGATCGTCGCCCTGGCGGCGGTTCCGCTGCTGGTGCTGGGGCTCTTCGGCCACGCCGGCCTCCCCCTCGACGTGATCTCTTCCCCCGCCGCCAACGTCGCCATCGCCCTCGGGATCGACGCGATGATCCACCTCGCCACGGCGGCGCGGAGGCGCCGGGAGGCGGGGGCTTCCCCCTTCGAGGCGTGGGCCGGGGCGCGGGAGATGCTGTGGCCGGCGATCCTCGGCGCCACGGCGATCCTGGCGGTGGGCTTCGGCATTTTCGCCCTGTCCAGCTTCCCCCCCACCCAACGGTTCGGCATCGCCGTGGCCTTCGGCACCGCCGCCGCCGCCGCTATGGCCCTGTTCGCGCTGCCGAGACTGGCGGCCAGAGCCGACGGCCGCTAAGGACGCAGTAGACTCCATAGATGCGTACCGCCGTCCTGCTTTCTGGGGGCGTCGACAGCTCGGTGGCCCTCAGTCTGCTGCACCGCTCGGGGGAACACCGGCTGACGGCGTTCTACCTCAAGATCTGGCTCGAAGACGAGCTCAGCTTCGCCGGGCACTGCCCTTGGGAAGACGACCTCAAGGACGCCCGCGCCGTCTGCGACGGCCTGGGGATCCCCCTGGAGGTGGTCCCCCTCCAGCGCGAATACCACGAAGCGGTGGTGCGCTGGGCCGTCTCGGAGCTGCGGGCGGGGCGCACCCCGAGCCCCGACATTCTCTGCAACCGCAAGGTCAAGTTCGGAGCGTTCCTCGACTACCTGGAGGACGCCCATCCGGGGCAATTCGGCCGCATCGTCTCCGGCCACTACGCCCGCTGCGCTCCGGGGAAGGATGGTCGCCATCGCCTGCTGCGGGGGGTCGACCCGGTCAAGGATCAAACCTACTTCCTCTTCCGCCTGACCCAAGACCAGCTAGGCCGCTGCCTCTTCCCCCTCGGCGGACTGCACAAGAGGGAAGTCCGCGCCCTCGCCCGGGGGATGGGTCTGCCGAATCGTGACCGCCCCGACAGCCAGGGCATCTGCTTTCTCGGCAGCCTTCCCTACGACGCCTTCGTCCGCGGTCAGCTGGGGGAATGGCCGGGGGAGATCCGCCGCATCGATAACGGGTCGACCCTCGGCGATCACCGGGGCCACTGGTTCCACACCATCGGCCAGCGCAAGGGGCTGGGGCTCGGCGGCGGCCCCTGGTTCGTGGTGGACAAGGACCCGGAACGGAACCTGATCTGGGTGGCCCACGGCGATGATCTCGACGCCCACAGACGCCGCACGTTCCGGGTCACCGACGTCCACTGGATCGAGGGCTCACCGCCCGCCGAAGGCCACCTGGGCCTGCGTATCCGGCACGGCCCGAAGATCCTCGCGGGCGAGGTCTCGGCCCTTGGTGACGGCACCCTGTCTATCCGGCTTCCGGAACCGGATCCCGGGGTGGCCCCCGGCCAGGTGGCGGTCCTCTACGACGGTGACGTCTGCCTCGGGGGCGGGGGTATCGTCACGCCGGCGGCCCACTTCGACGAACCGTAGGGCCGAAAACGACGGGGTTCCGAATTCGAGAGGTGACCGTCAACGGCCGATCCTCGCCGGAAGCTGCTATACTTTAGCTGGTTCATATGCTCTGGAGGGTGCCCACCTCAGCAGCTGACCCACGCAGTCACTCACCAGCGTGTCGCACCCCGCCGGGACCTCTGGAACTTCCCCGGCGTTTCCTAGCCCAGCGCTCTCTATGACTTGCCCCCTCTTCGGAGGTGGAGGTTCGATCGGATGAAAAAGCTCTTTCTTTTCTTTGTCGCTCTCACGGCATTGGCTTGGGCTCTATGGCCCGCCAAATCCGGCGCCCAAGAGTCGGGCTACGTCGTCATCGTCAACAGCTCCAACGCCACCTCGACCTTGACCCGGGATCAGGTGTCCGACTTTCTCCTCAAGAAGAAGGGGAAGTGGCAGAGCGGCAGCGCCGTCAAGCCGGCGGATCTCGATAGCCAATCCCCGGTTCGGGCCGCCATGTCGAAGGCGATCCACGGCCGGTCGGTGGCGAGCATCAAGAACTACTGGCAGCGGCAGATCTTCTCCGGTCGAGACGTCCCGCCGCCGGAGATGCCCAGTGACGCCCGGATGGTCGCCTTCGTCGCGGGGAGCCCCGGGGGCATCGGCTACGTGTCCTCCGGCGCGCGGCTGAACGGGGTCAAGGCGGTGGAAATCTCCGAGTAGCGGCCGAGATCGCCATGGCCCCATCGCCCGAGAGCATCGCCAAGGCGCAGATGATGGCGATCATCCAGGACCTGCCGGAGGACAGCTCGTTCGACGAGATCCTCCGCGAAATGGCGTTTCACCGGATGGTGGAACGGGGCCACGCCGACGCCGACTCCGGCAACGTCATCGACGTCGACGAGCTGCAGCGGCGGATTCGATCATGGCGACGGTGAAGTGGACCGAGGAGGCGGAATCGACCCTCCGGGACGTCCACGACTACATCTCCCGCAACCGTCCGACGACGGCCCGGCGCACGATCGAGTCGATCCTCTCCAAAGTGTCCGGGCTCGCCGCCTACCCGACCCTGGGCCAGCGCTACCCATACGACCCCAATCGGGACGTCCACGTCCTGACCTACGGTCACTTTCGAATCGCCTACCGCATCGAGGCTAGCGGCGAGGTTCTGGTGCTCGGGGTGTTCCACGGCCTCATCTTCCTGCCCCCCCGCTGAGGGTCCCCAGCGGAACAGCGAAGGGCGCCGGCGGGAGCGGCGCGGCTCCCGGCGACGCGCCAGGTTCAACGCGTCGGGCTCAACGCGCCGGGTCCGCCGCGCCCGTGGGCCGTAGGACGGGTCAGGGTGCGGGCTCGGGGCGACTTCCCCGCGGCGCCACGAAGGCATCCGCGGCGGGGTCCACGAACCGCACGTTGTCGAGGGTCGCACGGCCGATGGGCTCGCCGACGACCCCCTGCTCGGAGTTCCAGTCGTAGAACGACCATCGGGTGGGCACCGTCACGCCGTCGATGTCCTTGAAGGCGCCGTAGACAATGACGTGGGGCTCCTCCTCGGCTTTGGCCAGATCCTTGCCAAAGGTCACGATGTAGGCCATCGCCGCCAGCCGATCGGAGTCCCGGTTACGGTAGACCACGTACCAATCCTCCGGCGTGTCACCGATCCCGTCGGAGAAGGTCAAACGCGCGGCGGGGGCCGTGCGACCGTCCGCCAGGGGCACGTCGCCGAGGTCTTCGAGGTGGGTCCCGGGATCCCGCAGCTTCATCGGCGCCGCCAGGAAGTAGGGCCAGGTGAGCAGGTGGAAACGGGCCCCCTGGGCCGCCGAGTCCGCCGGTGAGGTCCAGGCGTCCTTACCGTCGAAGACCATCACCGAGCCGTCCACGAGCTCGATGCGGACGCGGCCGCCGGGGGTGTCGGTAAGGAGCCGCCCCTCAAGAACCCGCTGGCCACCGAAGTCCACCGCGATGTCGGCGGAGACGGCCCGCTGGGACCGCCAAGCATCGGCGCCGTGGGCGGCTTCGATGGCGCCGACGAAACGGTCCGGGAAGGCGGTGTCGGCGGTGGCGCCGCTCACCGGGAACAGAACCGCGGCGGCGGTGAGGGCGAAGAGGAGGAATCCCTGGGGCTTTACGAAAGGCAGGGTCCATCGGGGACGGGACTCGGCGGACAGGGTTCTCGGTCGATAGCTGAGCATGGCGGAGGATCTCCAAGGGTAGGTCGTTCGAATCGGTCGTACCCTCGGATGCGACGGCGGACGGGAGGTTACATCCCACTGTGAAATGGAAGAATCCTCCGCCCCCCGCGGACGGGGGCCCTATGATCTACTACCGGCCATGACGAGGCGACGGCCCAAAACGGTGGACGCCGACGCCGCCCCGCCGAAGGCGACCCCAGGGCCCTCGGCGGCCCTACAGATCGTCGGCCTGTGGTCGGTGGCGGTGGCCCAGCCCCTGTTCGACCAGCTCGGCCGCAACGTGGAGACCCTGGCGGCCCACCGGCTAGCCCCCGCGGAGGTCTTCACCCTCACCGCCCTGCTGGCGGGCCTGCTGGCCCTACCCCTGGCGGCCCTTCCCTGGCTCGGGGCCCGTCTCCATCGATCCCTGGGCCTGACGATCCAGTCGCTCCTGACAATCTTCCTCGTCGGTATCTTGACCCTCGAGGGGCTTCGGGAGCTGCCGGCCAGCTGGGCCGTG
The DNA here is from genome assembly GCA_038748685.1 of Acidobacteriota bacterium. GTDB lineage: Bacteria > Acidobacteriota > Thermoanaerobaculia > Multivoradales > J023 > JAUIJL01. Next base: position 20,741 of record JBCDIS010000075.1, on the reverse strand, counting down.
GGGATCGCCCTCGCGGTGGGGGCCGCCGTCGCCTTCTGTGCCCGGCGATTCCAGGCGGTGGGCTTGTTCCTATCCCTCCTGGCGGGTGGGGCCCTGCTCTTCCCCGTGAGCTTCCTGCTGGACGAAGACGTGCGCCCCCTGTGCCGGACTCCCGAGGCGTCGACCCTTCCCTTCGCCGAGGGCGAGACCCCGCCGCCGGATCCTCCCTCGGTGATCTGGGTGATGTTCGACGAGCTGCCCCTGACCTCCCTCCTCGAACCCGACGGCACCATCGACGTCGACCTCTTCCCCAACTTCGCGGAGCTGGCGACGGTGTCCCTCTGGGCCCGCAGCGCCACGACGGTCGCCTCCCACACCAACTACGCGGTCCCGGCCCTGATCACCGGCCGCTTTCCCACCACCGAGCGCCCCCCCGCCGCCGCCGCCTATCCGCGCACCCTGTTCACCTGGCTGGCCGCCAGCCACCGCCTCGACGTCCACGAAACCTACACCTGGCTATGCCCGCCGGATCTCTGCGGCGAGGTCGACGGCCCCGGCCCCGTCGGCCGGATCAACGCCGCCCTCGCCGATCTCGGGGCGGTGTTCCTCCACCTCGTCGTCCCCCTCGACTTCGCCGGTGGACTCCCGGACCTCGGCGGATCGTGGCGGGACTTCTGGGGGGACCCGGACGCCCCGGAGCGGGCCCGCGGTAGCAGCGAGCCCTTCCGCTACCGCCGGTTTCTGGAGGGTCTGGGCACCCAGGGGGGGCCGGCGCTCCACTACCTGCACGTCAAGCTTCCCCACCGGCCTTGGATGCATCTCCCTTCGGGCCTGCGGTATCAGCGGGCCGGCTCCCCCAGACCCCCGTGGGGGCTCCTCCAGGGCGGCCGCTGGATCGACGACCCGTGGCCGGCGACCCAGGCGTTCCAGCGCCACCTCCTACAGCTGCGCTACTGCGACCGCCTGCTGGGGGAGCTGATGGATACCCTGCGGAGGACCGGCCTGTGGGAGGAGGCCGTGATCGTCGTGACCTCGGACCACGGCGTCAGCTTCCGCCCCGGGGCCCCCTACCGAAAGGCCGACGGGGATCTGGCGGCGGACCTGGTCCGCATCCCCCTGTTCGTCCGCGGGCCTGGCCTGGAGCCGCGGATCGACGACACCAACGTCGAATCCATCGACCTCCTACCCACCCTCGCCGATCTGACGGGCCGACGGATTCCCTGGGGAGTCGACGGACGCAGCCTGGTGGGGGGAGCTTCGGAACGCGCCGACAAGCGCTTTTGGAATGTTCTCGGCGACCGCCTGGACGTTCCCCTCGTCTTGTCGGCTCGGCCGGAGCTCGGCCCGACCCCGGATCGCATCGACCGCATCTTCCCCGGCGACGATCCGCTACGGCTGTTCGCCGTCGGCCCTTGGCCGGAGCTGGTGGGGCGTCCGGTGTCGACCCTACCCCACGGCCCCCCTTCCACCTGGGTGGCCGAGCTCGCGGCCCCCGAGGACTACGTCGACATCGACCCGGAGAGCGGCTTCGTCCCCGCCCTGGTGCGGGGCAGTCTTCGGGCCGAGGGCGCAGGGGCCCGAAGTGCCGAGGTCGGCGCCGGAGACAGCGCGCCGCGTCACCTGGCGGTGGCGGTGGACGGAACGGTGTGGGGTCTCACCGAACCCTTCGTAAACCTGCGGAAGGAAGCACGATTCGCCGCCCTGGTCCCCGAGCAGGCCCTGGGCTCCGGCCGCCATCGGATCGAGGTCTTGGCCCTCGTGCCGGATCCCGACGGAGGACCGCCCTCCGCCAGACCCCTCACGGTCCGCTGAAGGGAGACGAAGGGTTCACGCGGCGGCGGGGAGGGAGCCCCGCTTCGGGTTAAAGTAGCGGCGACGCCCGGCCCGCGCCACGGCCGGCAACCGATTCCACACCCGACATGCAGAGGACCGTCCCCCGCGGCCCCGGGAGGCCCGCCGCGGCGATCGATGGTCCCCGTCCGATCCGCCCGCCACGGAGGTCCCCCCCGATGCCCCTGACCCGTTTCGCCCTCGCCGCCGCCCTCGCCCTGGTCGCATCCCTGGGAACCTCGGCCCACCCCGCCGGCGCCGCCCAGCTGGGGGAAGCCTCCCTCGACTACTACCTGCCCGCCGGCGGGGACTACGACCCCGAAATCCCGACGCCGGCCTCGGTCCTCGGCTACGAAGTGGGCACTTGGCACGTGCGCCACGATCAGCTGGTTCGCTACATGGAGACTCTGGCGGAAAGCTCCGACCGCGTTTCCCTCGAGGTCACCGGACACACCCACGAGCAGCGGCCCCTCCTCGTCCTGACTATCACCTCAGAGGAGAACCACGGCCGGCTGGAGGACCTCCGCCAACAGCATCTGCAACTGTCGGATCCCGGGAGCTCCGAGTCCCTCGACCCCGGCTCCATGCCGGTGGTGGCCTACATGGGCTACGGCGTCCACGGCAACGAGCCGAGCGGGTCCAATGCCTCGCTGGTGGTGGCGTATCACCTGGCGGCGGCCCGGAACGAAGCCACCCGCGCCCTCCTGGACCGGACGGTGATTCTGCTGGATCCGAGCCTCAACCCGGATGGCCACGACCGCTTCGCCCACTGGGCCAACACCCACCGCGGCAAGGTGCCGGTGGCGGACCCGCGGAGTCGGGAACACCGGGAGCCGTGGCCCAACGGTAGGACCAACCACTATTGGTTCGACCTCAACCGAGACTGGCTGCTGGCCCAACACCCCGAGAGCCAGGCCCGACTGGAGCAATTCCACAACTGGCGCCCCAACGTCCACACCGACTTCCACGAGATGGGCACCAACTCCACCTACTTCTTCCAGCCCGGAGTCCCGTCCCGCAAGAATCCCCTGACCCCCGACCGCAACGTCGAGCTGACCGCCGCCATCGCCCGCTACCACGCCGACGCCCTCGACGCCATCGGCTCCCTCTACTACTCGGAAGAGACCTTCGACGACTTCTATTACGGCAAGGGCTCCACCTACCCCGACGTCCACGGCGCGGTGGGTATCCTCTTCGAGCAGGCCAGCTCCCGCGGCCACGTCCAGGAGTCGATCCACGGAACCCTGGGCTTCCCCTTCACCATCCGCAATCAGGTCCGGACCTCCCTCTCGACCCTGAATGCCGCCTTCGACCTGCGGGTCCAGCTGCTCGAATACCAGCGGGACTTCCACCGACGGGCCCTCGACGAGGGCCGTAGCTCCAGCGTCGAGGCGTACGTCTTCGGCGATGCCGCCGACCCCCGGCGGACCCACCACCTGGTGGAGCTGCTACGGCGTCACCGGGTGGAGGTCCACGCCCTGGCCCGGGCCGTCGACGGTGACGGCCACACCTTCGAGCCGGGTTCCAGCTTCGCGGTGCCCCTTGCCCAGCCGCGGCACCGTCTGGTGCGGACCCTCTTCGAGCGCCAGCTCGACTTCGAGGACTCGACGTTCTACGACGTCTCCACCTGGACCCTCCCCCTGGCCTTCGGCGTGCCCTCCACCGCGGTGGCCCGAGGCGGCTCCCGGACGGGGGTCCTGGGGGACGCCGTCGACAGCCCGCAGGCGCCGGTGGGTCGCTTCGAAGCCGCCGAGGGGGCATACGCCTACGCCTTCGAATGGTTCGGCCACTACGCCCCCAGGGCCCTCTACCGCCTGCAGCGCAGCGGGGTGAGGACCCTGGTCGCCAAGCTGCCCTTCGAGGCCGATGTCGCCGGCGCCGGGAAGGCATCCCCCCGCGCCTTCGCCCGCGGCACCGTCGTCATCCCAGCCACCGGCCAGCCCTTGGACCGCGGGGACCTCGAAACCCGCCTCAACGCCATCGCCGCCGCCGACGGCGTCGACATCTACCCCCTCGAGAGCGGCCTCACCCCCGGCGGGGTGGACCTGGGGAGCCCCAGCCTGCGCCCCCTCGAGACCCCCCGGCCGGCCATCGTAGTGGGCCGCGGCATGAGCACCTACGAGACCGGCCAGGCCTGGCACCTGCTGGACGCCCGCTTCGGCCTCGAAACCACGCTCCTGCCCCGCAGTGACCTCACCCGGGTGGACCTCTCCAGGTACAGCCACCTGATCTTCATGGACGTCGCCGGCGGCGGTCGGCGGGGCGCCGCGCAGGAGCCCGGACCGGGCAAGGCGGCCCGCCATGCCCTATCGCGGTGGGTGCGGGACGGCGGCGTCCTGCTGGCGGTCAACGGTTCGGCCCAGTGGGCAACGGATCTGGTGAAGGAATGGGACGGTCCCGAGGGAGCCCCCGAACCGATGCCCACGGCGATCGACGGCATCCCCACGGATCGCCGCCCCTACGACTCCTACGAGCCCGACCGGGCGGCCCGGCTCGTCGGCGGCTCGATCTTCTCCACCGACCTCGACCTCACCCATCCCCTCGCCTTCGGCTTCCCCCGCCGGGACCTCGCGGTGTTCAAGAACGACGCCGACGCCCTGGCTCCCCAGGATGATCCCTACTCCGCCGTCGCCGTCTTCTCCGGCGATCCGGTGATGTCGGGCTACGTGTCGGCGGAGAACGCCGACCGCTTGGCCCGCACGCCGGCCCTGGTGGCGGACCGCATGGGGGACGGCCTGGTGGTCCGAATGGCCTTCGACCCCACCTTCCGGGCCTTCTGGTATGGCACCGAGAAACTGGTACTCAACGCCCTCTTCTTCGGCGACACTGTCAACCGGACCGGAGCCCTGGAGGAGCCCCGTTGAGCGCCGAGGGGGCGCCGGGGGAAACGACCTGAACTTCCTCCTCCACCGCCACCTCGCCGCCCGCGACCTCGGCTCTGAGATCGCGGCCCTCGGGGCGATGCTGCCGGACCTCTGGCCGATGGCGAGCCGGCGGGTCCGGCCACGTACCAAGGACACCCCGCCCCCGGCGGGGGACCCCCTGGTGGACGCCCTCTCCTCGGGGGTCCGCCACCACCTCGCCGCCGACGCCTGGTTTCACAGCAGCGAGGTCTTCCGTCAGGGTCAGGCGGAGACCGCGGCGAGCTTCCGTCTCGCCGCCCCCCGGGCCGGCCGGTTGATGGCCCACATTGCCTGGGAACTGTGCCTGGACGGGGCGCTGGTCCGGCGCCTCGGCACCGCCGCGGTGGTCGACCGCCTGCGGCCGGCGGTGCAGCGATGTCGAGGACCCGTCCTCGCCGCCGCGGTCCGGGCGTGGCATCCGGCCCTCGCTGACGACCCAGGGGCGGAGGAGGACTTCGACCGCCGGCTCGACGGACTGCTACGGAGCCTCCTCGGCGGGGATTGGATCGACGGCTACCGCCACGGCGCGGGCCTCGCCGCCCGCATCAGCGGCGTGCGCCGACGGGTGGGCCTGCCGCCTTGGACCGGCATAGACGCGGAGCGGCTCAGCCGCGCCCTGGACGGACTGCTGGCAAGCGCCGACGAGCGCCTGGACGGGCTGCTGGAGGACGCCGTCATCGTCCTCTGAGCCCGTTGGAGCCCGTCGGCGGGACTCACTGAAGGGCACTGAATTTCTGGGTCCTCCAGGCCACCTGAGGCGTCGGAGGGCGTTTCACCGCTTTTGAAGGTAGAGTCGTCTCATCCGATCTCCGAGGATCGAGGGTTCCCCCTCGGCCTCTGGTCCTGGAGGTGAGATATGAAGGATTTTGAAGCTTCAGTTCCGCAACCCGCCGCGGACCCAGGGGCCCCGGCGGCCGGTGCTGCGTCCTCCGCAGCCGGTGAAGTACCCGGGTTGTCGGACAGCCCACGGGGGAAGCGGGGTCCGGACCTGACCCGCTGGCTGCAGGACTGGCAGGACGGCGACGCCGAAGCCGGCGACCGCCTCTTCGAAATCGTCTATCGGGATCTCCGGCGGCTCGCCGGCCGCCACCTCGGACGAAAGGACGGCCTTACGCTTCAGCCCACCGAGCTGGTCCACGAGGCGTATTTCAAGATTCAAGGCTCCAGCCACCTTCGCTGGGACAGCCGGCTCCAGTTCTACGGCTTCGCCGCCCGGGTCCTACGGCACGTGCTGGTGGACCGGATGCGGCACGGCGCCGCCGCCAAGCGGGACCGCGGCGCCCTCGCCACCGGCCTCGACCTCGACCACCTGGCGGCCCCCGCCCCCGACGTCGATATCGTCGCCCTCGACCAGGCCCTCGGGCGGCTGGCGGCCCACGACGCCGAGGCGGCTCGGGTGGTGGAGCTGCGCTACTTCGGCGGGCTGACGGTGCCGGAGGTGGCGGAGCTGATGGGGCTGGGCACCGCCACCGTGACCCGACGGTGGAACATGGCGCGGGCCTGGTTGCGGCAGCTCCTGACCGAGGTGGACGGCGACGCCGCGGCTGCGGATTCGGGGGTCGACGACGGCGGAGCCCCATGACCCCGGAGCTGTGGGAGCGCATCGAACGGCACTGGGACGCCGTCTCCGATCTCCGGGGGGAAGCCCTCGACGCCTACCTCTCGAACCTCGACGACGAACTGGGACGGGCCCTGGGGGCCATGCTGCGCCACGCCGACGGGGATTTCCTCGAATCGCCGGTCGCGGCCGATGCCCCCGAGGGTCCGGATCGGCTCGTGGGCCAGCAGCTGGGGGCCTATCGAATCATCGAGCCGGTGGGAGAGGGGGGCATGGGACGGGTATACCGCGCCGAGCGCCGGGATGCCTTCCGCAAACAGGTCGCCATCAAGGTGATGCGGGGCTGGCCGGGCCCCCGCCGCGTGCGGCAGTTCCAAGACGAGCGTCAGATCCTCGCCGACATCGAGCACCCCGCCATCGCCCGCCTGCTGGACGGCGGTACCTCCGCCGACGGCCTGCCCTACGTGGTGATGGAGTTCGTGGAGGGCCTCCCCCTCACCGAGCACTGCGCCCGTCACGGCCTCGGCATCGAAAGGCGGCTACGGCTGTTCCAAACCCTCTGCGCCGCCGTCGGGCACGCCCACCGTCACCTGGTGGTCCACCGGGATCTCAAACCCTCCAACATCCTGGTCACCGAAGACGGGGATTTGAGGCTCCTTGACTTCGGCGTCGCCAAGCTCCTCGGTGAGCCTGGACCTGACCCGGCGAGCCCCCGGCGGAACGTCAACGCCTCGGGGCCTGGTATCGACGGCACCGCCCCCCGGGCCGCCGCCACCGCGGGGGTCCAGGGCCTGACCCCCGCCTACGCCAGCCCGGAGCAGCTGGCGGGAGGGACCGTCACCACCGCGTCCGACCTCTATTCCCTGGGGATCTTGCTCCACGAGCTGCTCACCGGCCAAAGGCCGGCGAACGCCGACTCCGCAGTGGCGGCGCCGAAGCCGCCGAGCGTCGCCTTGGAGGACGATCCCCCGCCGGCCCTGGCGTCGTCCCGCGATCAGCTTCGGCGTCGCCTGCGGGGGGATCTCGACGCCATCGTCGTTCGGGCGACCCAGCCGAATCCACAGGACCGATACCATTCCGCCGAGGAGCTGGCGGAGGACCTGGAACGGCACTTGACCTCCCGCCCCGTCCTCGCCCGTCCCCCCAAGCGGGCCTACCGGCTACGCAAGCTCGTGCAGCGCCATCCGGTGGCCGCCCCCCTGGTGGCCCTCCTCGCCGCGTCCACCCTCGGCCTCGGGATCGTCGCCTCCCTCCAGGCCCGCTCCGCGGTGCGCGAGAGGGACGAGGCGCGGCATCAACGCCAGGGGGCGGAGGAGGTCTCCCGCTTCCTGGAGGAGACGTTCCAGATCTCCGACCCCCAGGCCGGAGGGGCTGAGGGGGTTAGGGCCCGCGAGCTCCTCAATCGAGCCAGCGAACGGCTGGATGAGCGATTCGCTAGCCGCCCGGAGCTCGAAGCCCGATTCCGCAACGCCCTGGCTCGGATCTATCAGAACCTCGGCCTCTACTCCGAAGCCCGCCGGCATTTCGACCTCGCCCTGGCCCAGCGCAGTGAGCTGCTGGGAGCGCGGCATCTGGACGTCGCCGAAACCGAGATCGACCTCGCCTGGCTCCTCACCCAACAGGGGGACTATTCGGCGGCGGCGGAGCGCATCGAAACCGCCATGGAGATCCGCCGCGCCCTCCGGGCCCCGGACGACGCCCAGGCGGCCCGTGCCCACGAGAATCGGGGCCTGGTGCGGCTCGCCCAGGGGGAGTACGCCGGCGCCGAAGACGATCATCGAATCGCCCTGGGGATCCGAAGGCGCCTGTTCGGCGACGACCACGCCCTGGTGGCGGAATCCCTCCGCAACCTCGCCGAGGGCGTCGGGTATCAGGGCCGACGCCGTGAAGCCCTCGCGCTGGCGGAGAAGGCCCTGCGGCGGGTGCGTTCGGGGGAAGGTGCCGACGCCACCGCGGAGGCCAACGTGCTCTTCGTCCGCGGCGACCAGCACTTCTTCTTGGCCGAGTACACCCGCGCCGTCGAGGATTACACCTCGTCCCTGGAGATCTACCGCCGGTTCGTTTCCCCAGGCCATCCGAGCCTCGGCATTCTGCTCAACAACCGCGCCCGGGCCCTGCGCCGCCTCGGGAACCTGGAGGGCGCCGAGGCCGACTACCGGGAGGCCCTCGCCTCCGCCAGGCGGGGTCTGGGGGAGGAACACCGGGAGGTGGCCACGGTGCTGATCAATCTGACGGTGGTGCTCCGCGACCGCGGCCGGTTCGCCGAGGCGGACGCCGCCGCCGCGCGGGCCCTCGGCCTGATCACCCGGCTTCAGGGGGACGGCAACCCCGCCGTGGGGGTCTTCGGCTCGAACCGCGCCGCCAACCTGCTGGCCTGGGGAAAGCTCGACGCCGCCGAGGCCCACTACCAAACCGCCCGGGACACCCTTCTCCCTAGCCTGGGGGAACAGCATCCACGGGTGGTGGACACCCTGGCGGGCCTGGCCCGGGTCCAGCATCGCCGGGGACGCTGGGGGGAAGCGTTGGAGAAGCTTGCCCGGGCCATCGAGCTCTACTCGGGCGACGGCGCCCCTCAGGAAACAAAGCTCGCGCAGTTCCATCTGGAGTTGGGCGACATCCACCTCGACGCCGGCGACCCGGAGGCCGCCGAAACCGCCTTCCGCCTAGCCCTCGAGACGGCCGGGGACTCCCCCTTCGGCCAGCTGCTGCGGGCGAGGGTCCTCGTGCGACTGGCCGAAGCCCTCCACCGATCGACCGCCAACCCGGGGGACCAAGACGCCGCCGGCGCGGAGGTCCAGGGGACGGCCCGCCGAGCCGTTGCGGCGGTGACGAATATCCGGCCCGACGACCACTGGCAGGTGGCGCTGATCCGCCTGCGGGCCCTGGCCCTCGGAACCGACGGGCTGACGGATCGGCCGGTGGACCTCGCCCTGGGGGACCTGGGGGTTCTCGTCGCCGCCCGCGGCGAGGGGTCGACGCCCGCATACCGAGGCCTGCTCTGGGCCGCCCGGGTCCTCGAACGCAGCGGCGACCCCAGGGCCTCCGGTCTGCGGCGGCGGGCGGAGGAGCTCGACGCCCGCCGCAGGGCCCTGGAGGCGGTTCCGGCGCAGCCCCTTCCAAGGCCTCCGCTCCCCCATGACGCCGCGGCTTCAATCGGCCTGCGCAACGCGGCGCCGATCCACCGCGAGCTTCCGCGCTAAGGACTCCATCCACGGTCGAGCGCCCAAGATTCGACTTTTTTTGATCACCCCCAGACTTCGGTGATTCGTTTTTTCCAGGGCTTCCGTTTAAAGGGATAGAGCGACAGATCAACGTCGATCAGCACCGGCGCCCGTGGCGCCGGTGTCCCTCGGATCCGCCGTACGGCCGGCAACGCCGCAGCGATCCGCCTCGAGTCCACGACGAACGACAAGGAGCCCCGCTATGAAGAAAGTTCTGTTCACCGTCGCCTGCGCCGCCCTCGCCATCGGTTTCCTCGCGGTCCCGAGCCAGGACGTCGACGCCGCCGAGCCCTGCACCTGGGGCGCCACGATGACGGCCGTCCACGCGACCTGCGGCCCGGTCACCTTCACCCCGTCCGGCTACAGCCTCGCCGCCTGCAACGCCAGCATCCAGTGGTACTACAACATGGTCGCCACCAACGACAACTACAGCAACGCCCAGCTGGTGAGCGGCTGCCGGATCATCAGCGGCAACTGCCCGGTCCAGAAGCAAGACGACGTCATCGCCCTCCCCTTCTGAAGTCGATGGAACGCCGGTCCGACGCCTCCGGGCCGGCGTTGCCTAGCTCATCCCCAGCCGCAGGATGGGAAGCACCCTGGGCTGCCCCAGGATTTCGGTCCGCCACTCCCCCACCGGCTCGAAGCCGAGGCGCCGATAGAAACCCTCGGCGTTGGGGTCGGAAAGAACTTCCAGAGCCAAGGCCCCCTTTCCCCGCGCCGTCTCGGCGAGCCGCTCGAAGAGGCGACGTCCGAGCCCCAACCCCATGGCCGACGGGTGGATCCACATGTGCTCGATACCCCACCGGTCCCCTTCCCTCGACAGCACCCCGCAGCCCACCCAAGCCCCGTCGCGGCGCCCCCCATAGACCGCCTCGCATCCGGCGATGAAGTCCGGCGTCAAGGTCAAGTCGTCCCGCCACGCCTCGATCCAGGACTCCGGGTACCCCCAATGCCGCTTCGCCGCGTGGGCCAGGGCCGTCAGCTCGGCGCTGTCCGACGGCTGCGCCAGGTCGATCTCGAGGTCCAAGGCGGTCTCCTCAGGGTTTCCCATCGGCCCACGAGTCTACCTTCTCGACCCGGCGCCGTCGGGATAGACTCGGTTGGACCCCAGGAGGACACCGCCCCATGAGCACACGCCACGCGACCCCCAACCCTCGCCTCGTCGAAGCCCTGCGGAGCACCGCACGCCGCCTCGAAGCCGGAGCTTCCTACCGCTGGACCCATATGGGGAGCTGTAACTGCGGACATCTGGCACAGACCGTGACCCAGATGTCGGCGGAGGAGCTCCACCGCGCCGCCCTCGAAAAAGCTGGAGACTGGACGCAGCAGGCCATCGACCATTGCCCAACGAGCGGATTCCCCATGGACCACGTAATCGACGCGCTCTTGGACCTCGGCCTCGACCGCGGCGACCTGCGGAACCTGGAGCTGCTGTCGGACACCGAGGTTCTGCGCCGGCTGCCGGCGGGGGACCGCCACCTCGACAAGCGGTCACGCCCGGACCTGATCCGCTACCTTCGGTCCTGGGCCGATCTGCTGGAGGACCGGTGGCTCAGCCGCCAGGGGGTCCCCGGTTCGCTGCCCCCCAATCTGGTCCCAAGCCCGTCCCGGGCCGCGGTCCAAGTTCGAACCTGAGGGGCTTAGACCCCCGCGACCACCCGGTCGCGGGGTAGATCGAGCACCGGGCTAGGGTCCGGGCACATCTCCAGCCAGGCTTCCCGCTCGGCCGGGGGCACGACGCCGGGGAACGTCGCGTAATGCCCGCGCAGGTCGACCATGAGCTGGAAGTGGAGGTGGGGCGCCCAGCCCCCGTTGACCTCCCTCGTCCCCAGCCTGCCGACCGTATCCCCGCGGCGCACCACCAGAGCTTCGAAGGGGCCGTCGAGGGAGCCGCGGTCGAGGTGGCCCCACAGACTGAAGAAAACGGCCTCCGAGTCGGGAACCGCGTGCCGGAGCACGATCGTCGGGCCGTAGTCCCAGTCGCCGGCGTGGTCGGCGAAGCTGTGGACCGTGCCGTCGAAGGGGGCGCGGACCGGGGTCCCGGGATCCGCGAAGAGATCCACCCCGAGGTGCAGACACCTTGGGGCCGGCCCGGTGAACGGCTCCATGGAATACATCGCCCGGGCTTCGTCGTGACGGCCGAGGGCGACGGTCGCCCCCGCGGCCTTCAGCCGGTCTTCGATACGACGGGACAGGGCCCCCTGGTCCCCCGGGTCGGCTGCCCCTTCGAGATCGGCGCTGCCGGCGGTCAGGTCGATGACCGGCGCGATGGTGAGGTCGCCTTCGAGGATGGGGAAGCAGGCCCCCCGCATCGATTCGAGCCACCGGCGGACCGCGGCGGCGCGGCTGCGGACGGAGTCGTCGAGGTGCATGGCCTATTCTGGCCCGACCTACGTGCCGGGATCTAGTGGGTGAGCCTCAGCCGCTGCAGGATGGCGCGGGCCTTGGTGGCCAACTCACCGGCCCCGTCCCCACGGTCAAGGAAATCTTGGAGCGTCCGCTCCGCCCCCTCCGTGTTCCCGGCCTGGTGCTGCGCCAGCGCCTTCCAGAGGAAGGTGTCCTCCGTGCCGTCGCCGCCGAGGTCCAGGGCCCGGTCAAAGCAGCCCGTGGCCTCCGAGAGTCGTCCCAGGGACATCAGGCAGTCGCCGCGGAAGCGCCAACCCCAGGCCTCCCTCGGACAGGCGGCGACGATCTCGTTGCTCCACAGGAGGGCCTCACGGTACCGACCGCTGCCGTAGTCGTCGGAGGCCCGAAGTAGGGTCGTCTTGTGGACGGGCGGATCATTTGGACGGCAGGACTTGCTGAGCATCGGCGGGCCTCCTGGAGATCGTCTACTTCCGGAGATTTCGGCGGTCCGGAAACGAGAAAGGCTTTGGAGGTGAAGTCGGCGGGCCGTGAGGCCATCGCCCCCCCACAATCGAAGCCTAAGCAGAGGACCTTACGATCAAGATGACAAACCGACCGTACGGTAGGTTAACTTCTCCTGGTCCTGCTGTGCACACCGGGCCCTAAAAAAAGCGACCCCGGGCGTCGGCCTCGGGGTCTTCTGCCGCGAGACTGGCTCGCTGGCTACATGGCGCTAGGTTCTAGCTTTCGTCAGAAAGCGTTCCCCTACATCGCGCGAGGGAAGGCCGTGGAGGATCACCCAGAGGCAATGACCTTGAACCCAGAACGGAGTCTCGCTAATCTCGGTAAGATTCGAATTCCGCGCCTTTTTTCTTCTTGGCTAAAAGCCCTCAACGTCCGGACTTCATGAGGCCAAAGCGATCATGGGGGATGTCTTTTCGGTTCATATTCGCGCCATCGGTGGTAGCCGGGACGGCGATCCCGTCGACATCGCCGAAGTTCTGGAATCCCTCCGTCGAGTCTTGACGCGGGAGCTCAAGAAACGCTCTCTGTGGAACGCTCCTCCGCGGTACCTCGGCGTCATCGGCGGCCAGCGCTGGACCGACGAAGGGGTTCTGGAGGAATTGGTCCTAGACTGCTACGGGTACATCTTCCTCCATCGACTTCCGGGCCTGCTCCAGCAGTCGAAGCGGCGACCCCGCCTCGCGGGTCTGGTGCTGCGCAACGTCCAGAACTTCCTCCACGACCGCCAGCGTCGCCACGACCCCCTCGGCTTTCGGATCTTCGAGATCGCCCAGGCTGCGGTTCTATCTCTGGTGGAGGACGAGGTCCTCTTCATCCTCGAGGGCAACCCGAAGATCCGCAACGAGACCGTGCTCGGCTTCACGCCCTGGAACGATGCCGGCGGAGGCGCCGAGGCCGGTGCGCTGCTGGCACGGGAGCTCGGGGTTTGGATTGAGGAGCTGATGCCCGAGCTGGTGACCGCGTGGCGCCGGGAGGCCTCCGCCCAGCGGCTGGCCCGCCGTGTCGCCGGCTTACCGGAGGCGGGGGTCGACGCCTTCGTCTTCGGCGATCTGGTGGAACCGCTGAAGCAGGATGCCCGGGGACGCTGGATGGCGCTGGTGGCGGAGGACCTGGGGGAGGTCGCCTGGGTGGAGGACGACGACGGGGCCACCCTGATGCGCCTCGTCGCCCCCTGCAGGGAGCTCGAAGAGCGTCAGCGTTTCAGCTACCTCCTCGACTGTCTGGGCCAGGGGGTCGAGGCGGCGGGCCGGACCGAGAAAACCCGGAGGCACCTGAAACGGCTGCTCCGCTTCCTCCAGCACTGGTCCGCCGAAGCTCCGATCCCCAGCGACCTCCCGGAAGCGGAGGCGGCCGAGCTGGACGCCCGGGATCCCCATCGGTTGCCACCGGATCAGCGCCTCGGTCCGATCCTCGACATCCCCCGCAATCGCCTTCCAGAGCTGCGGGCGACCCTCGGAGATCTCGTTCGGGATTGCGGCGGCTTACCGGCCAACGCACTAGGATCCTCTGCGGAAACCTATGGTTCGGCCGGCGGAATCACCGCGGAGGACCGCCGCGCCGTCCTCGCCCAGCGGCGGGAAGCCCTCGGCGAGGCGGTCATGCGTCTCGCCCGGGAGCTGCCGCCCGCCCCCGAGGGTCCCCACCGCGCCGGGGACCTCTTCCTGCTCCAGACTCCTTCCCCCTGGTTCGGATCCTGGCTTCTCCTCGACGACAAACCCTCCGACCCCGGCAACTTCCGCCGGCTCCTCCCCCTCGACGTCCACCCCCTGGTGGGCAGCCGGGACCTGCCCCTCGGGCCCCACTGCGAGGTCGCCCGCTGCGGCCACGGAATCGAGGTGCCGCCCTCGGTCCTCGATCGGGGCCTCCCCGTCGGTCGCCTCGACGACGGAGCCCTGTCCCGCGTCCAGGACCGGGAAGTCGCCCTAGGGGACGACGACCTTCCCCTGTCGGCCTTCGCCCTGGACATCGACGATTCCCCCGAATATCGGGCATGGATCCGCGATTTGGGGGAAGCCCGCGGGTCTCTGACCGCGGGCGGCCCGAGGCGGCTGCCGGCCCCGGGGAGCGACGCCCCCGAAGGCGCGGCTCCCCCCGCGGGGGCCTCCGCTCCCCCCGAAACCTCCGGCCCGACTGGAGCCCGGCCACGGGGCCGCGGCCCCTCCCACCGGTATCTGGGGTACGCCATGGCAGCGGCCCTCGGCGGCCTCGTGCTCGGCCTCGGGGTGCGCTGGCCGACGATCCGGGAACCCGTTTCGATTCAGCTGCGGCCGCAGAACGTGGTGCCGCCGGAGATCGTCCTCGGCGAGCGGGTCCGGGGTGGAGAGCCCATCAACATCGACCAGTGGGGAGACTCCGGGCTTCTCTACCTCTACATGGGCTCTGCCCTCCTGGAGCGCCCGGAGACCCTGAGTCTTCGGATCCTCGGCGCCGCCGAGGCGGTTCTGTGGAGCGCCGAGCTGCCGAAGCGGGAGGCGCAGATCCTCGAGATGCCCACGGGGGCCCTGGAGCCCGGCGCCTACGTGCTGTTGCTGGTGGGGGTCGACGGCGACGGCGGCGAGGAGGTGCTCGAAGAGAACATCCTGAGGATCACCGACAGCGCTCCGCCTCAGCCCTGACCGTCGCGCTCTTCACTTCACCGGAGCCAGTTTCCAGGCGCCGTCTTCGAGCACCAGCTTGACGGCGCCCTCTTCCCGTTCGCCGTTGCCGTAGCGTACGTCGATCTCCACCGTCGCCTCGGTGTCCTCCACCTCCCCTTCGGACACCTCCAGGGTCTCGATCCCCCCCCTACCCTCGATCGCCTCGACGGTCTGCCGGAGACCCAGGCGCAGCTTGCTCTCCCCCAGCACTTCGACGACCTCCCGGGACAGGCAGGCCAGGGCGGCGTCGACGTCACCCCGCGCCAGGGAGCGGTGGAACTCCTCCACCGTCTTGGCCGGGCCGGGACCGGCACAGCCGACGACGGCCAACAAAAAACAGGCGAGAATCGGGGGCAAGACCCTGGAGAACGGGGGCAAGACCTTGGAAAAACGCATGGGACCTTCCTCACTCGGAATCAAAAGTATGGACAAGGCGAACGTGGGGCCCCGCGACCATGCGGCCTGGGAGCAGGACATCCGGACCGGCGGGGATCAGGCGCCAGGGGCGCGGGGCCTCGGCCACAAGGTCCACGCCGGCGCTCAGATAGGCCTTCCAGATCAGTTCTGAACAGTAGAGTGCATCGTCGGTGGCGAGGTCGAAGGCGGCGTCGAAGGGCAGGGCGGAATCCACCCAGCTCCGGGCCGTCGACAGGGCGATGGGAATGGCGGAGGCCAGGGGGCCGTCGATCCGATAAAGCGCCGCGGCGGACGCCCGGTCGGGGGCCAAGAAACGACGCAAGGGCTCCAGGCGGACGGGGGACGGGGACGACGGGGTCGGAGGCCCCGGTGCGGCGTGGATGACCCAGGGTTCCCCCCCCTCGGAGACCACCAGGCCGATGTGGGAGAAGCGCATCGAGGGATCCGCCGCCAGGACCGCACGACTCAGCGCCCCGCGGCCCCGCCGCAGGACCAGATCCCCAGGGCTCCACGGCGCCCCCCGCACCGAGAGGGGGCCCGGCGCGGCCAGGCCGGGGACGCCGGTGGAGCCACCCGCCGGCGGACCCGCGGGAGAGCCGAGTAGCAGGAAGAGCCCCAAACCCAAACGCGACAAGGTTCTTCCCCAGGCCTTCATCCGGCTCCCTCCCCTCGGCATCCAACATCGTGACTTTCACGGAGACTCTGGCCTACGTTGCGCGAACGGGCCGCCAAAAGTACCAGGGGACCTCAGGAAAGCCCGGAGGATTCGCCCCGCTCGAAGGGTTCGAATTCAACATCGCGTAGAACGTCAGCGGGAAGTATCACCGCCGAAGAAAAAACTTTCATTTTCTTCGGCGCCGTGCAAAGGCACCATCCCTGTGGTACAAACGACGGAATCTCTTTCTCAATAGCGTCCCTCGATCAAGGAGGCCCAACATGTCGACCCCCTCCAGTGACGTCTCCCGGCTCCTATTGGACTGGAGCGATGGTGACGCCGATGCGCGGGATCAGCTGATGCCCCTCGTCTTCGATGAGCTCCACGCCATCGCCAAGCATCAGTACGACATGGAACGACCGGGGCACACCCTGCAGCCCACCGCCCTCGTCGGGGAGCTCTACTTGAGGCTGCAGAGGCAGAACCAGGTCAAGTGGCACAACCGCAGGGAGTTCTTCGCCGTCGCCGCCCGTTTGATCCGACGCATTCTGGTGGACCACGCGCGGAAGCGTCAGGCCGTCAAACGGGGCAGCGGCGGCCCCAAGGTCGTCTTCGACGAGGCCCTCGGCCTCCCCAGCCTGCCGGCCCTCGCGCTGGTGGCCCTGGACGACGCCATCGAGGATCTCTGCAAGGTGGACGAACGGGGCGGGCAGGTGGTGGAGCTCCATGCCTTCGGCGGCCTCACCTTCGATGAAATCGCCGAGACCCTGGGGGTCGGCCGGGCGACCGTGCTGCGGGACTGGCGACACGCCAGACTCTGGCTACGGCGCTACCTTTCGCACGTTTCGCCCCAGGACGACGATGGCTCCGGATCCTGAGGGTCGGAGCCGAAACCGGGAGAGCGGTATGAGCTCCGAACGCCTCGACCAGGTGAAGTCGCTGATCGACCGCGCCCTCGACCTGCCACAGGACCAGCGGGAGGGCTTCCTCCGTCGCGCCTGCGACGGAGACGAAGACCTACGTCTGGAGGTGGAGTCCCTCCTCGACCAGGAGGGCGCCGGCCGGCTTTGGCCGGAAGCCCCCATCGTGCCGTCCCTGAAGGAGCCGGTGAACGGCCAGGCCCCCAAATTGGAGCCGGACGAACGGATCGGCCCGTACCGGGTCCTCGGCCCCCTGGGGGAAGGGGGCATGGGGGAGGTGGTGCTGGCGGTCCGGGAGGACGAGTTCAGCCAGAGGGTGGCCCTCAAGGTGGTGCATCCCAAGTACGTCTCCAGGGAGCTGCTGCACCGCTTCCACGAAGAGCGGCAGATTCTGGCAGAGCTGGAGCACCCCAACATCGCCCGCATCCTCGACGGAGGAACCACCGCCGGCGACCGCCCCTATTTCGCGATGGAGTACATCGAAGGCTCCCCCATCGACGCCTACTGCGACCGACACGGTCTGGACGTGCGGCAGCGGCTGGAGCTCTTCGTGGATGTCTGCCGGGCAATCCACCTGGCCCACACGAACCTCGTGGTCCACCGGGATCTCAAGCCCTCCAACATCCTGGTGACCCCGGGGGGCGCCCCCAAGGTGATCGACTTCGGCATCGCCAAGCGGATCCGACCCGAGGGCTTGGACGCCGGGCCTGCCCTCACCGGCCTGGGGCGCAAGCCCATGACCCTGCGCTACGCCGCCCCGGAGCAGGTCGAGGGACGCCAGATCACCACCGCGACCGACGTCTACGCCCTCGGGGTCTTGCTCTACGAGCTCCTCACGCGGCGCTCCCCCTACGACAGCAGGACCGACCTGGAGCTCGCCGACGCGATCCGCGGGACGGACCCGGAACGCCCCAGCACCGCCACCCAGGCCGAAGGCGACCTCGAAGAGCTCTACCTTGACCGCGACCTCGACGCCATCGTCCTCAAGGCCATGCGTAAGGAGCCCGACGCCCGCTACGGCTCGGCGGAGCAGCTGGCTGAGGATCTGCAGCGCTACCTCGACAGGGAGCCGGTGCAGGCCCGGCGCGGCACCTGGACCTACCGCACCGGCAAGTTCGTGCGCCGGAGGTGGCTGGGAATTTCCGCCGCCGCGGCGCTCTTCCTCCTCGCGGTCAGCGCTCCAATCCATCGCGCCACGTTGAACGGGCCCGACTAGCAAAGGAACTCGCGACCTCGGCTCAACGTTCGGCACTCCTGGAATCCAAGAGCAGGGCGGAGGCCCTTGGTTTCATGGAGCGAATCCTCATCGAGTCAGGAAAAGGTCAGAACCGAAAGGTCGCCCTCGAAATTATCGACATTGGGGAGAAAGAGGTCGCCAAATCTGTCGAAGACCCCAGGGCCAAGGCCGCCATTCTCAAAGCGCTGGGAACTGTCAGCGTTCGATACGGCGATCTCGACCGCGCAGAAGGCTTCTGGACCGAGGCGGAGGCCCTCATGCGAAAGCACTACCCGCAAGGTTCTTCGGAGCTGGCGGTGGCGATCAACAACCTCGCCGGCGTGCATTTGAGGGACGGGGATCCAAGACACGCCGAGCAGCTCTATCGGGAGGCCCTGGTCATGAAGGAACAGCTGGTCTCAGCCGAGAAGCTCGGGGTGAAGGTCGACGTCCCCAAATCGACGGCCAACCTGGCGTCAGCCCTGATCCGACAGGGAAAATACTCCGAAGCCAAACCCATGATCCGGGACGCCCTGCTCGCGAGGGTCTACCGTGACGGTCTCGGAGATAGAGACGTTGCCAGGAGCCTTCGAGCGTCCGCCTCCTACAGCTTCCTCACCGGAGACTTTGAGATCGCGAGACAGCAAGGACAGGCGGCCCTGAAACTCTACCGCGAGGGCAGTGAAGCCAAAGGGAAAGACCCTCGAAAGTATCCCGCCTACGCTTCCATGCTGGCAGGGCAGGGCCGAACTCTCCATCGCCTGGGGAAACACCAAGAGGCGAGAAAGCTGCTCGGTGAGGCACTGGAGATCCGCAGAGTCACTAAAGGCGAGGACCATGCCCACGTGACGCTGGTCCAGGTGGATCTCGCGCGGGTGGACCTGGCCGAAGGCCTCATGGAACAGGGCCGCACGAGAATCGAGGCAGCCCTCGCTCGGCTAGAGAACGTAGCTGGCGACCGCGAAGACCAGCTGGCAAAAGCTCGAATCGTTCACGCCGCCTTCCTCGGCGCCGAGGGTCGGACCGCCGAGGCGGAGGATCTCCTCGTGCAGGTGCTCGACGTCCTGGAGGCGGCCCGGTTGGAGCCGGACATCTACGTCTTGGAGGCCCGGGACCAGCTGGCGGCCCTGCAGTTGAACGGGACCGGACCCGAAGACCCGTGAACCCTCTCTAGGAAGAAGCGGCCCCCCGCGGACCCGAGTCCGTGGGGGGCCGTCCCCAGCGAGGCACAGCGGAGAGCCGATCAGGGGCTCACGGGCTTCATGGTCAAGCCGTAGACCCCTTTCGCACCCATGCTTCCCTCGACCCGTAGGACATAGCTCCCGGCGGGAAGCGTCCTGACGATGCGGAAGTTGCCAGCTTCGCCACTGTCGTCATCGGCCGCCAGCCGGTGGCCCAGGCCGTCGAGCAGGACCGCCGCGGTATCGAGATCGCCTCGGGATACCAGCTCGACGGTGGTCAGTCGCCGAACCTCGAAGCGGTAGTGGTCGAGGTCGCCGCCGAACCCGTCCAACGTGGACCGGAAGCCGGAACCCAGGGCCACCGTGTCCGCGCAGCGGGCGAGGTCGGGGGCGTCCCCCAGGCGACCGTGCCGACAAATCCGAGGGAGGACGGACCGCAGTCGAGCCTCTGCCTTGGCGCCGGAGCCGCCACAGGGATCGGTGATCGGGTCTGGATCCGGCTCGTCTTCACCCGGATCCCCCTCCCGAGACGTCCCGCAGGGATCGGAGATCGGGTCCGGATCCGGCTCGTCCTCACCCGGATCCCCCTCCCGGGACGTCCCGCAGGGATCGGTCACCGGGTCCGGATCCGGCTCGTCCTCACCCGGATCCCCTTCACGGGACGTCCCGCAAGGATCGGTGACCGGGTCCGGGTCCGGCTCGTCCTCACCGGGGTCCCCCTCCCGGGACGTCCCGCAAGGATCGGTGACCGGGTCCGGATCCGGCTCGTCCTCACCCGGATCCCCCTCCCGGGACGTCCCGCAGGGATCGGTGATCGGGTCCGGATCCGGCTCGTCTTCACCCGGATCCCCTTCACGGCCGGTCCCGGCGGGGCCACCGGCGCCGAAGGCGGTCACCAGACGATAGGCGCCGAGGGGGCTCCGGGGGTCCTGGGGCGACACCCGGAGCCGGATCCAGCCGGCCTCCGCCACCTCGACCGCGGTGCTCGCCGCCAGGCGGTGCAGCCGGTGCCGCTGGAACAACCCCGCCGTGTCCAGCCGAAGGGGCGACGAAGATCCGACTTCGGCGACCGCCTCCGCCACCAACCAGCCCTCGGTGGGAAGGTAGACATCGTGACAAACCGCCTCGCCGGGGATGGAGGTAAAGCCCTCCAGGTTCGAACCGAGATCGACGCTGGTCCCGTCGACGCACGGCCCCAGGGCCGACGAGGTCCCCGGCCAAAGGACGACCGCCAATGCGACACATAACCAGCACGAAAAAAACCTTTTAAAATGTTTCATGGACGCGAGCTCCCTGGCTCTGGGCATAGATCCCAAAGCTTTCATTGGGTTACCTTTTCCGGATTTTTCCGGGG
>JBCDIS010000074.1:0-32927 GCA_038748685.1 Acidobacteriota bacterium | reverse complement strand
GAACGACCACGCCTGGCTGAGGTAGATGCCGCGGTAGGCGCGGCGCATGGGGGTGAGGGTGCCGGAGGAAAGGGCGTGGGCCCGCTGGACGGTGTGCCCCAGCCACTCGTGGTAGGAGATCACGTGGGTCCAATAGGGGTTGTAGGCTTTGAGGCGGGCGCGGCGGGCGTCGTCGTCGAGCCAGGGCTCGAAGGGGGTCAGGACGTAGTAGCCGGAAAGCCGGCCCGCCACGGTGGGGCCGTAGGAGGCGCCGCCGAAGGAGAGGATCCGCCGCGCCATGGGTGGCGTGGTGCGCACCCCGTAATCGAAGTCGGGGATCGTCACCAGGTGATCCCCTGCGGGGCTGCGCAGCCAGCGGGCGGAGTGGTCGACGTACCAGCGGGCCATGGCCTCCACCTCGGGCCAGGGCGGTGCCTCTTCCTTCATCAGCTCCCAGACGGTGTGCAGGTCGCCGGACGGATGGATCCGCTTCGCCAGCGCGTTCATCTCCTCCAGCAGACGGGCTTCCTCGGCGGCGGCGAGGTCGAGCATGGCGTCGACTCCCCAGCTTTCGAGCCCCTCGTGCTCGAATTGGTAGACCTCGATCTGCTCCGGCGTCCAGGTGGGGGGACGGTCGGAGCGGGGGAGAAGGTCCGCTTTCAACCAGCGGGCGAAGCCGCGGACCGACTCCAGGGTTTCGGCGCCGGCCTTTAGCAGCTCCGCCTCGAGGTCCGGGTCCTCGACGCAGGCTTGGGGTAGCAGGTCCGCCAGCATGTGCTCCGCGTAGCGTGCCTGGACGATGGCGTTCTCGGTCCAGGTCCGGGCCGGACGGGTGAGATTGGCGCGGGCGCTTTCGAAGATCGCCGGCTGGGCTTCGAGCTCGCGGATCGCTCCGCGGACGGCCCCCGGGCCGCCGGAGCAGGGCCGTAGGAAGAGTCCGCTCACCCCGTGCAGGGCGAAGTACCGCACCGGCACCAGCTCGTGGAGGCGGGCGTCTTCGATCTCGAAGAGCCGCGTGCGCAGGTGACGGCGCAGGAGGCCGGCATCGATCTGCCCGTCCCTCGGCAGGGCGCCAGAGTCGAGCTTATCGAGGCGTTCGAGAAGGTCCCGATAGGCGTCGACGGCGGCGGCGTACTCCGCCGCCGAGCGGGTCGGCGTAGAAACGGCGAGGGCTTCGTCCACAAGCCGTTCGAGGGTGGTGGCGTCGATGGGGGCCTGTGGAGACGCTGCGGCGGGGACGGTCCAGAGCGCGGAGAGGAGCAGGGGGAGCAGGCATCGATGGGGGAGCATGGCCGAGATGCTAGCAGGGGGCCGGCCCTCCTCTCGGGCTAGACCGGAGGCTGCGGTGCTACCCTTCGGGCTGAACTGACGATCCGAGAGGAGACGCGGGGGTTGGGTATCTCGATCGACTGCCTCAGGCGATGGCGAAGATATCTCTCCACGCTGGGCCTCGTCCTGCTGAGCTGGGTCCCCTGGGTAGGCGCCCAGGCCGATCCTGGACCGGGGACCCTCACCGACTGGCGGGAGGTCGTCGCTGACCTTCCGGCGTGGAGCTTTTCCCACGACGTCGTCGGTCTGGCGTTGTCCGCCGACGCCGAGTGGGTCGCCGCTGTGCTCGAACCGGGGCAGGTCTTGGTCTGGAACGTGGCGGAAGAACGGGTGGGCCACCGACTGGAGGTGTCCCGAATCCGAAGACTCCTCGGCGAGGCCGTGAGGATCCAATTCGCGGGGGGAAGCCGATACCTGGCGGTGGTCCACACCGACCGGTACCTGGTGTTCGACCTGGTGAACGATGAGCGGATTCTCGACGCCGACGCCCCCGGCTTGTTTCTGAGCGGCTTCTTTGTCGGCGAGGGTGGGGTCGTGGTGTTCAGTGGCACAGAGGGTCTCCCCGGCCAGATGCCCGTTACGGTCTTCGATCTGGACGATCGCCGCGAGACGGCCAAG
Organism: Acidobacteriota bacterium; assembly: GCA_038748685.1. Lineage (GTDB taxonomy): Bacteria > Acidobacteriota > Thermoanaerobaculia > Multivoradales > J023 > JAUIJL01. Next base: position 31,001 of record JBCDIS010000074.1, on the reverse strand, counting down.
TTCGACGTCCGGGGCCTCGGCAAGGGTTGGCCGTTCGCGGTGGCGATGTCCCCCGACCTGCGGCGGGTGGCCACCTGGCATGTCTTCGTTACTGGCTCGAACTCCTTTCGAGGCGCCTTGGCGATCTGGCGGACCGACGACGGGGGTTTGCTGAAGACGTTCGAGATTCCCGCTCTGACCGAGCCCCGCGGGATGGGGTTCGACGGGGATGGGAAGGTCTGGGGCGTTTCCGGCGGCACGCGGTTTCTCTGGGATCCTGAAACGGGCCGGGAGCTGGAGCGGTACGAGGTTCCAGAGGCTGGCCAGATTCTGGGTGACGGTCGGCATTTTGTGGCCCGGGGTGGTGCGCTGCTCCGTGTCGGTGTCGGTCCCGACCCGTCGAAACGGGTTCTGACGGGGCTCCCCGGGGACGTGGAGCTGACGGCAGCGGCCGGCGCCAAGCCGAGGGTTGCGGTGCTCGAGAGCTCTCCCTATGGCGGCCCCTCGATCGAGATTTGGGACACAGAGCAGCAAAGCCCTGTGGGGGAAGTGGGCTGGCCGCTGGTGCCGGCCCGGGTCGTCGCCGTGTCTCCAGGTGGGGGTACCGTCGCCTCGGGTTCGGTGGACGGTGTCGTGCGTCTCTGGGACGTCGAGGGGAATCGACTGGAGGGCGAGGAGAGCCTCGGTCGTACCATCGCGGCGCTGACGTTCTGGGGGCCGCGGCGGCTGGCGGTGGCGACGGACGAACAGGTTCTCGTGTGGGAGCCGTCCACCGGCGAAGTGCGCCCCTTGGTGGACCTCGCGACCCCTCTCCGGGAGGTCCAGCGACGGCACCGGCCCCTAGGGCAGTTCAGCACCTTTTCCACCGAACGGTTGGGTCTAAGCAACGACGGAAAGCTGGCCTACTCCCGTGGAGCCGAGGTCCATCTTTGGGCCGAGGACGAAACCCCGATCGACGTTCCGGGCGCCGCCCTCGATTCGCTTTCAGCCCCTCGGCCCGCCGGGGAGGACGGCCCCCGCACCTGGCACGTGGGGAACGCCTCGCTGGGCTACGGGAAGCGGGAGGTCGTGCTCAGGAGCGCCGAGCTGTCGGCTGACGGGGGATGGCTGGTCGTGGCCCACAGCCACCGAGGTGTGATCCTTCGGGATCTGGCGAGCGGTCGGGATGTTTACCGGGTGGTCCTCGACGAGGACGGGGCGTTCCGTCGGGTCCGCTTGCATCCGGACCGACGGCGGCTGGTGCTCGATCCGCAGCAGACCCACACGGGTCTGAGCGTGGTCGACCTCGAGACCGGCGACACGCAGTTCGAGGTGATGCCATTGGCCCCCTTTGGCAACATCGGCGCTTTCGAGCTGTCCCGGGATGGGCGGACCCTATGGGTCGGCGATTCGAAGACCGGCACTCTGCGGCGGTTTGATGTGGAGACTGGAGCCGAGCTCGCCCGGGCGGATCCGGAGCCCCTGATGGAATCGATGGGGCCCCATCTCTCTGTCGAGGCGCTGGCCTCTTTTCCCGACGGCGGCCTGCTGGCGTCGGTGTACGACGACGGCTCGATCCGGCTGTGGCGGGTCGGAGAACAGGGCCTGCACCTGCAGTCCTACTGGCTCGGCGGTCGTGGCGGAAACTGGCTGGGCTGCGCTCCAGAGGGCGGTTGCCGGGGCAGCACCGACGGCACGTTTCTCCAACGCCTTGGGGCCGAAGGGCGGAACATCCCCATCGAGCCGGCGGAGCTGGCGTCCTTCGAGACTGCACCCGAGGCACCTGCGATAGAGGAACCTGCGACAGAGCCCGTGAGCTCCGCTGGGGAGTCGAGCCCCCGCTCTCGGTGGGCCCTGACTCTGGTCCTGCTCTTGGCCGTCCTGGGGGTACTCTTCATCGCGGGGCTCGCCCGCCGACGCACCTGAAAATCGCTCGGGGCCCCTTACGGCGACGTGGCCGCCGCCTGGGAGGGCCATAGGGTCCTGCGGTAGTGGCCCTCGAGGGCGCTGCGGTAGACCCGGTAGTTGAGGTAGCACATGGCTGGGAGGGTCAGGGCGCCGAGGATTGGGATCCACTGGAGGGCCAGGAGCAACAGGTTCGCCGCTCGGATCACCCACCGGGTGAGGCAGCCGGTGGTGGCTGGCAGGTAGGTCCGCAGGGACGACACCAGGCTGAGGCGGTAGTAGACGATGCCGGGGATCAGCCCGAAGATGGGGATGAGGCTGAGGCCGGCGCAGACCATGAGGGTATGGCCCAGCTTGGCGTCGACGTAGGCGAGGTAGTGGTCGGCCCAGGCCCGCGACGGCAGCATCTCGGTGCCGCAGGTGTCGCAGGTCTGGTGCAGACGCTTGTGCCGTAGGCGCGACGCGCACACGAAGCACCGCTTCTTGGAGAGCAGGTGCAAGCGGTGCTGGTGGAGGTCCTGGACCGGCCGATCCGTGGGCTGCCCGAAGAGCCCAGCTGCCACAGGGGCTGCCACAGGCGTGCGGCAGGCGTGGCAAACGGTCGCCGTCGGCAGGATCCTCTCACCGCATTGGGGGCAAGGTACCCGCTGACGGGCTTCCCGCCGGTGGATGATGAACTGGGCCAGCCAAAGCCCGGCGGCGGTGAGCCCGGCGACGGTGAGGGCGAGGGCGGGGAGGAAGATCGCCACCAGGGTGCCGGCGGCGACGGCGCCGTCTTCGGCCCAGCTGATCACCGAGCGGAGCCCGAGATCGTCGTCTTCGTCGAGCTCGCTGAGGAACCCGAGAATGTCGCGGCGCCAGGTGGCCATCAGCCACACCCCTGCGGCGGGAAGGGCGGTCCAGAGGAGCTCCCCGAAACCCGCGTGGCGCATGTGCAGGGCGGCGATCGCTACGCCGCCGCTCAGGGCGAAGACGGCGTTCTGGGACAGGTAGTGGAGGAGGGCCTTGGCGGCGGGGCCAAGGTCCGCCAGCATCAGGCGGATGTCCGGGTTCTTGTCCGCCAGCACCTCCGCCAGCGCCAGCAGGGCGAGGATCCAGAGGGCGAGGTCCGAGTAGAGCCATTCGGGCATCCGCAGGCTGAGGTCGAGGCGAAGGGCACCCTCCTGGAGGAAGACGAAGTACCCCTCCGACTGCAGCCGGGCCATCCCTGTAACGCAGAACGCCGCGATGAAAGGCCGGATACTGAAGAGGGGCATCGAGGTGACGGCGAAGGAAAGCGTCGGCAGGTCGAGCATCGAAGAGCCTTTCTCAGGAGGGGCGTCCATGAGCTCCCGCCGGGCCACGGCGGGCTGTCTCGGCTCTCATCGCGCGGTGGCCCTTCGAATGGGATCACCGGATGGGCGTTTCCTTGCCGGGGCCAAGCGGCCCGCCCTCCACCGGCCCGCTCAATCCCTCAGGAGGCCCAGGCGCTCCAGGCGCCGGGTGAGGCTGTTGCGGGAGATCCGTAGCAGCTCGGCGGCCTTCGAGCGGTTGCCCTCGGTGTGGTCCAGGGCCCGCCTAAGGATGGCCCCTTCGATGGCTGCGAGGTGGTCCTGGAGCCCTTCGGCGCCGAGGTCGAAGTCGTCCTCCGGCCGCCTCGGTGGGTGATGGGCCTCGCCGAGGGCTTCCTGGACCATCGACGAGCTAACGGCCTGGCCCGGGGGACAGAGGTACACGAGGCGCCGCGCCACGTGCTGCAGCTCCCGCACGTTGCCGGGCCAGGGGTGGTGGGTCAGCAGCTCGAGGGCCTTGACGGTGACCCCCCGCACCCGCCGACGGGTCTCGGAGCCGATGCGCCGCAGGAAGCTCCCGAGCAGGGGTGGGAGGTCGTCCCGCCGCTGCCGGAGCGGGGGGACCCGCAGCACGTGACCCGCCAGTCGGTAGTAGAGATCTTGGCGGAAGCGCCGCGCCTCGACGGCTGAAGGGAGGTCCACGTGGCTGGCGGAAACCACCCGCACCTCCACCCGCACCGGCCCCTCACCCACGGGGCTGACCAACCCGTCTTCGAGGACCCGCAGCAGCTTGGCCTGGAGGGGCTGGGGCATGTCGCCGATTTCGTCGAGGAATAGGGTGCCGCCGTCGGCCTCCCGCACTTTGCCTTGGCGGGCCTTGACCCCGGTGGCGACCCCCTGGCCGATGCCGAACAGCTCCGCCTCCAGCAGCTCGGCGGGAATCGCCGAACAGTTGATGGCGACGAAGGGGCCGCCGCGGCGGCTCGACCCGTCGTGGAGGGCGCGGGCCAGGTGTTCCTTACCCACGCCGGTTTCGCCGGTGATCAGGACGGGCACGGGGTCGTCGGCGATCTGGGTCACCTGCCGGTAGACGGCGGCCATGGGGCCGGAGGTGGCGGCGACGATGCCTTCGGGCAGTTGGAGGCCGGTTCGAGGGGGGGCCTGGGTGCCGTCGGCGCCGTTCTCCACGCAGAGGGGCTCGACGCCTTCGAGCAGAAGGAAGCAGGCGGCGACGATTTCCCGTGGGTCCCGTTTGGTCGTTGTGGCCGTCGAGGGACCCCCGTCGTCGACGCCGAAGATCACGAGGGCGGGTCCCCAGGGTTCGGAGCGCCGCCGCAGGACCCTGGTGCCGGCGTCTTTGGCGCCGCCGTCTCCGCCGCCACTCCAACACAGCTCCGGAGCCCCCGGGATTTCGTACTCTTCATCAAGGGCCTCGGATTCCGGGATCGTCCCCAGCTCCCCGGCGGCGGCGACAACGGTGGCGGGGCCCCTCGACGGCCACTCCACCCAGGCGGCCCCGTCGACGTCGAGGTGGGCGGCGATCTCGATCAAGGCGCCGCCGAGGTCGGGTTCGGGTAGCTGCCGTAGACGGCGGAGCAGGGCGTCGAGGAGGGGTAGGGGCAGGTCCCCCTGCCGCTCGCCGCGGGTCCGGGTCGGGTCGAGGACGGTGGTGTCGGGTCCGGGGTCCCCTTGCAGGTCCAGGGCGAGGTCGACGTCCTCGGCGGGCAGGGCGTCCAGCCGCCATCGGGAGCTGCCGAGGGTGAGGACGTCGCCGCTGGCCAGGGCCCGGCGGGTGATCCGTTCGCCGTTGACCCAGGAGCCGTTCTTGCTGCCCAGGTCTTCGAGCTCGCAGCCCCCTTCGCCGAGGTGGAGAACGGCGTGAAACCTCGACACGCCCCGGGCCTGCAGGCGGACGGCGTTTCCTGAGTCCGAGCCGATCCCGTTGGCCCCGGGTTCGAGGGGCAGGATCTGCTCAAGGTGAGGGTCGCCGTCGTCGGAGCCGCTCCGACCCGTCACGCTGCGGAGCCGAAACGCCGTCGTCCTGCTGACCTTCTCCCCCACGGTTCCCCTCCGAATGGACTCCGATCACCGCGGGGTACGGTCCCGCGGAAGAGATCCGATCCTAGCAAGGCGGCTTACCTGCCCTCCGGAAGGGCAGCCAGCCACCCGTCGACCTCCGCCAGCTCGCGGGCGCTGTCGACGCGGTGGTGGAGGTAGATGCCGCGGGCCGCCTCCCCGAGGCGCCGAGCCCCGGCGGCGTCGATGCCGGTGGCCCAGGCGGCGCGGGCGCGGACGAAGGCGGCGTCCCCCTGCCATTTGTCCAGGGGGCCGTTGTCGACCTGCGGGACCTTTGGCTGGCCGAGGTTGCCGAGGGCTTCGAGGGCGGCGGCGGGGCGGTCCAGACGTTCCAGGCAGTCCGCCTCGCCGATGCGGGCGTTGGCCACCAGCGGGTGCTCCGGACCGAGGGAGGCGCTCCAGCTCTCCCCCGAGCGCCGGAAGCCCCGCAGGGCCGGCTCCAACTCCCCGAGCCGCAGCTGGACGGTGGCGAGGTTGAACACCAGCACCGCCACCTGGGGATGCTCGGCCCCTAGGGCGTCGGTGAGGATCGCCAGGGCGCGGCGATAGGGTTCGAGGGCTTGGCGGTCTTTGCCGGTTTCGGTCCACGACCGGGCAACGGTGGACAGGGCCACCGCCAGGTGGGGGTGGTCCGGGCCGAGCTCCCCTTCGAGGACCCGCAGGGCCCGTTCGAAAGAGCGGGCCGCCGACTCGGTATCGCCGCCGAGGGCTTCCAACTCCCCGAGGTAGGTGAGGGACTCCGCCACCGGAACGCCGTCGGCGCCGAAGACCTGGAGGCGGATGTCCAAGGCCCGCCGGTGGTGGTGCTCGGCGAGGTCCCGATCCCCGTCTTCGAGGGCGATGGTCCCCAGGCGGCTGTGGATGTCGGCGCCGATTCGGTGGGAGGGGCCGAAGCGGCGGGTGTGGATCTCCAGGGCCCGGTGCAGGCTCTTGTAGGCCTCGGGGTGATCGTCGAGGTCGTCGTAGAGGTTGCCCAGGCGCAGCAGGGTCCCGGCGGTGGTGGGGTGTTGTGGCCCCACCTCGGCGGTTTTGAGCTCCAGGGCGCGACGGTGGAACACCAGGGCGGCGTCGTAGTCGCCCCCCTGGCGGGCCGCCAGGCCCCGATAGTCGAAGAGCTCGGCTTCGAGGAGGGCGGGGTCGCCGAGCCCGGCGAGGGCCTCTTGGGCCCGCGACGCGGCCCGCCCGGCGAGGGATGAGGTGTCGCCCCGGTCTGGATCGGCGTTTGACTCGGGGGCGACGGCGGCGAGGCGAACCAGGCGCACGAGGCTCTGGGCCGTCAGCCGATCGTGGCGGGCGGCGGCGGCGGTGAGGGCAGCTTCCTCGAGGGTGTCCCGGGCATCCGCCTCGACGAGGGCGTCTTCGAAAAGGCCCCGTTGGTACAGCCCCTCAGCCACGAGCGGTCCCCAGCCGAGCTGCCGGGCGTCATCCACCAGGCGCCGGGATCGCTCCAGGCCGGGCCGTAGGTCCCCCGCCGCCCATAGTGCGTGGATCTCCGCCTGCTCCTGGTGCAGCTCAGCTAAGCGTTCCCGGCGTGGCCCGTCCGCGGGGGCGGGGAGGAGTGAGCGGAGGGTTCGGCCGTCGTCGCAGGAGGAAAGGGGCTTCAGGCCGTCGAATAGGGCCATCCAGGCATCGGGCCCGAGGTCGGTGCGGCGGCCCGCCAGCGCCAGGGACGCTTCGAGCTCCCGCAGGCGCCGGTCGGCGCAGTCGACCCGTAGGTCCAGGAGCTCCCGGGAGAGGTCCCCCCGCCGCTCCGCGCGGCACCAGGTCGTCCGCCGGCTGGACCAGGCTTCACCGTAGTCCCCGACGATCCGGGACACGGTCCGCCAGACGGCCTCGCCGGAGAGGGGTTCCTCGGCGAGGAGCTTGGCCCGCAGGTCCCCTTGTCGTTCCGGGTTCCAGATCTCCGCCAGCTGCTCCTGCCCTCCGGAGCAGGACTCCCCCGAGACGGTGAGCCAGCCCCAGGCCGCCGCGGCGCCGAGGAGGACGCAGGCCCCCAGCAGCCAGCGGTACGGGCGGCGTCGGCGATGGGCGAGGATGGCGGCGAGCTGCTCTGTGAGTTGCACCATCGACGGATGGCGGTCGCCGGGTTCCTGGGCGAGGCCCTCCTGAACAAGGGTCTCCAGCTCGGAGGGGACCCCGGGGAGCCTCGGTGAAGGACCCTGGGGAAGGGACCCTGACAGCCCCCAATAGAGGGAGACGCAGAAGCTGTATTGGTCCATGGCGGGGCTGGCGGCGTCACCCGCGGCCTGCTCCGGAGCCATGAACCCCGGCGTCCCCGACCGGTCCCCGGCAACCGCCGGTCCCCGGCGTCGTGCGGCGAGGGGGCTCTCCTCCAGGATTTCTAGAGGCACGGCGTCCTCGGGGTCCGGCAAGTCCCGGGCGATCCCGAAGTCCACCAGAAGACCCTCGCCGCCGCGGGCGATCATCATGTTGGAGGGTTTGACGTCCCGATGCACGAGGCCTTGTTCGTGGGCGGCGGCGAGGCCGCGGGCCACCCCGAGGAAGATCTCCACTACCTCTGTCCACGGCCGCGGTTCCTCCCGTACCCACTGTGCCACGGTGGACCCGGTCAGCAGCTCGGTGGCGAGGAAGACCCGTCCGTCCACGACGCCGATGTCGTGGACCGTCAGCACGTTGGGGTGTTGCAGGCGGGCCAGGGCCCGGGCTTCCCGAAGCAGGCCCTTGGGGGATCCGGAGTCCGGATGAAGCACCTTCACCGCGACCCGGCGGTCCAGCTCCGGATCGTAGGCGGCGAACACCTGCCCGCCGCCGCCGCCGCCGATCGGTTCCAGCAGGACGTAACGACCGAGCGCCGAGCCCTTGCCGAAGGACATTTCGTCGATCGGCTGTCTCCCCGCCGGCGGAACCCCCCCCGACGCGTCGGGCGGGGCGACGGTCTCCGTCGGCGGGTCGGCGCCGGGGGGCCGCTCAGCCATGCGCCGGGGCCTTCTCGGGGAAAGGTCTCAAGGGTCCGGCGGGTCGTTGTGGAATTTCAGGGCGATGGTGTGGGGGTCAAAGTCGTTCACCTCCGTCAGCCAGAACGTGTCGCCGACGCGGGTAAAGGAGAGGAGCCCGAAGCTCCCAAAGCCCCAGTGCGGATGGTAGACGGGGATCCCTGGGTACGGGTGATACCGCATCTGCCTTCCCCCCGTTCCGTCTTCGGCCAGCCACCGCCATACGTAGCCGTCGTGTAGCCGGAGCACGATCTTTCCGCTCTCGGGGACGGCGTAGGGCCAAGGGAGCTCGTCCTTGTTCCCGGAGTAGGGCAGGTTAGCGGGCCAGGTACGCAGCACCTGGGCCGTGCCCGTCTGAGCGCCGCTGGAATGCGGATTGTGGACCGATGTTACGGTGCCGTCATGACGGTAGAAGGCCAGGGTCTCGACCCCGTCGCCATCCCAGTCCCCGGCCACGGGCCAGGTCCACTGGGCGCCGCCGATCTGTATCGAAACAGGGGCGACCCGCAGGCGCTTGACTCTGATCTCGGGGATCAGACGGTAGAGCGTCCCGGTGCTCGGGTCGAAGAGGGACGGAATCTGGTTCCGGCCTTCGCCGAGCCAATCCCAGACCACGGGGATCCAGCCCACCTCGGCGCCGACCACGGGGCGGCGCTCGCAAGTGAGGGACCAGGGGTCCCCCACGGACGGGTTTCCACCCGGCAGCGACGGTCCGCCGGTTCCGACCCACGGGGAGCACAGGATGAACTCCCGGGCCGCCAGGTCGTAGAAGCCCGGCGCGCCGTAGTAGGAGTTGTCGAAGACCCCGGCGATGGGGAGGACTCGGGGCAGGACCCACAGCTGCAGGTCGACGGTGTGGGTCTGGGTCAGGCCATCCACCGTCGATGTGCCTTCGAAGGTGGCGCCGTCGAGCCCGAAGTAGTCGCCGGCGGGCCGGTAGGTGAGGGCGAAGGGGGCCGGCTCCAGGGAACCGTGTTTCGGCCCTTCGACGAGGTCGACGCTCAGCGGATCGACGTTGCCGGGGAAGAGCCTGAGGACGTTGAGGTCGACGGTTTGGTTCTCCACTACGCTTCGGGTGTGCCGGTGGACGGTTTGGGCCTCGGCGGCGGTGGGAAGTAGCAGGGCGGCGCCGGCGCCCAGCATCCAGACCCAAGGAGTCATACCGCGGGCCTTTGAACGGAGAAGGGGCTCGTTCATGGAGTCTCCTTGTTGAAAACTCTCGGTCGGATCCATCGAAACGCAGGGTTTGTCGAAACCATTGAAACGACGACGCTTCGACGCTCGGGTCGAGCCGTTCGGCGCCGTACTGTCGAAGTGCTTCAAGGGTCCGGCGGATCGTTGTGGAACTTCAGGGCGATGGTCTGGGGGTTCATATCGTTCACCGCCCGCAACCAAAACGTGCCGCCACTGCGGGTGAACGCCAGGGCCCCGTAGTCTCCGATGCCCCAATGCCGGTGGTTGACGGGGATCCCCGGGAAGATCTGCACGAACTCCATTTCCCAGAAGGCTCCGTTGCTACCGAGGGTACGCCACCATAAGCCGTCGTTCAGGGCGAGCACGTCGGTCCCGGCTGAGTGAACGGCGTAGGGGAAGGGGAACTTGTCTTGGTCCCCGGAGTGGGGTAGAGGCGCGGGCCAGGTGCGGTAGACCGGCGTCCCGAGGGCCCTGGCGCTGCCGGAAGCCAAGTTGTGGACGGACATGACCGTGCCGTCTTGGTGGTAGAGGGCCAGGGAATCGAGCCCGGTGCCTTCCCAGTCTCCGGCCACCGGCCAAGTCCACCGGGCACCGTCGACCTGCATCGAAGCCGGAGCGATCCGCAGGCCGTGCTTCTTCTTCCCGGGGATCAGTCGGTACAGCGTCCCGGTGCTCGGATCGAAGAGGGACGGAATGAGGTCGCGGCCTTCGCCGAACCAGTCTCCGACCACCGGGATCCAGCCGATCTCGGCGCCGGTCACCGAGTACCGCTCGCAGGAGAGTGTGAAGGTGAAGGGATCCCCCGTTTGGGCGCCTGGGTCCTTCCGCGCCACGACGCCGCCCGACGCCCAGGGGGAGCAGAGGATGAACTCGCGGTCCACCAGGTCGTAGAATCCCGGCGCGCCGTAGTAGGAGTCGTCGAACACCCCGGCGATGGGGAGGACCCGGGGTAGGACCCAGAACCGCAGGTCGACGGTGTGGGTCTCTCCGTTCGCCAAAGTGCCTTCGAAGGTGACGTCATCCACCCCGAAGTAGTCGGCGGTGGGCCGGTAGGTGAAACCGAAGGGGATCTGCGGAAGGGAGCCGTGTCTCGGCTCCTCGGCGACGACGACGCTCTGGGGATCGACGTCGCCGGGGAAGAGCCCTAGAACGTCGAGGTCGACGGTTCGGTTCTCCACCACGCTCCGGGTGTGCTGATGGACGGTCTGGGCCTCCCCCGCGAGGGGTAGCAGCAGGGCTGCGGAGAGCCCCCAAACCCAGAGGTTCAGGCGGCGGCGTCTGGAGGGGGGTGAGGAACTGTGCATCTGAATCTCCTAGGTGAAACGTCTTCGTGGGTGGAATCGATACGTGGTCAGGGATGCACTATTCGCTCCGGCCGGTTCGACCTTTCCCACCGCCGCTCCTGTCTTTCTGCCGTCGTTCCGATCGCCCGGAAGTGGGCGACGCCCGCCCGCATCCGGGCGCAACCCAGGCCCCAGACCGGGCCAGGGAAAGCAACATGGGCCTAACTTCGGCCTTTTCAGGTGCCGGCTGCTGCTGGCACGGGGGTTGCTGTCTGGCGATGAAAACGCAGGGTCCGCTGGGCGTCTGAAACCCCGGGCGCTCTAGAGGAACGGGATCCGTGACTTGCATCGTCGGCCAGGGGCTCGGCTGTGCAGTCCAACCCAGCGGAAATACCTTCGATCACCCCCCGCGTGGCCGGCGTCGTCGCCGTCCACGCCAAGAAAAGGATGCTTATGAACGTCTCACGAATGGGTCTTCGAACGCGACCACTGGCGACTCTCATCGCTCTGATCTTTCTCTCCCTGAGTCTCTTCTCCTTGCCCGCGGTCGGCCAGGAAGCCTCCGATCCGGCCGTCTCGGCCTCCGCCCAGAAGCTCCTCATCCACGACGCCGGTTTGCTGGAGCGGGGGCGTCTGCTGGAGACGGGGCGGGACTGGCCGTCCACCTTCATCGTCGGTCTGGTGGGGGATGCCTCCCAGGTCGACCGCGTCGCTGACGCGTTGCGGGAGGACTACGGCGTGGTGGTCCACAAGACCTGGACCCGTGCCTTGATCGGCCTGCTGGTGGAGGCGGACCTGGAAACCGCGAAGCGGCTGGCGGCGGACGGCCGGGTCCGCTTCGTGGAACAGAACGCGCCCCTCGAGGAGCCCCTCCCGATCTCGGACCTCGAGCGGCCCGAAGGCCGCCGGGTCGGCGGCGGCCCGCCCCACTGCTACGACAACGGGGCTGCCCCCTTCGCCCTCAACCCATATCCCGCCTCGTCGCCGACCGTTCCCTGGGGTCCAAGCTGCCCCGGGGGACCGGGCTGCACCGGCAACTGGGGCATCGATCGCATCGACGACCGTAAGCCGGGCCTCGACGGGACTTACCAGCCGATGTCCGGCCCCCACGCCGTCGATGTCTTCATCATCGACACGACGGTCTACCTGAACCACCAGGAGCTGAGCCAGACCCCGGCGGACCAGGTCTTCATCGACGGCGCCACCGGGCCCCAGCGTCACGGTACCCACGTGGCAGGGATCCTGGCCGGCAAGAACTTCGGCGTCGCCCAGGACAACGTGCGTTTCCACGCCCTGAGCTTCGGAAGCGCTTTCGACCTCTCCATCGAAGGGCTCGTGACGGGTTTCGAGCTCGCCATGGCGAACCGGGTCGACGGCGTGCCCGCGGTGGTAAGCCTGAGCGCCAACGGCTCGGTCTACCCCAGCAGCTTCAGCCTCTCCAACGTGGTTCGACGGGTCATCGCCGACGGCATCTCGGTGGTGAACTCCGCCGGCAACATCCGCCGGCCCCTGTCCTGCGCCGGAGCCAACAACGCGGCGGAGCTGGCGGAGAACCACACCCTCGCCGGCCCCACCTATCCGCCGGAGGTCCTGATCGTCGGTGCGACGGATGACCAGGACCGGGTCTACTGCGAGTGCGACGATCCCGCCACCGGATTTTCCCCTGACTGCGGCTCCCGACTCGGCTCCGCCGGGAAAATCGATCTCTTCGCCCCCGGCGCCGAGATCGTGTCGATGTCGATCCGCGGCACCAACACGATCTGCCACTTGAGCGGGACCTCCATGGCGGCGCCCCACGCCGCCGGCGCCGCGGCGCTCCTGCTGTCCCGCTTTCCCGATGCGTCCCCCCGGGCCATCACCCGCGCCCTGCGGATGATGGCGACCCAGGCCAGCGTCCGGGATCACAGTGGCAACCTCGTCACCAACGGGCGCCTGCTTTACGTGGGCGACGACTTCACCGACGATCAGCCGGTGGCGGGCCACAAGTGGTACTTCGCCGAAGCGGGGCAGACCCTGGCCATCCCCAAGTCCGACCTGATCCAATCGAGCTTCGATTGGGAGCATCGCCCCCTCCAGGTCACCACGGTCGACAACCCACTGAACGGTCAATTGGTGGACCGGGGCTCGTACGTCGACTTCACGGTGTCCAGCAGCGCTCGCCCGGCCCTCGACACGTTCAATTCTGCTGGCTTCCGGTTCAAGGTGTCCAACGGCCTGGAGATCGGCACCGGCAAGGTGCGGGTCGTCATCCAGCCCAGCGATCCCCCTGAAGCGGCCATCTCGGTGTCGGGCACCAACCTGGAGTACACCTTCGACGGCCGGGGTTCCACCGACGATGAAGGCATCGTCAGCTACCTGTGGGAGTTCCCGGGCGGCGTCCAGAAGACCGGGCCCGTCGTCAACCACCTGTTCACCGCGTACCACACGTTCCCGACCTTCTTTGAGACGGTCCGGCTCACCGTCACCGACGCCGACGGATCCACCTCCCAGGCGGTCGAGAGGGTGTACCTGTACAACCAGCCCACCATCACGCCGCGGGTCGGTGGCTGGTACAACCCCGACCGCTCGGGCCACGGGATCTCGTTCTACCGGAACGGCGCCAACCAGTACGTCCTGACCTGGTTCACCTACCTCCCGGACGGCACCCCCATCTGGTATCTCTCGGACGCCGTTCGCAAGACCGGCGGCGCCACCTGGAGCGCTAGCCTCTACAAATACACCTGGAACGGGGTCTCCGCCGTCCCCAGCTTCGTCGGTAACGTCCGACTGTCGTTCGACGATCCCCAAGACGCCTGGTTCGCGTGGACCGTGAATGGGGTGAATGGCGGGGAGCGGTTCCGCTTCTTCCACGGCGGCGGCAGCGCCGGGGGTCTGTGGTACGCCCCCTCGGAGTCCGGCTGGGGCCTGGTGGTGGATGACGGGGTCTCGAACGGGACCCGCACCATGGTCAACGCGGTGACTTTCTACGAGGGCTCCCAGCCCCGCTGGGTCCAGGGCACCGTGCCCTATTCCCCCAACGCCTGGACGCCAATGTACTGGATCCGGGGTCCGGGGCTGTGCCCGTCCTGCACCGGCAGCACGCCCCCCACCCGGACCTACGCTGGAAGTATCCGAGTGGAGATCCCGACCCCCAACTCGGGGTCTGGATTCCTCTCGACGTCCATCGTCACCCCCTCGGGGGTCCGGTGGGACAAGCCGCGACTGCCGATCCAGGTCCTGACCCTGTCCTACTGACCTAGGTGGGTTTGGACCAAGGTCCGCGGTCTCGATCCACGGTCCGTGGATTGAGACCGCGTTTCCGGCCTGTACCGCTTGCCTCCGTCTCGACTCTGATTTGACGACGCGTCGATCTACCGGCGTTTCATCACACAAAGGGACAAGATGAAAATGTTACGTTCGTACCTGTGGGCGACGGTGGCCCTCACGCTCTTTTCTCTACCTACGTTCGCCCAGACCGGTGCCGCCGAGATCGGATCCGACCTGGCCGCCTCGACCCGCATCGAGAAGCTTCGCATCCATGATGCCGGCCTGCTGGAGCGGGGGCGTCTGCTGGAGACGGGGCGGGACTGGCCGTCCACCTTCATCGTCGCCCTGAAGGCGGACGCCTCCCAGGTGGATCGCCTCGCCGACGAGCTGCGGGAGGATTACGGCGTGGTGGTCCACAAGACCTGGACCCGCGCCCTCGTGGGTCTGCTGGTGGAGGCGGATCTCGAAACGGCGTCGCTGCTGGCGGCAGACGGCCGGGTCCGCTTCGTGGAGCAGAATATGCCCGTCGAGGAACCGCTCTCCATCTCCGGTCTGGAGCGGCCAGCGGGCCGCCGGGTCGGCGGCGGCCCGCCCCACTGCTTTGACAACGATGCGGCTCCGTTCCCGCTCAACCCGTATCCGGCCTCTTCTCCCACCATCTCCTGGGGTAAAGGCTGTCCGGCGGGGCCGAATTGCACGGGGAATTGGGGCCTCGACCGCATCGACGACCGCAAGCCGGGCCTCGACGGGACCTACCAGCCAATGTCTGGCCCCCACGCCGTCGACGTCTTCATCATCGAAACCACCGTCGATTTGAACCACCAAGAGCTTAGTCAGACTCCGGTGGATCAGGTCTTCATCGATGGATCGACCGGGCCCCAGCGCCATGGCACCCACGTTGCGGGGATCCTGGTGGGCAAGAACTTCGGAGTGGCCCAGGACAACATCCGTTTTCATGTCCTGAGCTTCGGAACCTCTGTCACACTCGACCGGCTTGTGTCGGGTTTCGAGATGGTCTTGGCGAATCGGGTCGCCGGCGTGCCCGCGGTAGTCAGCCTGAGTGCCAACGGAGCCTTCTTCCCTGGCTTTATCCTCGGGGACGTCGTTCGGCGGGTCATCGCCGCCGACATTCTGGTGGTGAACTCCGCCGGCAACCTCCGCCGGCCCCAAACCTGTGCCGACGCCAACGACCCGGCAGAAAAGGCCGAGAATTTCACCCTCGCCGGCGATGTCCATCCCAAAGAGGTGCTGATCGTCGGTGCGACCGACGACCAGGATCGGGTCTACTGTGAGTGCGATGGCCCCCCGAACGGCTTCAATAGCGACTGCGGCTCCCGCGTGGGGTCCCCCGGAAAGATTGACCTCTTCGCCCCCGGCGCTGACATCGTGTCGATGTCGATCCAGGGCACCAACACCATCTGCCACCTGAGCGGCACCTCCATGGCGGCTCCCCACGCTGCCGGTGCCGCGGCGCTCCTGCTGTCCCGCTTTCCGGACGCGTCCCCCCGGGCGATCCACCGCGGGCTCCGAAAGATGGCGACCAAGACCATCGTCAAGGACCACAACGGCAACCTCGTCACCAACGGTCGCCTGCTCTACGTCGGCGACGACTTCACCGAGGATCAGCCGGTGGCGGGCCACAAGTGGTACTTCGCCGAGGCAGGCGAGACCCTGTCGATCCCCAAGTCCGATCTGGTCCGGTCGAGCTTCGATTGGGAGGATCGTCCCCTCCAGGTCACGGCCGTTCATACTCCGCTGAACGGTCAGCTGGTGGACCGGGGCTCGTTCGTCGACTTCACGTTGGATGCCGACGCGCGGGCCGCTATCGACGAGCGTAGTTCCGCCAGCTTCCGCTTCGAGGTCTCCAATGGCCTGGAGGTCGGCTTCGGCATGGTGTGGATCGTCGTCCAGCCCAGCGCTCCTCCTGTGGCGGCGATCTCGGTGTCCGGCGCCAATCTGGAGTACACCTTCGACGGCCGGGCCTCCACGGACGACGAAGGGATCGTCAGCTACGAGTGGGAGTTCCCGGGCGGCGTCCAGAAGACCGGGCCCGTGGTGAGCCACCTTTTCCCTCGTTACCATGATTTCCCAGGTCTTCTCGAAACGGTCAAGTTGACCGTCACCGACGCCGACGGGTGGACCCATCAGGCGGTCGAGATGTTCTCGCTGTTCCAACAACCGAACGTCACACCGCGGGCCGGGCACTGGTACAACCCCGACCGTTCGGGCCACGGGATTTCGTTCTACCGCAACGGCGCCGACCAGTACGTCCTCACCTGGTATACCTACCTGCCGGACGGCACCCCCATCTGGTACCTCTCGGACGCCGCGGTCAAGACACGGGGCGCCACCTGGACTGCCCCCCTCTACAAGGTCACTTGGAACGGTGCCTCCACCACGCCGGAAGTCGTCGGCAGGGTCCGGCTCTCGTTCGACGATCCGCGGGACGCCTGGTTCGCTTGGACCCTGAACGGGGAGAGCGGTGGGGAGCGATTCCGCTTCCACCACGGCGGCAGCGGTGCCGGGGGCCTTTGGTACGCACCTTCGAGTCCCGGCTGGGGCTTGACGGTGGACGATGGGTACTCGCATGGCGTCCGCACGATGATCAGCGCGGTGACCTTCTACGAGGACTCCGAGCCCCGCTGGGTGCAGGGTGTCGTGCCCTATTCCCCCAACGCCGACACCCCGGTGTACTGGTTGCGGGGTCTGGGGCTGTGTCCGTCCTGCAACGGAAATTCGCCCCCCACCTTCAGGCCCGCCGGCAGCATCCGGGTGGAGATCCCTACACCCAACTCGGGGAGCGGGTTCCTCTCGACGGACATCGAAACGCCCTCGGGGTTCGTGTGGGATGCGGACGGGGCCCGGCTGCCGATCCAGGTCCTCACCCTGTCCTACTGACCTAGGTCGCGATTCGACTGGCGAAAGACCCACCTATGCCTCGATCCCCACAAAGCGGTGGGGATCGAAGCATAGGGGGACTCAGCCAGCCTTCTCGGCGATCCTCTGAACCTCGCCCTTTTCCACCCGGAAGCGCCGGGGAAGATCCACGAGGGTGGGGCCGAGACGTTCCCCGGTCAGCTCGCGGCTTTGGAGCCCGAGCCGCGAGCAGTCGACCTCGACGGCCCGCTGGCCGGGCTCGGGCTCGAGGACCATCTCCCCTTCGAGATCCTCCGCAACCGATGCGACGGATTGGATGACGCCGTCTTCGTCATACATCAGGGTAACTTTCATGATCGTTCTCCTTGGGGTTCTGCGGCCGGATCAGGGGGCGGCGAAGCTGAGCTGGACTTGGTACCAGAGGGGCTGGGAGCCGGTGTTCTTGACCTGGAAGTTGACCTTCCGGTCTTCCTGGCCGCCGATTCGCCGTCGTTGGTACCGGACCTTGGTCACTTCGGCGATGACCCACGAACCCGCCGAGCCGCCGTTGGCGTGGGGCACGGCGGAGAAAGCGTAGACACCGTTGGGTGAGGCGTTGTTCCACACCCAGGAATGCGTCTGCCCGGGCTGCAGGGTGGCGAACGTGATGGCTTTTTTGACCGTCAGTGAGGCCATGGAGGTTCCTCCAGAGGATTGAGGGGGTGCTGCTGTCCACGCGGACATCCCTTTTTGGCAATCCGTCTATGGAAGCGTTACAACCTCGCTCCGCCTCGCCGTTCGCTGGGACTAGGGTTGGGGATCCACCGGGCGCAGCGCCTCCTTGAGACGGAGGGAAACCCTGCGCAGGTTGTCCGGCAGGTCGGTGGCCAGCGGGTCGAGGGTCTCCACGTCGGCTCCGAGGGCCCGCGCCACGGCCTCGGCGGGGGTAGCGCGGACCTGGGGTTGGACGAAGAGGGTCCGGGCCCCGAGCTCGCGGGCGCGCTTGATCAGCTGGGTCAGCTCGGCCTCGGTGGGGTCCTGGCCGTCGACCTCGATGGCGGCCTGGCGGAGCCCGTAGTCGTCGGCGAAATAGCCCCAGGCGGGGTGGAACACGAAGAAGGTGCCGCCGCGGACGGGGGCCAGGCCTACCGCGATCTCGGCGTCCAATGCCTTCAGTCGGGCGATGACGTCGACCGCCCGCTCGGTGTAGAGCTTCCGTCGCTGGGGGTCGACCTCGCCGAGGTGCCGGGCAATGGTGACGGCCATGGTGGTGAGGCGGCGGGGGGACAGCCAGATGTGGGGGTCCTTGCCGACGTCGCCGCGAAGGCCTTCGTGCTCGTGCCCGTGGTGCCCGTTCTTGTGCCCGTGGTGCCCGTGCTCGTGCCCGCCGTGCCTATGCCCGTGGCTCGATTTCTGGCCGGGGTCCCTGTTGTGGTGACACTTGTAGGCCCCCATGTCGAGGAGGGACAGCCCCTGCCGCAGATCCACCACCTTGGGTTGACCGCGGCTTTCGAGGGCTTCCATCCAGGGGCCGTTCTCTGCCGCCACGCCGAGGCGAAAGAAGAGCGCAGAGCGGGCCACGCCGGTGATGTGTCGGTCGGTGGGCTGAAAGGTCTCGGGGGCCTCACCCTCCCCGACGAGGGAGTCGACGACGACCCCGGGACCGGCGATCTCCGAGATCAGCCAGACCAGGGGCGGTACCGTGACGGTGACCCTCAGAGGCTCCTGCTCCGCGCTTTCCCTCTGCGCCGTACTCGGCCCCTGCGCCGCGCTCGGCCCCTGCGCCAGGGGGAACAGGGAGGCGACGAGAAACAGGCCCAAGACCCGGCTCCGTAGGGCTGAAGGATGGAGCATCGAGGCGTTCCTAGGGTTTGGGATCGACGAGGTTGAGGTCGATGTGGTCGGTTTCCCCGGGGGGCAGCACCACCAGCCGCGTTTTCCCGAACACCTCCTGGACGGTGCGGGCGTAGAGGTCGGTGCGGGTGAGGTCTGGGGAGCGGCGGTTCTGCTCCAGCAGATCCTCGAAGCGTTCGACGGCGCCCCGGGCTTCCTGCCGGCGGCGGTCCGCCGCCGCTTCGGCTTCGGCGAGAATCTGCGCCGCCTTGCCCCGCGCCAGGCGCAGGCGACGGTCGGTGCGGGTGCGGGCCATGCTGACCCCGCGGGCGGCGTCGGCACGGGCGTCGAGCACGGTTCGAAACGCCTCCTCAGCCTCCGGCGGTGGGTCCACCGACTGCAAATTGACGGATACCAGCGCCACCCCCAGTCCGTAGGTGTCGAGCCGTTCCTGGCTGCGGAGCTGGACCCGTTGCTGCACCGCCGCCTTCGCGGAGGTCAGGAGGTCGTCGACGCCGAGCCCGGCGGCGGCTTCGAGGAGCTCGGCCCGCACCGTCTGGTGAATCAGCGCTTCGGCGTCGTCACTGGCGAAGAGGCGGTCCCCGAGGCGCAGGATGCGGTACTGAACCACGGAGGCGACGGCGATCAGGTTCTCGTCCCCCGACACCAGGCTCAACCGTGGAGCCCAATCGCCGGCGATCTCCATGCGGAAGACTTCGCCGGTGCGCTTCTCGACGACCTCATCGATACCCAGGGGCAGACGGTAGTGAAGCCCTGGGGCCACGGCGTCGTCCACCAGGGCGCCGAAGCGCAGCAGGGCGCCGGACTCGCCGTTGTCGATTGTGTAGAAGCCCCGGAACGCGACGGCGAGGAAGACGGCGCCGGCCAGCCCCCAAAGGACCCGCCGGCGATGGCGCCGCAGGGCGTCCCGCAGGGCCCAGATCAGCCTCACCGAGGCGGGGATCCCGGCGTCACCGGCCATGGAGGGTCTCCAACAGCGGGGCGTCCGAGTCCAAGAAGAGGGTGGTGTTGTCGTCGAGGATCTTCTCGTAGGCTTCGAGATCCCGCAGGAACCGATAGAACTCCGGATCCTTGGCGTAGGCCTCCGCCAGGAGAGCGAGGGCTTCCGCTTCCCCCTCGCCGCGGATCGCCGCCGCGCGGGCTTCGGCCTCCGCCATCAGCCGGTCCTCCTCCTTGCCAGCCTCGGCTTCGATCTTGAGCGCCTCCTCCTCCCCCTCACTGCGGAAGGCGGAGGCGATGCGGCCGCGCTCGGCCCGCATGCGCTCGATGACGCTGGAACGGTTCTGCGGCGGCAGGTTGAATCCGTTGAGTCGTAGATCGACGATGCCGATACCGAAGCTGGGTAGGGCCGTCTCGCGGACCGACTCGGCGGTCCGCTCCGCCACCTGGCGCAGTCGCACGGCCTCTGGATCGACGTTGATCAGCCGGTCCAGCGGCTCCTGGCCGACGGCGGCCCCCAGGCCCGAAGCCACGAGATCCAGCAGCCGCGCTTCGGCTTCGAGTCGGGTGCGGACGGTTTGGGCGAAGCGTAGGGGGTCCTCGATGCGCCACACAACGAAGCTGTCGACGAGGATGTTGCGCTTGTCCCGGGTGAGCATCTCGGCGGGTTCGTTGTCGAAGACGAGGAGCCGGCGGTCGAGGCGCAGGACGCGGTCGACGGGCCAGGGCAGCTTGAGGTGAAGCCCCGGCTCCGCCAGCTCGCCGCGGGGCTTCCCGAAGCGGGTGACGATCCCCACTTCGGTCTCGTGGATGGTGAACCAGCAGGACGGCGCCAGGACCGCAGCGAGGAGTAGGGCCGCGGTCAACCACCCGTTACGTGTGATGCGTTTCAATGGTCTTCCTCCGGGAAGAGGGGTGGGGGGGTGGTGGGGCCCCGCCAAAGCGTGACCCCCCGGGTGGTGGCCGGACCGCGGTCCGGCGGAAGGATGAGCTTCTCGCGGCCCGGCAACGTGCGTTCCAGGCTCTCGATCCAAAGCAGGTGCCGCAGGAGACTCCGGTGCTCGCCGAAGGGCGCGGCGCGGGCGATGAAGGAGCGGCTTTTCCCCAAGGCCTCTTGACTCCGGCGGGCGGCCTCGGCCTCGGCGTCCGCCACCGTCCTGGCCGAGTAGCCGCGGCTACGGGGAATCCGCCGCGCCTGGTCCTCCCGGGCGATGTGGATGGCCGTTTCGCGGTCCTCCTTGGCGCTCGAGACGTCGCGGAAGGCGTGGACCGCACCTCCCGGGGGATGGAGATCGACGATGCGGGTGGAAATGATCTGGATGCCCAGCCCTCGGGCCTCGAGGTCCGCCTGGAGCCGGTCCCGTAGGAGGGTTTCGACGCCGGCCCGGCCTTCGGTCATCAAGTTCTCCAGCGACAGCCCGGCGATCAGCTCTCGGGCCACGGCCTCGGCGTAGAGGTTGACGAAGTCGCGACCGTGGTCGATGCCGTAGAAGAACGTCTCCGCCTCCCGCAGCGTGTAGTGGACACTGAAGCTGACCTCCACCAGGTTGCCGTCGCCGGTGAGGTAGCTCGCCTGGGCGGGGATGGAGTTCATCGCCGCCACCGGGCTGTGCCAGGAGTCCTTCGGCGCTAGGGCCGTCAGCTCGCGGCGGCGTTGTATGAGGTCGAGATCGGTGCGGAAGCCGACGTCCGTCTTGCGGGGATAGTCCACGAGGCGGATCTCCCACCGTCCGATCGGCGCAGGCGGCAGGTAGTGGAGGCCCGGCTCGACGCCGCTGCGCACCAGGGCGCCGAAGACGAATCCGTAACCCTGGGAGCCGGTGGGTACCGTCCGCAGACCCGTAAGTGCGAAGATCCCCAACGCCAGCATGCCCACGACGGCCCAGTGCCGGCGCTGGAAGCGCCCGACTGCGGGGAGATGGGGGGCGACGCGGGCCATGGCGTCCCGCAGCTCGGCGACTCCGGAGGCCCAGGCGCCGCGCCAAAGGCTGCGGGCGAGGAGCCCGAGGAGCAAGAGGGAGAAGGTGATGGTGATCGGTCCGGCCTCGGGGGCCATGGCGAGGTCCAGCTCCGCGACCAGATCGATATCACCGAGTAGGAAATCCAGCAGCAGGCCGGAGCCGAGGGCCCCGAGGGCGACGCTGGCGACGTAGATCTGCACGAAGCGCCGGCCGAAGGTGGCGCCGAGCTGGAGCACGGTGGCGGCGTTGGTGGCCGGGCCGGCGAGCAGGAAGACCAGGGCGGCCCCCGGGCTGATGCCCTTCAGCATCAAGGCCGCCGCGATCGGCGTGCTGGCGGACGCGCACATGTAGAGGGGAATCCCCACGATGAGCAGGCCGATCATCGGCAGAATGCCTTCCCCCAGACCCAGGGCGCCCAGGTCGTCCGGCAGCACGGCGGTCAGCAGACCCGCCAGGCCGATGCCCACCACCAGCCAGAAGGAGAGGTCGTCCAGCAGCTCGCCGAAGCCGTAGCGGCCCGCCGGCTTCAGCAGGTCCTGCCACAGGCTCGTGTCCTCGCCGTCGTCCTCTTGGACCGCCTTTGCGACGGGGTCCACGGTGGCGGAATCCTCCGCCGCCGGGTCGGCCTCGCCTTCCGCGGGCGTCTTCTTTTCGATGACGCGACCGAAGAGGGCCTGACGGAGAGCCAGCCGAGCCCGGTCGCTGCCGGCGAAGGCCACCGAGTGGGAATGGTCGTGCCCGTGGTGGTGGTGATGGTGGTGCCCATGGTCGTGGTCATGCCCGTGATCGGCGTGGTGATGGTGGTCATGATCATGATGGTCGTGGCCATGGTCATGACCATCATGGTGGTGATGGCCGTGATCGTGGTGACAGCTGTGACCATCCCCTTCCTCCGGCAGGTCCCTCTTGTCCGTCAGATCCGCCAGGGATCGGGCCGAAACGATCGAGAGAATTCCGCCGAGGACCGCGGTGAAGAAGGCCGCGATCGGACGGGCTATCGCCATCAACGGCCCCATCATGCCCCAGGTCAGGAAGATCGAGTCGATGCTCGATTCTGGGGTGGTGATCAGGAACGACTGGGCGGACGGCCTGGAGGCCCCCTTGCGACGCAGCTCGACGGTGATGGGCACCACCCCGCAGCTGCACACCGGGAGGGGTACGCCGATGATGGCGGCGCGGATGACCCCCCACAGTCCCGGGGCCCCCATCCACCGCAGCACCAGGGATTCCGGCAGGAGGACGTGCATCAGACCGGCGATGGCCAGGCCGAAGATGATGTATGGCGCCGCCTGGAACGTCATCGTCCAGGAGGCGTCGAGGAATGCCAATAGCCAGCTCACGGGAAATAGGCTCCGCCTGGGCCCGCCGCCGCCGCGGACGTGTTGTCGTCCCGGTTCGGCGGCTGCAGGCCGCGTTGTGGATCGGATGCCCCGGGCGGACCGAGGCGGGGGAGGGATTCAGAGACCTTTGACCTGCGGTCCGACGACCGCGATCGACGCAGGGCGGCGATCAGTCGGTCTCCGGCTCGGCGGGCTCCGGCGATGTTGCGGGCCACCGGGCCGAGCTCCAACTCGGCGAGGGGGCCAGTGACGTGGATCCTGGGGTGCCACCGGAGGTAGGAGTCGACCACCGGATAACCGCAGGCGGCGCAGGGGAACTCTATTGTCCCACAGAGGCGATCGAGCATCGGACCTCCGGGCCTCCGGGGATCGAATCCGGTGGCGAGGAGCAGGTGGGCGCCTTCGAGTATCTGGCCCCCGTCTAGCTTCAGCTCGACGCCAAACGTCCTGAGCTGCAGGTCCGAGATACCGTTCTCATGGACCCGGAGTCGTCCGGAGGCGACCGACGCCCGGACCGCCCGATGGACTTCGGGGGTCACCGAACCCCGGTGCCGTTCCCGCCGCAGGAGCTGTCGTCGATCGTCCGGGTTCTCCAAGCGTCGAAATTCGTGCATCCGCTTGGGACCCAGCCAGCCGGGGTCGCTATCGAAGAGATGCACCCGCGGCGGGTGGCGGGAGACAAGGTCGACGCTCCGGCCCTCGTCCACCAGACGGAGGGCCACCTGCGCGCCGGTGATGCCGCCTCCCACCACGAGTACCTTGTCCGCCCCCTCGGGGGGCCAGGGGGTGGACGGGCTGAAGATATGGCGGACCCGGGGTTCCCGCCGGGGGGCCCACTCGGGCCAGGAGGGCCGCCCGCCGGCACCGATGGCCAGGATTATCCTCCCAGCCTCGAAGACCTCCCCCCCACCGGTCGTCACCGTTACGCCGTCTTCACCAGGATCTAACCGCTCCGCCCTATCCTGTACTTGCAATGCCCCCAGGCCGAATCGCTCGATGACCTGATCGCAGTGTTCATTGAAAAGGCAGAGCGACGGGCGATCGAAGGGTTTCTTCAGGAGTCCCCGTCGCCGGTGTCGACGGGGACCGGCGAAGCGGACCAGGGAGAAGGGTTCGAGATCCAGGTGGTGCACGCCGGAAGAACGCAGGTGGGACATACCGGTGACCGCGGTGCAGGCCAGCCAGCTTTCCAGCAGCCTTTGCCCCGGGTCGAGAATCCGCAGCCGCTCGGGCTCGACCTCTGCATCGCCGACGAGGCGGGCCGCCAGGTGGACTCCGTGGATGCCGCCGCCCACGACCAGCCAGTCGACGGCGGTTGCCGCCTGTCGGGATACCTGGGGGACTTGACGATTCATCGGCTTACCTCTCGGCTGAGCTGCCCAAGGGGGTCTCGGAAGGATACGAGAACGGAAGGGGTAGCGGGGCGATCGACGTCAACCCGTGGGTACCCGGCGAGCTAGCGGACCCTCTGAGGGCGGGGTCCGCTGCTGGGACCGCGCTGGCTCGCCCGCCAATTCTCAGGCTCTGGGTTCGGGCGCCCTCGGTCCTCTATGGGGCGAGGTCCAGGGAGGCGGTGAAACCCGGGGGCTCACCGGCCCGGGGGGTCGGGGCTCAGGCCCAGGGTGGTCCTCGGCTGGTGCTCCAGCCCCAGACCCCTATGCGGGCGGAGAGCCCCTCCGGAGCCGTCCATACCGGGTGCAGTGCGGTGAGATCACCGATCGTCGGTGCCCGGTCGACGGCCAGGCGTTGACCCGTGTAGGCGCAGGTCGCGCAGGGAAGGTGGTGGTCGTCGCCGTCCGCTGAGGGGGCGGCGACGGTGAACCCGCTCCGGGTCCGTTTGCCGTGGGTCCCATGTTCCCCGAGACACGCCAGCTCGCGCCCAAAGTCCGCGGAAAGGACGGCCATCACCGTCAGCAGGATCCACGGGAGAGCGCGAAAACGAGGAGTGGGGGTGTTCGGCATGGTTCGGGACGGCGGCGGGAGCGGACACCCCGCGGGGGTTAGCAAGGGCCACCGGCCCGTAATGATAATTAATTCTCGAAGTTTTTGCAGACGGCCCCTGAACGCGAACCGCGCCCTCGATCGCGGGGCCCCGATGCGGCGGGGATCCGGGGGCGGGGCGCGGTGCTCCCGTCGATTCGGGGCCAGCGGGGTAGCGGACCCCCTAGTCCGCTACCCGCTCGAAGGTCACGGAGTCCACCATCAATGTGCCGTCCGCCTCGTTGTCGAGGGTGACCGTGGTCTGGCCGGTGTTCATGTAGAAGGTACCGAGGAGGTTGTCGCGACCGCCGCTACCGTACGCGCTCGGGTCCACGATCACGAAGCGCAGCCCGTTGGCGGAGGGGATCACGTACTCGACGCGGGAAGCCTGGTTCGGGGTCTCCGGCCATCGGGCGTAAACCTTGTAGTAGCCGGCGGACGGAAGCCAGGCCGTCCACCGGGCCTCGTTCGACCCGTTGCCGGGGGAGGTGAAGGTGTAGTGGTCGCCCCGGTACCCCGGGATGTCGTTGGAGATACCCCAGCCGCCGACGGTGGAGAATCTGGACTGGCTGTTGTCGACCACGGTGCGGAAGTTGCCCCCCTCGCGGAAGAAGTAGCTGAGGGCCTTGAGACGGCCGTTGGATCCTTCGTAGCCCTCTAGGCCCACCAGGCGGTCCTGGGATCCGGAGGAGGTGTGGGTGCGGCACCAGCTGCCGGAGGAACCGACGGAATGGGAGCGTCCCCAGTTGGTGGTGAAGGTGATGCCGCGGATCTCGTCGCCCCGGCCGTTGTAGCAGTGACGGACCTGGGTCACGCCCTCCCCGTAGCTGAGGTTGAAAGTCTGGTCGGTACCCTCCTGTTTGCCGTAGAGGTGGGTCCCGCCGCTGATACGGCTGATCCTGAGGCCGGAGACGCGATCGTCCTTGAGGCTCGTGTGGACCGCCGTGATCCAATCCCCGCGTCCGGTGTAGATGTCTTCGAAGACGAGGTTCTTGTCGCTGAAAAGTCGGCCGTCCTGGTCGCCGTCGAGCTGGGTCTGCCGGAGGTCGTAGAGGGAACCGTTGTTGGGCTGCCAGACCCCCTCGATGCTGCGGTCGTGGTAGTTGATCCAAACCGCCTCCCCGTCGGAGAGCTCGTCCACCAGCTGCCGCTTGCTGGCGACCCCGGTGGGGACGGCGAAGCTGTAGCCGCCGCCGTAGGGGTTCCAGCCGAACTCGTCGGCGCAGGCCGCTTCCCCGTCGGACCACGGGCCCAGGGCGTTCGTGACCTGCCACCGGTCGAGGAGCGGGGAGTAGCAGGCGAACCGATGGGAGTTGCTGCAGATCCGGTCCTCGAACCGCAGGTCCGTCTCCAACAGCACGGCGCAGTCCCGGTCCCCGCCGCCGTCGCTTTCCTTCCGGGGGCGGTCCCGCTTCCACGACCAGACCAGGTCCTCCGACTCCAGGGGCCAGAGGATCTCGGAGTCGAAGAAGAACATCTCGAAGATGTTGAGTCCGCAGCGGAGGTAGCTGTCCACATTGTTCTCCGTGATCTCCATGGCACCCTGAGCTCCGATCTGGAGGAGTGTGTTCGGGTCGAAAACGCGGGTCATTTGGCTGCCGGAGTAGCTTTCGCATTCAGAAGGGGAGTTGAGTTTCTTGAACTTCTTCTGGAAGCCATGGTCCCCGGGGTTGACCTCGTCGTGGTATTCGAGACCGATGTGGACCCACTTTTTGAAGCTGCTGTTGCTGGGGCAGCCGTGGCTGGTTCGGACCACCACGACGTTCTTGCCCCACTTGAGGACCTCGGCCTTGCTGAGGAATTGGGGTTCTAGCCCGTGGCAGCTGGAGCCGTGGCCGTCGATGGAGATCTGGCCCGGGGTTGGCTTGAAGATGTACTCCCCGAGCTCCGCCTCCAGCTGATCGGCGGTCTGCCCGAGGTTCTTGTCCACCTCGAGCTTGAGCAGAACCACGGAGTCCATGTTGCCGTCCACGAGCCAGCCCCGGATCTCCTCCAGGCCCTTGCGGAACTTCTTCTCGCCGCCGAAGCACAGACCGTGGCAAAGGCGTAGCTGGCCGGCGTATTCGTGGACGTCGAAGGTCAGCTCCCGCACCCCGTTCTCAAGCTGGGTGCGTGGGGTTTCGGACTGGTTGGGATCGACGTAGGCGGAATCCCAATTCCTAGCGTTGTAGGAGTTGTGGGTGCCGACCCACAGGGATTGGTTGAGGGGTTCGAGGATGTCGAGCTTCTCCTGGTGGCGCAAAGCGTCGTGTCCCCAGTCGGCCCAGGCCGCGGGGCCCCAGGCGTTGATGGCGAGGACGCAAATCAGGGTCGATAGCATTCGGGTGGACATGGGGTCGTCTCCGTTGCAAGGGATCCTTGCGGGAATGTGAAGGGGTAAGTCGTCCGATTACCCCTTGCGCGCAGGATTTGCGGGAAGTGCATCACCGGCTCTGAATTTTTCTTCCCCAGCGCCGTAGGGCCGGCGGTGCTGCCGATGCCCACGGTCGGTGCGGTTTAGCCCGGACCGTGGGTAGATCCGCATGGGTCCTCCGCCTATCCGTGTGGAGGATGGGGGGACACCGGGTTGCCGGGCCTTGGCACGGCGGTTGCTCTCTTCGAAGATCGATGCATCCCCGTCGAAGGCACGATGCACTTTCGGACCCCACGTTGGGTCCTTTCCGGCCCAGTTGGAGGCCCCATGGGCAAGACCGAGACCCCCTTTGTTTTCGATGGATGGAATGTCTACCCGGATAGGAATCGGCTGCGCGCGCCGTCGGGCGATGCGGTGGATCTGCCTCCGAAAGTCATGGAGCTGCTCCTGGAGCTGGTCCATGGCGGCGGGAGGGTCCTGACCCGCCGCGAGCTCCTCGACCGGGTGTGGGAAGGACGGGCCGTGGGCGACGAGGTGCTGACCGTCGCGGTCCACCATCTGCGCAAGACCCTTGGCGACCGGGCCGAGTCCGCCCGCTACGTGGAGACCATCAAGGGCCGGGGCTACCGGTGGTGCACCGGCGTGGACCCGTTGCCAATGGAGGGGCATGCCCCTGGGGTCGTGGAAGGCGCCTCCCGGCCGCCATCGAGCGTCGCCGTCCGTCCGCCGAGGCCGTCCCCACGTTCCGTCGGTCTTGGGGCCCTGGCGGCCTTTCTCGGGTTGGCGCTGTGGGCCCTTTGGCCCCTGCCGCGGCCCTCCGCCCCGAGGGTCTCCGACCTCCGACCCACCGTGGCGCTGCGGCCGATCGTCCCGGCGTCGCCGTCCCGGGACGACGGGGCCCTAGCCGAGGTCCTGGCGGCTGGGCTGGTCCAGGCCCTCACCGTCCGGGACGAGCTGGGGGTGATCCGTTCTCGGAAAGGGGACGGTGACCCGCCGGAGATCTCCGCGCTGCTCGACGTGACGATTCTGAGGCGCCTGGACATCCTCCAAGCGTCCGTATCCCTGCTTGACCCTGGGACCGGCCGGAGCCTCTGGGGGGAGCGGTTCACGGGACCGATCTCCGATCTGCCGGCCCTGGAAGCGGCGATCGCCGCGGCGGTGGCGGCGCAGCTGCGGGTCGGAGGGACAACTGGGGAGGTGGACGCCGCCCCCTCCACCGACGCCTGGGTGCCGAAGGCCGCCAAGATGGCCTGGGTCGACGCCGAGCTTTCGATCAAGGAAGGGACCCCCGAGGGCTACGCCGCTGCTGAGGCGGACCTTGCCCGGGCGGTCTCCCTGGCGCCGGGCTTTGCGCCGGTTCGGGTCTCCCGTGCGAACCTTCGCCTACGGCAGCGGGGGAGCTCTCCACCGGCGGAAGCCGCGGCGCTGCTGGAAGCGGCCCGGCGGGATGTCGAAGACGCCCTGGCCCTCGATCCGGGTTTCGGTCCGGCGTGGACCCTCAGCGCCCTCCTTTACCTCTACTTCGATTGGGATCTCGACAGCGCCGAGGTGGATTTCCGCCGGGCCTTCCAGCACAGCTCGGCGGCCGCGGCCCCCCACGCCCACTACCTCCAGCTGCTGTGCGCCCAGGGTCGACACCGGGCGGCGGAGGCTCAGGCCCGCAAAGCCGTCCGCTTGGACCCTTGGAACCCTGACCACCTTTTGAACCTCGCCTCGGTGCTGCTCCAAGACGACCGGTTGGAGGAGGCCCTGGGGATCGTCGAATCGATGGGGGAGCCCCGCCCCCGCGTCGTGGAGCGGCTGAGGGCGGGCCTGCTGGACCTGCTGGGACGCGACGCCGAGGCGCTGGAGGTCTACCTGCCCCTCATCGTGGACGGGGCTTCCGAGGTTGGGACGGCGGAGGTCGAGACATCCCTGCGGGCCGCCTTCGCCGCCGGGGGGCTTCCGGCGTTCTACTCCAGATGGCTGGAGGTCGACCGCGGGGCCCTCGAAGGTCTCCTGCGGGCCGCCGTCGAAGCCCGGGCCGGTGAGACCGAGGCGTCCCTCGCCACGTTGGGCCAGCTCCTGGAGCACCGGGATCCGTCGCTCCTGACCCTCGCCAAGGAGCCGGCCTTCGGCGGGCTCCGAGACGACCCCCGCTTCCTCGCCATCCTCGACTCCGTCCGCGCCCTAGCGACGAACCGATTCGATGTCGACTCCAGGAGCCCCCGTCGAAGGGGCTGACGGCCCGTCGCCGGGGAGCGAAACAGGGTCGACCCGGGGGCCCCGGGTCGACCCCCAGGGATCAGCGACCGGTGGAGAAGGCGACGTCCTTCTCAGGGGTTTCTTGCAGATGAATCTGCTCGACCCCGCCGTCGGCACGCTCCACTTCGAGGAAGATGGCCTGTCCCTCCGCCCAGATCTGCCCGCTGACCCGGGTCAGCCCAGGATATTGGTCGATCTCCAGCTCGAAGGACGCATGGTTCCCGTCGACCCACTGGGCCAAGCGGTAAGGAAAGGCGTCCGCCGGGAGCCCGTCCGCGTGGAGGGCCACCGAAGGCTGGAGTCTGCCGCTGAACTCACCGGTGACGAGGGGCCGGTCGAGCAGGGCTGCGACGTACGGGTCGACGTTGCCCAAGCTCTCCACCAGGCCTCGGGTGAGGCGCGCTTCGTAGGCTTGGCCCTCTTCGTCCGATCCGAAGACCCTGCCGTTTTCGAGGGGCAGCGGGTCACCGCAGGCCTCCGCCACGAGGCAGTAGCAGATCGGGAAGAAGATTCCCGAGCACACGATGTTGCATCGCTTGAAGGCCCAGGCAGCCAGGTGACTGGGGGGCGCATCGCAATACTGCACCGAAACACCATTGGGCCCGCTTCGCGTGGTGCAGACTTGACAGTCTGGATCCTCGCCGGCCTGAACGGTCGCGGCTAAGAGGGAGAGCACCATACCGGCGAGAACCAGGCGGGTCAGCTTTGCGCGGTTTCGGGGCTGTGTCAGCATCTTCATAACGTCTCCTTTCGGGGAGGTGTTGTTGAGTGGGGCCACTCGACCACTCCGCCCCGAAATCCGTCCTGAAGTCCCCCTAAACGTTGGCTAAGCTCTAGCTAAAGTCTCGAGGTTCTAGGCGTTGTCCCATCGATACCAAG
Source organism: Acidobacteriota bacterium (assembly GCA_038748685.1). GTDB lineage: Bacteria > Acidobacteriota > Thermoanaerobaculia > Multivoradales > J023 > JAUIJL01. Next base: position 708 of record JBCDIS010000074.1, on the reverse strand, counting down.
ACGTATACCCGAGCCGGCCGCTGCTCGAGAGCGCCGGTCGAGCCCGGCCTTCCGCCGCGGAGCTCCTCTCCCTGGAGTACTTCGAGGCCGAGTCTGGGGAGATGCCGGAGGCGGTGTACTCGCAGCACCACGTGCTCCTCAACCTTCGGGAGCAACCCCATCGCGTCGAGAACTGGAGAGACGGTGAGCACCGGGACTTCCTCTTCGGCCCCGGGGAGATCGTGGTCACTCCGGCGGGGGTCCGATCGGGGTGGCGCTGGCATGGGCGCTCAAGGGTGATCGTGGTGACCCTGGAGCCGGAACGGCTGCGGAGATTCGCCGAGAACGAAGCCGGCGTGTTGCTCACCGGGGATCAACTTCAGGACCTGCCCCAGTTCTCCGATCCGGACCTTTGCGAGGCGGGGGACTTACTGCGGGAGGCCCTCGCGGCCGACGACGCTGGCTCGTCGGTGGTCTACGAGTCCTTGGCACGCATCTTCCTGGTCAAGCTGATCCGCAGGTACAGCCACCGCCTCGACGAGGTGATGGAGAACGCCTCGCGCTTCTCCTCGAAGGAATACGGACGGGTCCTCGCGTTCATCGAACGGCACTACGGGCGGGACCTCGGCGTCGAGGATCTGGCGCGGGAAGCCAACCTGAGCCCATCCCACTTCTCCCGGCTCTTCAAGCGTAGCCTTGGCCAAAGCCCCCATCGGTTCTTGATGGAGT
>JBCDIS010000073.1:0-33109 GCA_038748685.1 Acidobacteriota bacterium | reverse complement strand
TTCTCGATCTCAGGTTCCGATTTCGTGGAGATGTTCGTCGGCGTCGGCGCCAGCCGCGTCCGGGACCTGTTCGAGAAGAACGGCACGTTGGCTTCGCCGGCGATGGCGCGGGCAAGGAGGGTCTTGCCGGTTCCCGGAGCCCCCATCAGGAGCACGCCCTTGGGGATCTTGCCGCCGAGCTTCTGAAACTTCTGGGGCTCCTTGAGGAACTCCACCACCTCCGCCAACTCGGATTTCGCCTCCTCGATACCGGCGACGTCGTCGAACGTTACCTTCTTACCGCCGGTATTGAGCAGCTTTGCCTTCGATTTGCCGAAGGACAGGGCCTTGTTGCCGCCGGATTGGAACTGGCGCATGAAAAAGATCCAAAGACCCACGATCAGGAGCACGGGTCCCCAGGTCAAGAAGATCGCCAGGAGGGGGCTGTCCTTGGGCTTCTCGGACTTGACCACGATGCCGGCGTCGAGCAGCTTGGGGACCAGGCCCTCCCAAACCGGATGCTCGACGTGGAAGTCGGCCTTCTCCTCCGGCTTGGTGCTGCCGACGTAGCGGCCCACCAGCTCGCGCTCTTTGAGGGTGACCTCGGCGACCTCGCTCTTCTCGATCGAAGTGAGGAACTCCGAGAAAACGATCTCTTCGCGATCCCCGGTGCCGCTGTTGATCGTCTGCCAGAGCAGGACGACGACGGCGAAGATCACGATCCAGAACAGCAGTGACCTGAAAGTGGAGTTCAAGGCTCGTTACCTTTCTGCAATTCGCCGGTCCGGGGCGGCGACGGATTCTCGAATTCGGGCGGGGCAGGTCGGATCTGGGCGATCCATACCGGGGAGTCCTCTCGGAGGCGAAACGTTTCGCCGACGGTGACACCGGGAATCCAGGCGATGGCGCCGTCGATCACCAAGAGCGGCAGTCGATCCCGACGAAGACGGGGGATTCGGCGGTCGATGAGAACGTCTTTCAAGCGTCGGGAGTGCGGGCTGCCGAGCGGCTGGATTCGGTCCCCCGGTCGTCGGTTGCGGATCGTGACCCGCTTGGAATGACCCGGCAGGGCGATTCCGGTACGGTCCGGCTCTCCGCGAAGCATCCAGGGGGCGCGAGATCCTCGTTCGAGGCTCAGCACCATCGACAGCTCTGGGATCAGAAACGACCCCGGAGCCTGGAAAGTATACGTGAATTCTGGCGTCGGTGTTGTCGCCCGCACCAGGCGCAGGGTTTGGGGGTCCCCCTCCCATCGCCATCCGGATCCGCAGTCGCAGCCGATTCGGCCCCCGGCCTCGACCTGACGGCGCAACTCCCGGCGCGCGGTCGCCGAAGCCGGATACGGGATGCCGGCTCGCTGGTGCATGTGTCCGAGAACGATTGGCCATAATGCGTCGGGTAGATCCGCGAAGGCCCCCAGGTCGCTTTGGAGGCCCGCTGGAGCGGCGGCGGGGTCCGCGTGCCCTGAGACTGCCCCGAAGTTGGTGGCGTCGAGAGGGCGAAGGTCGAGGTGATCGTCAATCCAGGCGCCGAGCCGGTGGTTGGCGGACCGCGCCGCCTTGGCCAACGAGACCAGCTGTTCCACCAGCGCCGGCTCCCTAACTTTCATTTCGGGTAGGAGGACCGAGCGGATTCGATTTCGGGGAACCTGGGTGTCTCGGTTGGTGGGGTCCCGGACCGTCTTGGCACCTGAGCTCGTGAGGGCTTCGGTTAGGACACTGCGGCGGAGCTCGAGGAGGGGGCGAAGGAGTCGGCCGCGGATGGGGGGCATCGCCCCAAGGCCACGCAGACCGCTGCCGAAGAGGAGCCGCAGCAGGACCGTTTCCGCCTGATCGTCGGCGTGGTGGCCGGTGGCGATCCAGCGTGCACCTAGGCGATCCGCGGCGGCGTCTAGGGCGCTGTATCGCTGTTCCCGCGCCCATCCCTCGAGGCTCTCCCCCGGCGGCGGAGGGGCGCCGAGCTGTTCCACGGAAACGTCGATGCGCCAGCGGTTTGCGAGCCGTAGGGCCGCCGCGGCTCGCCGGTCGGAATCGGGGTCGAGTCCGTGATCCACGTGGAACGCGTGGAGACGCCGGAGCCTTCGAGGTCGTAGTGCGCTCAGGCTCTGGAGCAGGGCCGAGGAGTCGGGGCCGCCGCTGAAGGCGACGAGGATCAGGTCGTCGGCTTGGACGCCGGCTCGATCGAGGAAGCGCTCGACGTGGGCTTCGATTCCGGGGGCCGACTGGGGGGTGATTTTAGGGGAGGGAATGGTGGCGGTGAAGGGACTTGAACCCTTGACCTAACGATTATGAGTCGTTAGCTCTAACCAGCTGAGCTACACCGCCCGGTATCGAGAAACGTGGACCTCGGCGCCGCGATGACTTCGCGGACGCGACCCGGCGCAGAAGATAACCCAAAGTCGTGTGGCTGGCAAAGGGTTAAAGCTCCGGCGACCCTCCGTTCCCCGGAAATGGGGATGGGGCCTACCCCGAAGCAGGCTTCCAACGGCTAGGTGCGGTTCAGCGGAGAACTTCTTGGCAGCTGCGGAACTGGCCGAAGAACTGGCGCATCGAGGTGGCGAGGGCGCCGTCGTTGAGCCGATAGATGACGTTCTGGCCACGCCTCTGGTCGATGACTAGGTCGGCTTCCTTGAGTACCGACAGATGCCGGGAAATGGTCGGCTGCGAAAGGTCGAACCGAGAGACGATCTCGCCGACGGTGTATTGCTGGTCTTCGAGCAGCTGCAGGATTTCCTGGCGGGTTCCGTCCGCGAGGGCCTTGAAGACTTTGGTCATGCGACGGTTGGTGGGACGGGGCGGATGTTCAGGGGTCATGGTCTACCTCCGGTGCCTTGCGGATTCGATACTAGGTTTCCAGTTCCTCGACAATCGATGGGGCTCGCCGGGGGGACGCGTCTCTGGCTCCGGAACGAGGCTTGGACAGATTCGTGGTCCGCCGTTGAGGAGCATGGCTGCGAAGAGCGATCTCCGGCTTTTCGGCCCGAGGGTGATGGTATGGATTTATATATTGAGTAATTCTTGAATTAGCAAAGGAACTTGGCTGCAGCGGTGCGCATTCAATTGTCAGTCTTGTGCAAGCTTCTCAATATTCAAAATTTAGTGATTGTCTCCCGGTGGACGATTCCTAGCCCGGAAACGCCAAGCGCCCCGCGATCGCGGGGCGCAGAGCAAGACATGACCGCCCTGGGGCGGTTCATCGAAAGGGGGAGTCAGCCGGCAAACCGGGCGGCCACTCGATCCCAAGCCACGACATTCCACCAGGCGGAGAGGTAGTCCGCGCGGCGGTTCTGGTAGTGCAGGTAGTAGGCGTGCTCCCAGACGTCGACCCCGAGGATCGGCGTCTTGCCTTCCGTCAAGGGGCTGTCCTGATTCGGGGTGGACATCACCGCCAGACGGTCGCCGTCCTTCACCAACCAAGACCAGCCGGATCCGAACCGGCCCATGCCGGCGCCGTTCAGCTGCTCTTTGAGCTTGTCGAGGCCGCCGAAGTCCCGCTGGATGGCGTCCGCCAGGTCGCCGCTCGGCGCACCGCCGTTCGGGCCCATGACGTCCCAGAAGAGGCTGTGGTTGGCGTGGCCACCGCCGTTGTTGCGTACCGCTGTACGGATGGACTCCGGCAGGCTGTCGAGGTTGGAGACGAGCTCCTCGACGGACTTGCCTTCGAGTTCGGGGTGGCCGTCGACGGCCTTGTTCAGGTTGGCGACATAGGCGGCGTGATGCTTACCGTGATGGACTCCCATGGTCCGGGCGTCGATGTGGGGCTCGAGGGCATCCAAGGCATAGGACAGGTCAGGAACGCTGTACATCGTGGAACGGCTCCTTTGGTGGGCTTGTGAGCTTGACGTTGTTGCGAAGTTGGGTTCGGTCGGACGGACTCTATCGCGAGGATCCAGAGGGTGTCTCGGGTATCCGGAAGGTGTTGGGGGCGGCGAGGGGTTCTTGGGGCTCGATTCGGACGAGAGCTTCGATCCCGGCTCTACTGGATTGGGGAGTCTGACACGGTCCCGAACGCCGGGGATCCGACCTCGCGGGGGATTGGTGAGGACACAAAGAGGTCCCTCGCCGGAAGAATTCGCAACTCGATCCAAAAGAGCGTTGACTTGGGGACATCGCTTTGCCTATCATTCGCGTCTCCGGCCGGCGGGGGTTTAGCTCAGCTGGTTAGAGCACCTGCCTTACACGCAGGGGGTCGCGGGTTCGAGTCCCACACCTCCCACCATCGGGGGGGACCCGGAAACCGCGTCACCAACGCTCCGGAATTTGAGATCGGTAGTAAAGACAGACTTCAGCGGGGTCGTAGTTCAGCTGGTTAGAATGCCGGCCTGTCACGCCGGAGGTCGCGGGTTCGAGTCCCGTCGGCCCCGCCATATAAGTTCCTGGAGGTTCATACAGCCTCCACAGCAGCGGCCGTCGCGCTAAGATAACCGAGCGCGGCGGTTTCTTGCGTCTGCACCGCAGGCGAGCCTCGGCACACCCTCCCTTCACTGGAGTCCTTCCAATGCGCGAAAAAATCAAGCTCGTCTCGTCGGCGGGAACCGGCTACTTCTACACAACGACCAAGAACAAGAAGCTCTCCACCGAGAAGCTTCGGATGAAGAAGTACGACCCCAAAGTGCGCAAGCACGTCGAGTTCGTCGAAGAGAAGCTGCGCTAAGCCGGTCTCGGGTCCGGTCGCCAGATCGGACTCGGACGCGAGCCCGTGATGCCCGGCGCCCAGCGCATCGAGCTGCGCCCACCGTCATCCAGGCCCGTACTGCTCTACGGCGGTACGGTGCTGACGATGGACGCCGAGGCCACCGTTCTTCCGAGGGCGGAGATCCTCATCCAGAACGGCCGAATCGCGGCCATCGGAAGGTCCCTGACGCTGATCCCGGGCACCCGGTTGATCGACATTCAGGGCCACCTGGTGCTCCCTGGACTCATCCAGGGTCATATTCACTTGGGCCAGACGTTCTTCCGGGGCCTGGGTGAGGGCCGACACCTCCTGCCTTGGCTGCGGGAGCGCATCTGGCCCCTCGAAGCCGCCCACGACGACGAGAGCGCCTACTGGTGCTCCCTCCAAGGCGCCGCCGAGTGCCTGCTCGGTGGGACGACCACGGTCCAGGACATCGGCCTCGGCCCGGGATTCCGCGGCCTTCTCCAAGCCCTGCTGGACTCCCGTATGCGGGGGATCACCGGCAAGTGCCTGATGGACGACGGGGCCGCGCTGCCGACGGGCCTGCGGCAACGGGCCGAGGAAACCCTCGTCGACACCGAATCCCTGGGCTTGGAGCTGCCTGGGCGGCCAGGTGGCCGGGTATCCTACTCGCTGAATCCGCGATTCATCCTCACCTGCTCCGACCGCCTCTGGCTGGGGATTCGCGAGCTGGCGGACCGCCACGGCTGGCCGATCCACACCCACGCCCTCGAGCACCGCGACGAAGCCCAGGCGGTAAGACAGCTCAAGGGCGGGCGGGACGAGATCGAGTACTTCGACGAGCACGGCATCCTCGATGCCGACCTGCGGATCGCCCACGGCGTCCAGCTGACCGAGGGGCACTACCCCAAGGTCGTCGGCCGCCGGGTCGGGGTGGTCCACTGTCCCGCGGCGAATCTGAAGCTCGGTTCCGGCGTCGCCGACGTGGTCGGGCATCGCCGAGCCGGCATCCCCGTGGGCGTGGGCTGCGACGGCGCAGGGTGCAACAACGGATTAGACGTTCTGGAGGAGCTCCGGCTGGCAGCTCTGCTCCAGGCCAACGCGCGGGGCCCCGGTTCCTTCTCCGGCGTCGATGCCCTGCGCCTGGCCACCAGCGAAGGGGCGCGAGTCCTGGGCCTCGGGGACCGAATCGGCACGGTGGAGCAGGGGAAGGACGCAGATCTCACCGTCCTGGCCCTGGATCGTCCAGAGATGGCCGCGGCCGAAGGTGTGGACCCGCACGACCTGGTGGTCTTCGGCGCGTCGAGGTCCCAGGTACGGCACGTGTTCGTCGCCGGCGAGCAGCTCGTGGAGGACGGTCGCCTCACCCACCTCGATCTGCCGACGCTGCTGGACAAGGCTTCGGCGGCGCGGAACGCGTTGGTGGCCAGGGCCCAAATCGACGCCTGACGACCCTTCCGACGGGGGGGCTGGGCTGTGGTAGCCTCTCCATACCTTTGCTGCAGGCGAACGCCCGCGCCAACCCGCCGAGTCGCGGCCTCCTTTCTCCAACACGGAGGAAGGAACCATGGCCTCGACCCCAAGCTCCACGCCGCTTCACCAACTTCTACAGCGCTGCCTGGCCGCGCGCCGGGATTCGGATTGGGATGACCTCGTCCGAATCTTAGGTCGCCGCCTGCGCGGATTCGTGCGGGCCGCCTCCGGCAGCGCCGGGGTGCCGGTCACCGAGGCGGACATCGACGAGCTCGTGCAGGATCTCTATCTGCAACTGCTGACCCGGGGCCAGGGGTTCGCCGCCGACGACGACGAAGCGGTCTGGAGCTTCCTGCGCTGTGCGGCGAAGAATCAGGCCATCGACCGAAGGCGGCGTCGACAAGCCGGCAAGCGGTTCCAAAGCGGAGAGCCCATCCGCTTGGGCGACCTTAGATCGCCTCGACGGGTCGCCCAGGCGGCTGAAGAGAGCCGCGCCCCCCGCGGGCCGAAGACCCCGGTGCAGCGCCTGATCCGCCGCGAACGTCGCCGGCAGTTTCTCGACCTGTGCGACCGCAGCCCCGTCGGAGGGAGCTCGGCCCAAAGGGTCCGTGCCATGGGTTTGGCGTTCCTGGAGGGGCTTACCAGCAAGGAGATCTGTCGGGTCGTTGTCGGCATGGTGCCCCGGGAGGTGGATCGTATGGTCCACCGCCTCAGGCTGTCCCTGGCGGCGGAGGGCATCGATCTGCCACACCGGTGAGACCGCGGCCCTTCCGTGGGCGGAGTCGTCGACCGAACCGCCCCCATCGCGGTCAGGCTCGGTTGCCCCCTGCGGACCGATGACACGGCGAGCCCGATGGCATAGGCTAAGTGCCCATGGAAACACGTGTTTTCTCCCATGACGCTTGCCTGCTCCATCGGGCCCCGGCGGGCTATCCGGAGTGCCCGGAGCGATTGTCGTCCGTCCTCGAAGAGCTGGAGCGGTCGATTTCGGTGGACCGCGGGGCCGATCCCGAGGAGGGCAGGGTGGATCGTGCGATTCTGGCCCTCCAGGACGCCGACTATGTGCGCCGGCTGCGCGCGGCGGTGGAGCGGGGGGACGGCCTGATCGATTCCGCCGACAATCCCCTGGGGCCGGAGACCTGGCGGGCCGCCAAAGCGGCGGTGGCCGTCGCGCTCCGGTCTTTGGATTGGACGATGGAGCGGGCGGGTCGAAGGGCCTTCGCCGCCGTCCGTCCCCCGGGTCACCACGCCGGCCGGGACTACGCGATGGGTTTCTGCTACCTCAGCAACATCGCCATCGCGGCCCAGCACCTGCTCGACGGGCACGGGCTATCGAGGGTCGCGATCCTGGACTTCGACGTCCACCACGGGAATGGTACCCAGGACGCTTTCTACGACCGCGGTGAAGTCTTCTTCCTCAGCGTTCATCAGCACCCCTTCTACCCGGGGACGGGCCTCGTCACGGAGCGCGGCCAGGGCGAAGGTGCCGGCGCCACCTTGAACGTGAACCTCCCCGCCGGCTCTGGGGATGACGACTACGCTGAAGTCTTCGCCAAGACGCTGGAGCCCGCCCTCGACGACTTCCGTCCCCAAGCCCTTTTGATCTCCGCCGGCTTCGACGCCTGGGTGGGGGATCCCTTGGGGGGTATGCGGGTGACGGAGGCGGGTTTCGAAGATTGGGGACGTCGCCTGTCGGCCGTTGCGGACCGCCATTGCGACGGCCGCCTCTGGTCAATCCAGGAGGGTGGCTACGACGTTCCCCGCCTCGGTGACCTCGTGGTGGCTTACCTGCGGGGCCAATCCGGCTCGGACCTCGGCAAGGCGGGGCGATGAGAAGGGGGCGGCGGGGACCTGTCGAACGGGCAAAAGCGGTCCGCGTTGACGAGAGCCGGAACGCTTAGTATAGAATAACGCGAATAGTTCGAGTAATACTCGAGGGTTCCAAGGCCATCTCACCCTGGTTCTGGCGAAAACCGACGCCCCCCCAAGCGGCGTTTGGGGCCGCCGGGCGGGCGCCGAAGGGATCCCGAGCTCGGAACAGCACACGCAACCGAACCGACCTCCAGCCCGGAGCAAGGCTCGGCTACGAGGAGTAAAGCGATGAAGCGCTGGATGATCGTGCTCGGCCTCTCGGCGGTCCTGGGTGCCCTCCCCGTCGGGGCGCAGGAAACTGTGATCGGATTCTTCGACGGTCCGCCGAACGGCGACTCGGGCACGGGCGCGCTGCCGGTCACGGGCTGGGCGCTGGCGGATTCCGGCGTCAAGCGGGTGACCCTGCAGGTCGACGGTGAGGACATCAGCCAGTTCGTCTACGGACGGCCGCGGCCGCTGGTGACCGACCTGTACCCAGGCTTCCCCGATTCGCCCGGTCCGGGCTTCGGCCTGTTCATGAATACGACCGACTTCACGAACGGTCGGCATCGGGTGACCGCGAAGGTGCTCACCAACGCCGGGAACGAGGTGATCCTCGACGGCATCCACAGCATCAACTTCGTCAACAACACCTCTATCCTCGCGCCCTTCGGCAAGATCGACTTCCCGCAGCGCAACGCCGACCTCTACGGCGACTGCGACGGTAACAGTCAGGATCTCGATCCGCGGATTCCGGTGACCGGCTGGGCGCTGGACCTCGGAGTCGAGACCGGCGACGCGGGGATCGCCTGGACCGAGCTCCTCCTGGACGGCAGCATCCTTTACAGCACCCGGATCGACTGCACCTTCGCCACCGGACTGGGGTTGCACAACTGTTACGGCTTCCCGCGGCTCGACGTCGAACGCTCCTACCCCTTCGCCAAGGATGCCCCCACGGCGGGATTCCGCTTCCTCCTCGATGTCGGCGCGCTGATCCAGGCCGGCTGGGTCCGCGGTTTCCACACCCTCACCATCCGCAGCGGAGACCTCTCGACCCAGACCGCCAACGTCGACGAGATCCCGGTCAACTTCTGGTGCTTCGGCGATCGGCCGGGGGATCCCGCCAGCGCCGGTGTCCTCGGCTTTATCGAATCGCCCCGGGAAGGTCGCCAGTACTCCGTGGACGGCAACATCCTGTTCCAAGGCTGGGCGGTGGCCCGCGGCACGGTGAGCTCCGTTGAAATCTGGGTCGACGGCGACTTCTTCGGCAACGCCGCCTACGGCGTCGACTCGCGGCCCGGCGTGATCTCCAGCTTCCCGGGTTGGCCCAACGTGAACCGGCCGGTGTGGCGCCTCGAGCTTCCCGCCAGCTCCTTCGCCGAAGGCTTCCGCCAGGTGGAGGTGATCGTGGTCGACACCCAGGGTGAGCGCACCCTCATCGGCGAGCGGACCTTCTTCGTCAACACCCGGGTCGACTGACCCCGCGGAGCCGAACCTCCGGCTCGATTCGACGCCAGGCGCCCTTTGCGGACGCCTGGCGTTCTGCATTTTGGCGCGTTTCCATCAGCGGTGACGCCGACCCTTTGACACCACTTTTACCGGTCGGTCGATAGCGTTCGGCTATCCTGATTCGAGGCGCCGTCGAAGCGCACGGTTCGCTTCCGCCGATTTCTGCCGACCGCTCGGAGATGCCGATGAAAATCCTCGTAGTCGAAGATGATCCCATGCTGCGGGATGGACTCGTGGACCTGCTCCAGGGGGCCGGCCACGAGGTCGATGCCGTCGTCGACGGCCAGGCCGGCGTGCAGGCGGGTACCACCGGCGCCTACGACCTCGTCGTTCTCGACCTTATGCTCCCCAAGCTCGACGGCATCGAGGTCTGCCAGCGTCTGCGGGTGGCGAGGCCGTCCGTACCGATCCTGATGCTGACCGCCCGCGGGGCGGAGGAAGACAAAGTCCGAGGACTGCGTTCCGGCGCCGACGACTACGTCACCAAACCCTTCGGGGTGCGGGAGCTCTTGGCCCGGGTGGAGGCGGTGGAGCGGCGCCTGAAATCCATGCCCTCGGAGCCGGAGGTGATCCAGGCCGACGGCTGCGTCGTCGACCTTGGACGGTGCCGGGCCGAGCGGGACGGTGAAGAGTTCTCCCTCACCGCAAGGGAAGTAGGGATCCTGCGCTGGCTCTACCGACATCGCAGCCGCAGCGTGCCCCGGTCCGAGCTGCTCGAGCACGTCTGGGGAACCGTAGGGAACCTGCAGACCCGCACCGTCGACATGACCATCGCCAAGCTCCGCCAGAAGATCGAGCGGGATCCGTCCACGCCCCGGGTGATCGCCACCGTCACCGGCGTGGGCTACCGATGGTCTTGCGAATGAGTCCAAAGCTGCGGCGCACGGCGGTGGCCGCCGCCTTGATCGGAGTCGCCATTTCGGTACCCTGCGGCGCCTGGCTCTACGCCGGGCTGCGGCAGCTGGACCGGGAAGCGAGCCTACGCAAAGAGGCCGCCCACTCCTACGGTCACAAGAAAGCTCTGTACCAGGCCAAGCGCCTCGGCACCCGCCTGGAGGCCCTTCGGGAGGCGGAGTCGCGGCGGCCCTTCTACCACTACCGCAATCTCTTCCACGATCCCAAGGGGGTGGCGGAAGGGGTCTCCGTTTCTGTCTCCCCCCTCGCCCAGGGCGCTGCGGACCCGATCATCGAAGCCCACTTTCAGGTCGACCAGGACGGCCACGTGAGTCTGCCGACGGTCAACGAAGATTTCCCCGAGCTGAGTCTCCAGGAGACAGCGGACGAGCCGCACCACTGCGCCCTGCTGTGGAAGCTACACGACGTGGCGGTGCTCTGGGCCCTCGAGATGGCCTACGCCGACCCCTCCTCCGGCGGGCCGGAGACCGACGACTGGGGCGGCCTGCCCGGGGACGGCCCGGCCTTCTTCCACGTTGAACGGCTCGACCCCTTGGCCTGGCGACAGCATCTCGACGCCAACGAGCTCTACGCCGATCTCAAATACGGCGGAGACGACGGCCCCGTCGCCGATGCCGGTGGAGGGGGGAGCTCGGAGGGGTCGGTTCAGATCTCCGTGTCCCCGCTTCGCTGGCACACCCTGCCGGTGGGGGGCAGCCCGGCCCTGGTGGCCCTGCGGCGGGTGGCGACCCCCGCCGGCGACTGGGCCCAGGGCTTTGTAGTGTCCAACTCCGGGATCGCCCAGGCGACGGCGGACGGAACCTACCCCTCCGTCTTCGAGCCGCGGCCGAAGGGTCGTCAGAAGCGGGAGCGCGGGGCCGGCGACGTATCGGTGGTGGTCGACGGTACCCCGTGGCAGATCTCCCTCGACATCTCCGGCTCCCTGGCGGACGCCGCCGCCGAGGTGGCGCGGGAGCGGGCGAGCTTCTACCGTACCTTCCTGTTCGGGACCCTCGCGGCCCTGGCGGCGGGGCTGCTGGTGGTCGCCCTGGTGGCCCAGAGCGAACGTCTGGCGGAACAGCAGTCACAGTTCGCCGCCTCGGCGGCCCACGAGCTGCGGACCCCTCTGGCGGGCCTCCGGCTCTACGGCGAGATGCTGGCGGAGGGCCTCGGCGACCCCGGCCGGGCCAGGGACTACGCCCGCCGTATCGCCTCCGAGGCGGAGCGGCTGGGCCGGGTCGTGACCAACGTGCTCAGCTTCACCCGTCTCGAACGGGGGGCCTTCCCGGTCAATCCGGAGACCGGCGACCTGTCCGCCGCCGTGGATGAAGCCTACAGGCGTCAGCGCCGCACCCTCGAAGAGGCCGGGGCGAAGGTAGAGCTCAACCTGGCGGAAGGCCTTCCGGCGGTATCCTTCGACCGTGACGCGGTGGGCCATATCGTCCAGAATCTGCTGGACAACGCTGAGAAGTACACGCGGGACATCGAAGATCGCCGGATCGTGGTCAAGGTGGCCCAGGAAGCGAAGCAGGTCATCCTTTCCGTGGCGGACAACGGAAACGGCGTGGGTAAGGCCCTGCGTCGCCGCCTCTTCCGCCCCTTCGCCCGCGGCGACGGACGGGACGCGCCGGCGGGTCTGGGGTTGGGCTTGGTGCTGGTTCGCATGCTGGCCCAGGCGCAGGGGGCCGAGATCACCTACAGCGACGCCCCCGCCGGCGGCGCGGTCTTCCGGGTCGCCTTCCCGGTCGTCGGGTAGCCCCGCGCGCGTGTCCGTGGACCGCTGCCCATGGTGACTGGATCCAGCGGGCGGATCCAGCTGTTGCTGGCGGCGGCCCTCTTCTCGACCGGCGGAGTGGCGGTGAAGGCATGCGGGCTGACGGCCTGGCAGGTCGCCGGCTTCCGCTGCGGTATCGCCGCGGTCGCTCTGTGGGTGCTGCTGCCGGCGGCGCGGGGGGCGTGGTCGGGGCGGACCCTGGTGGTCGCCTGCACCTACGCCGTCACGCTGGTGAGCTACGTGGTGGCCAACAAAGCCACGACCGCGGCGAACGCGATCTTCCTGCAGTCGTCGGCGCCCCTCTACGTGCTCCTGCTATCGCCGATTCTCCTGGGGGAGCGGGTGCGCAAGCGGGACGGCCTGCTGATGGCGATCCTCGCCGCCGGCCTCGGCCTCCTCCTCTTCGGCGACGCCCCGCCGTCCGCCACCGCCCCGGACCCGGTCCGCGGCAACGGTTTCGGAGCGCTGGCGGGGGTCGCATGGGGGGCGACGTTGGTGGGGCTCCGATGGCTCGCGGCGCGCCCAGAATCTGCGACCCCCGGCGAAGCCGGTTCCGACGCCCTGCGGGCGGTGGTGGCGGGCAACGTGCTCGGTTTTGTGGCTTGTCTCCCCATGGTGCTTCCGATGGCCTCCGGCTCCGCCGCCGACTGGCTTTTGATGGTCTACCTCGGCGTCGTTCAGATCGGTGTCGCGTATGCCCTCCTCACCGCCGGGATGGCCCGGGTGCCGGCCCTCGAAGCGTCCGCCCTTCTGTTGCTGGAGCCGATCCTCACGCCGGTCTGGGCCTGGCTGGCCTACGGCGAGGTGCCGTCGCGCCTTCCGTTGCTCGGGGGCGCGGTGGTCCTGGCGGCGGCGGGTGTCAAAACCTGGCTGGACAGCCGTAGCCCGCCCGGCGCCGACGCCGCCTGACCGGCGCCGGGGGCCGACGGCCACCTTCGACGCTGCCCGTCCGTCGAGGCGGGATTGGGCGGACGGGGCCGCCGAACTTGGGTATCATCCCGCTGTCGTCCCTGGAGCAATTCTTCCGCCGCGGCGCTCTCCCCATCGCTCCGGTGGACGCCCACGCCATCTTTCCCTCCACCATGCCGATGCGCCAGATTCTCCCGCTCAAGAACAGGATCCAGAGCTACGACTGGGGCTCGCGGACCGCCATCCCAGAGCTACTGGGGCAGTCCCCCACGGGTAGCCCGCAGGCGGAGCTGTGGATGGGGGACCACCCAAAGGCGCCATCGGACGCCTGGGTCGATGGGCGCTGGCGAAGCCTCGAATCCCTGGTGCGGGAGCATCCCCAGGCGCTGCTCGGGGCCGCAGACGATGGCGGAGGGGATCCCAGGCTGCCCTTCCTCCTGAAGGTCCTGGCGGCGGAGCGGGCGCTTTCGATCCAGGCCCATCCGGATCGTCCCCAGGCCGTCGCCGGCTTCGACCGCGAGGAAGCCGCCGGCATTCACCGGTGGGCGGCGGATCGCAACTATCGGGATCGGAATCACAAGCCTGAGATCCTCTACGCCCTCGGTCCGTTTTGGATGATGCGGGGGTTCCGCCCGGTGGATGACATCCGCGCACTGACGACGCGACTCGGAATCTCCGAGGACTCCCCGTTCGACGTCGAACGTCCGTCGGACCTGCGGCGCCTGCTCGACGGTCTGCTCCGCCTGGATGTTGATACTGCAGGGGACCTGGTGGATCGGGTCCTCGGTCGGCTCCCGTCGGAGTCGGAGGCCGGAGGGGATCCGCTGGCGGGCCCGGCGTTCCAATGGATGGAGCGCCTCGGCCGGCAGTACCCGCGGGATCGGGGGGTGCTGGCCCCACTCTTCTTGCAGGTGCTTCGCCTGGAGGCGGGGCAGGCGATGTTCACCGGAGCGGGGGTGCTGCACGCGTACCTCGACGGTACGGGGATCGAGCTCATGGCGAGCAGCGACAACGTCGTCCGAGGAGCGTTGACGGGTAAGCACGTGGACCCGGACGAGCTGATGTCGATCCTGCGCTTCGAGCCGGCGGCCCCCGAACCCCTGCGCCCTCGGCAGCCGTCCCAGGGCGTCACGCGGTTCGAGACCCCGGCGGACTTCGCCCTGTCGGTGCTGACGGTGGAGAAGGGAAGCCCGACCGTCGGCCGCGCCACGACGGAGGGGGAGGGTGGATCCGTGGAGGTGCTCCTCTGCGTCGACGGCGCGGGGGAGATCCTCGTCGACGACACATCCGGCGACGCAGCGGCCCCGGTCCCCTACCGGCGTGGGGACTCCTTCCTCGTGCCCGCGGCGGTTCCGGGGTACCGGTTCGAAGGTAGCGGGCGGTTCTTCCGCGCCGAGTCGAGACCGCCCCGGGCGTGACGTTTCGGTAGCCGTCCCGTATAAGAAATTGGGGACGTGCGCCGCCGCGCGCCGCCGCCGTACGTCGGCCGCCGCCAGAGCCGGCCGGAAGTCGATGCCCGTTGGACCCCGTTCGAGGACGTCATCGTTGCGCCGCAGAACCATCACCCGTCGGCCCGGATCTCCCCCGAGGTCCGCCCCCACCCCCCAAGCCCCGAACCTGACGTTCGACGCCGACGGCGCCGAAGACCCCACCGCCAAGGCCCTCCTGGACCTTCCCCTGGGGGACGCTCCCCCCGGAGAGGCTTCCTCCATTGACGTTCGAAGGTTGGGGGCACCGGAGCCCCGGGGCCCTGAGCCAGGGGCGGTCTCGTCATCCACTACTCCGCAACCGGGGTCGCCCCCTGGGCCCGGCCATCGGCTCGGACACAGTCCTCCCCCAGGCCGACGAACGCGCCCGGACCGTCCCTGGCTTTGGCTCCTGCTGCTCCTCGTCCCCCTGGCCGGCGCCCTGGGCTGGTGGCTGCGTCCGGCGCCGGCGGTGGCCCGTCTGGACGCGGATCTGGTGGACTTCGGCACCGTGGGCCTCGGAGAGGGAAGCGACCGTTCGGTGACGGTGGAGAACGTCGGCCAGGCGGCCCTCCACGTCACCGGGTTCACCCTCAGCGGGGACCACGCCGACGACTTCGCCGGCTCGGCGGCGGGCTGCCTCGGTAGGGATGTCGCGGAGGGGGCGGGCTGCGTCGTCGAGATTCGCTTCGAGCCCCGCGGGGATGGCCCCCGGCGCGCGTTCCTGGAGGTCGAGAACGACGGCCTCGGCGGCGGCGGCCGGATCCCCCTGCTGGGGGTCGGCGCCTCGCCGCGGCTGTCCTTGCCGGCGGAGCGAATCGACTTCGGCGAGCACACCGTGGGCTACCGGGGGGGCGACCGGGAGGTGCGTATCGGGAACTCCGGCAGCGCGCCCCTGACCGTCGAGTCCCTCCGGCTGGAGGGTTTGGCGGCGGCGGACTTTGTCCGCTTCGCCGACCGTTGCTCCCGCACCGTCCTCGACCCGGGGGAGTCCTGCACGGTCCGTTTCGAGCTGGTCCCCACGGCTCCCGGGGAGCGTCTCGCCCGCTTGGCGGTGGAGAGCGACGCGTTCGCAGAAAGCGGAGCGAACTCGGCGGTGGTCGAGCTGGTGGGCCGTGGGCTGCCCCAGGCGCCGCTCCTGACCCTGCAGCCCGACCGCGTGGAGTTCGCCCCCCAGAGGGTGGGGACGTTGAGCGAACCCTTGGAGATTTCCGTAGGAAATGCCGGTAACGGTCCGCTGCGGCTTACGGGGGTGCAGCTCTTGACCCTCCGCGACATCGGGGCCGGGGAGCCTGGGGGCAACGGACTCGGGGATGCCGGGGTGGACGGGGCCGCTACCTCCCACTTCCAGCTCGGCGCCGACGACTGCGCCCGCGAAGCCCTTGGCCCGGGGGAGGACTGCCGCCTTCGGCTGGTCTTCGCGCCCCAGGGGGAGGGCCCCTTGTCGGCCCTGGTGGAGATCCGGCACGGTGACGGCGGTAGCCACAGGACTCCGGTGGTGGGCCTCGGAACGGCGCCGAAGCTGAGCCTCGGGGTGGAGACGGTAACCTTCGGTGAAGCGCCGGTGGGTCGGCAGGGGGATTGGCGGGGAGTGGAGCTCGGCAATCCGGGGAGCGCGCCCCTGAGGATTCGTTCGGTTTCCCTCGCGGGGGCCGACCGGAGCGCCTTCGGCCTGGCGGCGGAGGGGTGCGTCTCGGTGCCGGTGGAGCCGTCCAGGTCCTGCCGGGTGGAGGTCCGGTTTCAAGCCCGAAGGTCAGGGCCCCACCGGGCTGAGCTGGTGATCCAGCACGACGCGGGTCCGGACCGCCTACTGCCGCTGAACGGCTTGGGGGTATCGGCGCGGCTGGAGGTCAACGCCGAGCGGCTGGATTTCGGCACCCTGCGGGCCGGGAGCCGCAAAGAGCTCGAGATCGGAGTCCGAAACGCCGGCCGTGCCGCGCTCACACTGTTGAGTGCCGAGGTGGTGGGGGCCTTTGCCGGCGACTTCACGGTGGTGCGGGACTGCGCCGGCCAGGTGCTTCGGCCTGGAACCTCCTGCGCCCTGGGGGTCCGCTTTGCCCCGGGATCCCAGGGGGCCCGCCGGGCACGCCTCAAGATCCGCTCCGACGGCCAGCCGAAGACGATCGAGGTGGCCCTGGCGGGGCTCGCGGTCCCGGCTCCGGCTCCGGCTCTGCGGCTGACCCCGGAGGGGCCCGTGACCTTTCCCCCGTCGCCGTTGGGGCAGCGGGGGCCGATCGAGGTGCTGGAGGTTTCGAACACCGGCACGGGCCCGCTGGTGCTGCACCGGGTCACCCTCGAAGGACCGGCGGCTTCGGACTTCAAGATCGTCCCGGGTTCCTGCGCCGTCGGATCGTTCGTCAGGCCGGGGGCCAGCTGCACCTACGGGGTCTCCGCCACACCCTCGGCCCCCGGGGAGCGGCGCGGTGAGCTGCGGATCCACCACAACGCCGGTGACGGCGGCGACGACGGGGTCACGGTGCTGCGTCTCGTCGCCCGGGGAACGTCGACCGGAGGATCGCCCCCCGGCTCCGTGCCCTGAGGGCCCTAGACCGCGTACCGGTGGCCGTGGAGGGACGGCCCGTCGGCGGCAGAAAAAAAGGGCCACGGTGGAGGAAGCTTCCATCGTGACCCCGTATCCGGCGAAGCGTTGTCGCGAGACGCAGCGCCGGCCCAAGTTTTGAGACGGCTCGGGCCTTCGGCCCAAATCCCAATCCCGTGGTCCGCCGGCCCCGACCCCCGCCGGGTCGAGATCGCCGTGTCCAGTGTCGAAGGTCCCCGTCCGTCGCCAGGACGAAGATCATCCCGTGCCGTCTCTGTTCTATAGAGCGGAATCCCGGGGGAAAAGTGGGGAAGATTCTCGAAAAAAATTTCGAAGACCTCCTAAGGGGAACGGGCCAAAGCCCCTGGGCCGGCGCTCCGCGGCGGCTTTGGGCCGCAGAATCCGCCGCCTCAGGCGTCGGCGGTGGGCATCAGTCTGAGGAGAAGCGGACGGCAGGCCCGCCACTTGCTCCGCACCGCCTCGCGGGAAGTGTCCAAGACGTCGGCGATCTCGTCATAGGTCAAGCCGCCCCAGAACCGCAGCTCCACCACGTCGTGGCCGAGGGGATCCAGCTCCCGGAGCTGTTCCATGGCGCGGTGGAGATCCACCAGGTTGTAGGGGTTCAGCCGCTGGCCCAGGGTCACCATCAGCGCCTCGGTCCAGGGGGCCCGCTGGACCTGTCCGCCGCGGTACTCGGCGGCCTTTTGCCGGGCGTGGTCCACCAGCAGCCGGCGCATGGCGGTGATCGCCAGGCGCCTAAACTGATGGCGGTTGCTGGGGGCCTGCGCGGGTACGAAGTCCCAGAGCCGCAGGCAGACCTCGTGCACCAGCTCCGTGGGTTCCAACGTGTGGTCGCTGCTCTCCCGGGACAGGAGCATCCGGGCGCTCTGGTTGAGCTGTCGGTAGACGTGGGGGAGGAGCTGCTCGAACGCCTCGTCGTCCCCCCGGGCCCACGCCTCCACGAGGAACGTGACGTCGGCGGTGTTGGCGGAGGGTTCTTGCATCCGGGGGGTCCGCGATCGGAGGGGGCGGCCTGAACGGTCGAGTCTATTGCATCCGCGGAGGGTCAGCGGCGGAGGCGTGCCGCCGCCTCCCGGGTGGGACGGGCGGTCTCCCCCCGAAGCCGTACCAGGTTGCGATGACCGCGCTCCAAGAGCGGGCGCGCTTCTGTCCCCCGGCCGAGGCCCGCCAGGATCCCGCCCAGGACGCTCTCCGCCTCGGCGACCCGCCAGTGGCCGTCACCCACGCGGTCGATCAGAATGCCGAGGCCCGATTCCGCCTCCCGCTTCGCCTCGTCCAAGCGTTCCTGCTCCAGCAGGCACGACGCGAGGGCGACCCGGACGGCTCCGAAGCTACTGGACTCAGGAGGGAATCCCCCCTTGGCCAGCTCGTCGAGGGCCGTCCGTAGATCGACCTCGGCCTCCTCGTAGCGCCCCAGGAGGCCGAGGCCCACCGCCACGGTGACGTGGCCGATGGCGATGGAGCGGGGCTTGTCGTTCTGGGCGAGGCGAAGCTCCAGGCTGCGGCGGGCCAGCTCGACGGCCTCGGCGTGGTCCGCCGGGTCCTGGGAATTGTGCAGCAGGACGGCCAGCTTGGAATAGCTGAGGGCCACCGGCAGGGAGCCCGGACCGTGGAGTGCCTCCCGCTGCGGAAGGGCGAGGCGCAGCAACTCGGCGGCCTCCCCGTAGTCGCCGGTGCGTTCCAGGATTCCCGCCAGGTTGTGGCGCGCCCGGGCCAGGCTTTGGGGGTGGGGGTCGAGGCGGAGCTTCATCGCCAGGGCTTCTCGCCCCAGGACCTCCGCGTCCCCGAGGGCGCCGCGCAACTCCAACCGAAGGGCGCGGTTGTTGAGGTATTGGGCCATCCGCTTCGTTTCGGCCCTCCGGTCCTGGAGCAGGGCCACCGCCCGCCGGAAGAAGCGATCGGCCTGGGGATCGTTCCCCTGGGCCCGCTCGGCGAACGCCAGGTCCAGCAGCAGGATGGCGAGGTCAGTCTCGGTGGCCCGTTCGACACCTTCTTCCAGGTCGAGGGCGCGGCGCAGAAGGGGGTCGGCGTCGGCGTAGCGACCGAGCCCCAGGTAGGCACTGCCGAGGGTGGCGTAGACGGCGGCCCGGTCTTCCGGCAAGTCTACGGACTCGCTTTCGAACAGCCTGGCGGCGGCGTCCAGCAACCGATGGGCTTCGATGGGCTCGGGGCCGTCGGGGGAGGCGAGGTGGAATTGGTCCACCAGAAAGCCCGAGACCTGGAGGGCCTGCTCGCGGGCGGTGAGCTCCGCCCGGGCCCGGGTCAGGGTCACCACCGAGCCCAGGATCGTCAGCGCGAAGAGCGCGGCCGCCACCAGGGGTTTCCAGTAGTACCGCCCCCACCGGCGGAGCCTGTAGAAGGTCTCGTGCGAGCGTCCGCGGATCGGCAGACCCGCCAGGTGGAGCCGGAGGTCCTCGGACATTTCCGCCACCGAGGCGTAGCGCAGGGACGGCGTGCGGGCCATGGCCCGCAGCAGGATGGCGTCGAGATCCCCACGCAGGGACCTCTGGAGTGCCTGGGGCCGCATCGAAGGGTGGGTGGCCGCCGGCTCGTCCGCCGGCCCGTCCGCCGGCGACGGGCCCCCTTCGTCGTCCCCTCCGCCGCTCCGCACCGGACCTTCGGTGGAGGGTACGGCCTCCGGCGCTTCCGCCGGTCCGGCGAGGGCGGCGCGGCTGGGGAGGGGCGGGTCTCCATTCCATACCGCCTGTCCGAGCTGGAACCAGCGCAATCCGTGGAACGGCCGGCGACCGGTCAGCAGCTCGTGAAACAGGACCCCGAGGGAGTAGATGTCGCTGGGGGTGGAAATGGGCCCGCACTCGATGTTCATGTACGGCGCCCACTGCTCTGGGCTGGCGTACTCCGGGGTGAGGGAGTTGGACGCCGTCCCTTCCCCCAGGACCTCGCGGATGGTGGCCCAGACCTCGGAGGAGGGCGGAGTCTTGAGGTCCTCGTCGTCCTGTGGCCTGAGGGGCGGCTGCCAGGGCTCCACCGGGTCGACGATGCGGGAGATGCCGAAATCCAG
The DNA here is from genome assembly GCA_038748685.1 of Acidobacteriota bacterium. GTDB lineage: Bacteria > Acidobacteriota > Thermoanaerobaculia > Multivoradales > J023 > JAUIJL01. Next base: position 13,037 of record JBCDIS010000073.1, on the reverse strand, counting down.
AAGCTTGGGCTCGCCGTCGGCGGTGACGAGGAGGTTCCCTGGCTTGATGTCGAGGTGGGCGACGCAGGCCCGGTGGGCGTAGGACACCGCCGTGCAGACTTTGCGAAACAGCTTCAGGCGGGCCTCGAGATCCAGCGCCTCTTCGCGGCAATAGACGTCGATGGGGCGACCCTCGACGAACTCCATGACGAAGTACGGCCGCCCCGAGGGCAGGGAGCCGCCGTCCAGGATGCGGGCGATGTTGGGGTGGACGAGGCGGGTGAGGATGTGACGTTCGAGCTCGAAGTGGCGGGCGATGGCGCCGGTGTCGCGGTTGCGCTGCACCACCTTGATCACCGCCCGGAATCCCAGCTCCTCGTGCTCCGCGAGGTAGACCTCGCCCATGCCGCCCCGCGGAAGCCGGGACGTCACCCGATATGGGCCGACCCGCGACGCCGGGTCCAGCTCCTGCGGCCCGGAAACCAGCGGGGCGGCGACGAAGGACCGCTCGAAGAGATGCTCCGCGTCCTCCGATCCGGCGAGCATAGACTCCACCCGGCTCCTCAGGGCCGAATCGTCGCCGCAGGCCTGGTCGAGGAACGCTGGGCGCTTCTCAGGGGTCTGCGCCAGAGCCCCTTGGAGAATGCCTTCGATCTGCCGCCAGAGGTCGGGGGTGAGGGCCATGTTCATCCGCTCCCAGGGGAGAGGCCGGCGGCGCCGGCCTCTCCAGATCCATCGTCAGCGCCGCGGGAAGTCGTCGGAATCCAGCTCGATGGTATTACGCTGGGCGGCTTGGGGATCGGGCGCTTCGGTCTCGGTGCCGTTCTCGGCCTTTTCGGCGTCGACGGCGGCGCCGTCCCCGTGGCTCTGGCTTTCACGCTTCGGGGGTTCTAGTACAGCAGTGGACTCGCAACTCATCGTGGTCTCCTTTCCAGGTGAACAATTGCGCCGACTCCAGCTTCGGGACGGCGACATAGACGGAACGTTGAACGTCGGGCGGCGCTTCGAACGGGCGGTGTCGACGGGTCCGGCACCGGGGCTTGGCCCGCTGCTCCGCACCGTATTGACGGGCCTTGAATCGAAGCCGTGGATCGAAGTGTGCGCGAAGGTAGCCGCCTGCACCTCTATGAGCGGGGGGCGACCCGGGGAATGACAAAAAAAGAGAAAAATTCTTTGGGCCTAGGATCTCTAGGGGGTCAGGGGAGAACGTGGCTCAGTCTCTCCCCTCCATCAGGTGGCGGAGCAGAAGCTTCGTCGTGGTCCATTTGTAGCGGACGGCCCTCAGCTCGAGGTCGAGGATCTCCGCAATCTCCCCTTGTTGGAAACCGCCGAAATGGTAGAGCTCTACGATGTCGTGGCCCACCGGGTCGAGCTCGCGGAGCCGTTCCAGGGCCCGGTCCAGATCCAGGAGGTCGATCCTCCCGGGACCGTCCTTGGGCAGGGCTTCGAGGAGGGTATCGATCCAAGGGACGGCGGGGCGGCTCGGTCGTCGCACGTAGTCGAGCACCACGTGGCGGACGGCGCGGCTCAAGAGCCCCAGCAGCTGACGCCGGTTCTCAGGTCGGTAAGCCGGGCGGTAGCGGGCGAGGCGTAGGTACAGCTCCCCCACCAGGACCGTGGGCCGGAGGGTTTCGCCGACGTCCCGTTCCCGCGCCACCTGGTGCGCCGCGATGCGGTGGATTTCCGGTTCCAGGAGACCCATGAGGCGGCGGAACGCCTCGTCGTCGCCGTGGTGCCAGGCGTCGAGTAGGGATTGGAGATCGTCGGTCTGTGGACTCATCGGTCGATGCTTCGCGACCGGCCGCCGCCGGTCGCGGGTCGCTAGGTACCCCGGAGACGCCAGACGATGCGGGACGCCCCGTCGATCAGGCCGTGGGCCAAGAGCCAAGCCTTGGCATCTTCGGCATCCCGCTCGAACCAGGCCCGGGTGGAGCCGAGCCGAAAGCTGTAGCCCCAGCTATCCATGTCGGTCATCAGTCGCCCGCGGCCGACCCCGGGGATGTGGTCCGCCAAGAGGATCTGGAGGTAGCAGACGCCGTTCTCTTCGTCGTCGTCGCCGCCGGCTTCGGTGTGGAGGGATCGGCGCCGATCCAGATCCACGCAGATGGCATGGCACGCTTCATGGAGCAGGGAGTGGACCGGCGTATCGCCGCGGGCGAAGACCCGAAGCTCCACCAGGCCGGCCTCCGGGGCACCCCAGTAGCTGCCCGGGAGGTCTCCGCCGTCCGCCACTGGGCTCAGTTCCAGGCCGTAGCGTTCCAAGAGAGCGCGGAGCGGCTTCCAGCCCACGTCGGCGCAGGTCAGCACGGAGGCGCCGTCGCCGTCGCCGTCGATCTCGGGCGCTTCCAGGGTCGTCGTTTGGGGCTCAACCATGATGGCGGAGGAAGCGCTGAAACGTGTACGGATGGGGGTGTCGGCCGTCGGCGTCGTGGCGCTCTTCCCAATCGAGGTGCCAGGCACCCCAGTCCACCGGCGGGAACTCCACGTCCCCCTCGACCTCGGCGTGGACGCGGGTCCAGTGGAGGACCGAGGCCATGGGCAGGGCCTCAGCGAAGACCCCGGCGCCGCCGATGACGAAGATTTGATCCTCTGGCGCGGTCATCCCGAGGGCGGTTCCCAAGCTGGTGGCGACGTCGACGCCGGCGGGCCGGTAGTCGGGATCCCGGCTCAGGACGATGTTTCGGCGGCGTGGAAGGGGCCTACCGATGGACCCGTAGGTCCGTCGACCCATCACCACCGTGTGATCCCGGGTGAGACGCTTGAAGTGCCGCAGGTCCGCCGGCAGATGCCAGGGGAGGTCTCCGCCCCGTCCGATCACACCGTTCTCCGCCACGGCGACCACCAGGGCGAGTCCGGCGGTCCGTCCCGCCGCCCCGTCGTCGGCCAGGGTCATACGGCCACCGGCGCTTTGATCCGCGGATGGGGGCTGTAGCCCTCGAGCTTGAAGTGCTCGTAGCGGAAATCGAAGAGCGACTTCACGGAGGGGTCGAGGTTCATGGTGGGCAGCGGCCGGGGCTCGCGGGACAGCTGCTTCTCAGCCTGCTCGACGTGGTTGGCGTAGAGGTGCACGTCCCCCAGGGTGTGGACGAAGTCTCCAGGCTCCAGACCGCTCACCTGGGCCACCATGAGGGTCAGGAGGGCGTAGGAGGCGATGTTGAAGGGCAGGCCGAGGAAAATGTCGGCGCTGCGCTGATACAGCTGACACGACAGCCGACCCTCGGCGACATAGAACTGGAAAAGGGTGTGGCACGGCGGCAGGGCCATCTCGGACAGCTCGCCGACATTCCACGCCGACACCAGCAGCCGCCGGCTGTCGGGGTGGCTGCGGATCTGCTCGAGCACCTCGCTCAGCTGGTCGATCCTGCGTCCGTCGGCGGCGCCCCAGGAGCGCCACTGGTGGCCGTAGACCGGCCCGAGCTCGCCGCCCTCGTCGGCCCACTCGTCCCAGATGGTGACGCCGTGCTCCCGCAGGTAGCCGACGTGGGTATCCCCCCGTAGGAACCACAGCAACTCGTGGATGATCGACTTGAGGTGGACCCGTTTGGTGGTGACGAGGGGGAATCCAACGCCGAGGTCGAAGCGAAGTTGGTGCCCAAACAGACTGCGGGTACCCGTGCCGGTGCGGTCGTCCTTGACCGCGCCGTCTTCGAAGACCCGGCGCAGGAGGTCGAGGTAGGGCTGCATGACTCGAATCATAGCGTGATTCCGGGAGCGCTGAAGGTGCCCGATCTGCCTGGCCCGAGGGGCGCCGACGGGGGACGGTGTGAGGATCCGGGGACCCCGGGGGCGCTGCGGGAGAACTAATGGACGTCTGTTAACGTAATCAGGGGCAAGAGACCCGACTGAACCTCCTCTGAAGATATTTTTGGAGACCCGAGACATGGAGACGAATCGAAAGAGCGGCTTGAGAAGGGCCCTAGGTGGTATCTGGAGCAGCATCGACTGGCTCCGAAGGGCGGCGCTGAACCTCCTGTTCATCGCCATCGTGATCTTCCTGCTGGCGGCCGTGTTCAGCGGCGGCGGTCCCGAGGTGCCGGACAAGGCGGCCTTGGTGATCGCGCCCAAGGGAGCCCTGGTGGAGCAGAAATCTGGTGACCCGCAGCAGCGGGCCATTCAGAAGGCCCTCGGCAACGAAGTTCCGGAGACCCTGGTGGCCGATGTCGTGGATGCCATCGACGCGGCGAAGGACGACGACCGCATCCAGGCGATCCTCCTTGACCTCGACGGCCTCGCCGGCGGCGGCCTCGACAAGCTGGTCCGGGTATCCGACGCCCTGCGGGATTTCCGAGCCGCCGGCAAGACGGTGGTGGCGGCGGCCGACAACTACGGCAAGAACTCCTACCTCGTGGCCACCGCCGCCGATGAGATCCACCTCCACAAGATGGGGGCGGTGCTGTTGGACGGCTATGGCCGCTACCGGCAGTACCACAAGGATCTGATCGACCGTGTGGAGCTCGACTGGAATGTCTTCAAGGTCGGCGAATACAAGTCGGCGGTGGAGCCCTACCTGCGCAACGACATGTCCGAGGAGGCCCGCGAAGCCAACATCGAATGGATGGGGGACATCTGGCAGGATTACCTCGAAGAAGCCGCCGAGGCCCGCAACCTGACCGCCGAGGGACTCGCCTCCAGCGTCGACTCGATGGTGGCGATGCTCCAGCAGGTGGGGGGCGACACCGCTCAACTGGCCCTGGATAGCCGCCTCGTCGACCACATCGGCGATCGCGACGCCGTCCGTAACCGCATGATCGAGCTGGTGGGTGAGGACGACGACGGCAACTCCTTCTCGCGGGTCGGCCTCGACACCTACCTGGAAGCCTTGGGGGATGACCGCGCCCGCTACAGCAAGGACGGCGACGCCGTTGCGGTCGTCATCGCCCGCGGCACGATCCTCGACGGCAGCCAGCCCCCGGGCGCCATCGGCGGTGACTCCACCGCCAAGCTGATCCGCGAGGCGCGGGAGGACGAGGACGTCAAAGCCATCGTCCTGCGGGTGGATTCCGGCGGCGGCAGCGCCTTCGCCTCCGAGGTCATCCGCCGCGAGTTCGTGCTCGCCCGGGAGGCCGGCAAGAAGGTGGTGGTGTCCATGGGATCCGTGGCGGCCTCCGGCGGCTACTGGATTTCCACCGCCGCCGACGAGATCTGGGCCCACCCCAGCACCATCACCGGCTCCATCGGCATCTTCGGCATGTTCCCGACCTACCAGAAGCCCCTCGCTGAGCACCTCGGCACGCGGGTGGACGGTGTCGGCACGACCTGGCTGGCGGGGGCCTTCCGGCCCGACCGGGAGCTCGACCCCAGGGTCGGAGAGGTCATCCAGACGGTCATCAACCGCGGTTACGACGAGTTCCTGACGCGGGTCTCGGAGGCCCGGGGCATGGAGATGGCGTCGGTGGACGAGATCGCCCGGGGCCGCGTTTGGAGCGGCTCCGACGCCCTCGACATCGGCCTGGTGGACCAGCTCGGCGGCCTCGACGAGGCCATCGCCTCCGCCGCCCAGCTGGCGGGCCTCGGTGACGACTTCGCCGTGCGTTCGATGGAGAAGGAACTGGACTTCAAGGAACAGTTCTTGGTCGACATGCTGGCCACCGCCAATGCCTGGTTCGGCCCCTTCGATGTGGGCTTCGAGATCGGTGGCATCGGCGGCGACCTCCTCAGGATGGTGGAGGAGGAGTACCGCTTCCTCTCCGAGCTCAACGATCCGCGGGGGGTGTACGCCCACTGCCTCTGCGAGATCGAATAAGGCCGGAGCAGGAAGGGATTACCGCGGGGGCTTCGGCCCCCGTTTTCACGTTCAGCCTTGAAATCCAGGCCGCGGCATCGCAAGCTCGGGAACCATGTGGCCCCACGATCCAGCACGTCGAGCCGAGATCATGGATCTCCTCGGGGCGGTTTGGCCCCACGTGCCGCAGGGGATCGAGCTTGCCCGCCTGTGGGGAGCGGACTGGACCGCCGTCTCGACGCCTGTACTGATCCGCGGCGCCGGTGAGGTGCTGGCCCACTGCGGCGCCATCCGATGTCAGCTGTGGTTGGCGGGTGCGCCGCGGGACGTGACGGCGCTCCACGGGGTCTGCGTCCACCCCGGTCGCCGGGGGGAAGGCCTCGGCCGGCGGGTGCTGGAGGCGGCCCTCGAAGCCGTCGACGGGGAGCCCTCGGTCTGGCCCCGCACCCAGATTCTGTGGTCCGAGAAGGTCGATCTCTACAGGAAGTTCGGCTTCGAGCCCCTCCCCGAGTCGACGTTCGTCGGCCCCCTGCCCGAGCCGGTTCCCACCGCGGCGCGGCTCCTCGACCTCGAGCGCCCCGGCGATCTGGCGATCCTGCGCCGCGCCCTGGAGCGCCGCGTACCGGTCTCCCGCATCGCCGCGGCGGGGGACGACGGCTGGCACTTTCTGATCGATCTGGGGCTTTGGCCCGAGGCCCGCGGCGGTCTGATCCACCTGCCGGACCACGGCGCGGTGGCGGTGGCCGAGATCGAGTCCGGCGACGACGGGACGACGCTGAATCTCTACGACGTCGTCGGGCCGGCGCTGCCGCCTCCGGGGGCGTTGGTGGGGGCCGCGGAGGCAGCCTTCGGCGCTCCGCCGACGGCCTGGCGGGTCTACGTGTGTCCGGATCGCCTGGGGGCGCCCCTCGCGCCGGAACCCCATCCTTTCGAGGATGTCCTCATGGTGCGGGGGGAGCCCCTCCCCGGACTCGATCGCGCCCGCGCCTTCGCGCTGACGCCCTTGACCCGGACCTGATCGAGGGCGCGGCGGCGAGAAAATCTTCTCCGGGGGTGACGGAGATCGCGGCCGGTTTGCGTAGTAAGAAGGTGGGGGGCGACGTCGCGGGCCCCTCGGAATCCAACCGTGCCGGCGGCGTCCCGCCGTCACCACGCCGAACTCCGACTTCGAAGGCGGCCCCCATGAATACCTATCTCGTCATCGCTTCGGGCCTTACCCTGCTCGCCGGCCTGGTCCATTCCACCTTGGGGGAAGCGCTGATTCTCAAAGGTCTCACGGCGGACCGCCTGCCGGAGCTCCTCGGAAGCGCCGATTTCACGCGACAGGTTCTGCGGCTGTTCTGGCATGCCGTGACCATCGCCTGGGGCGGGATTGCCGCGGTTCTCCTCTTCCTGGCGCAGGCCCCGAAGCTCGATCCGGCGCTGTTCAACGTCGGCGCGGCCTTCGCCGCCGCCTTCTTGGCCACCGGCCTCTATGCCCTCGTGCAGACCCGCGGCCGCCACTTCGCCTGGGTCTTCCAGCTGGTCATCGCAGCATTTACCTGGCTGGGGGTCCAGGGGGCGGCGGGATGAGGCCCAAGGGCGCGGGACGCGGATTCCGGCGGTAGACTGGAAGGCACCGCCCGGCGGTCGCCGGCGGTGTCCCCGCTCTATGTCGAGGAGAACGGCCCCGCGCCGAGGAGAACGGTCCCATGGATCCCAGCGCCCAGAGTCCGAAGAATCCGTACGCTTACCAGCAGCCGGTCGCCGCCGTTCGGAAGAAGGGCAAGATGTGGCCCTGGATCCTCGGGATCGGACTCGGCTGCGGGGCGGTCGTCGGATTGGTGGCGGTGCTGGTGGGCCTTGGGGTCCTGTTCGAGCTTTCGGCGGACGAGGTACCGCTGTCCGCCGATGAGCGGGGTCTCCTGTTGGACGCTGAGGCCCTCGCCCGTGATACGCCGGACCTAGGGGTCGACGTCGCCAACGAGCGGGCTTACAAGAAGCAGTACTTCGACAAGTCCTACGCCCTCGAGTACGAGTACGAGGACAGCTCCCTCTACCTCAACTACTCCATCAATTGGGAGCCCAAGCGGAGCGACGCTATGGCGGTCTACCTGCCGATGTGGGACAGCACCCGGGTCGGTCTCCAGATCGGCGGCGGCGGTGAGCTGGCGGTGGCTGAGCGCAACGACCTCTTCTCGTGGGGGGACACGTCGAGGTTCGGCATCCTGCAGGCGAACGGCGAGCCCTACGGCAACCTCTTCGTCGCCCGCTGGAAGCACGACGTGGTCTATCTCGTGCTCACCGGCCTCTACTACGACGATACCGAATCCCTGGAAGCCCTCCTCGGGCCCTACCTGGACGGGCTGAAGGAGCGCCGCCGGAAGGGCGGCTCCGACTAGGGCCGGCGCAGGGGAGGCGAGGGCCGTCCACGGAGTGGCCGCCGGGATGCGATCGGTCTTCCCCCGCCGTCGCGCAACGACTTTGATCCTCCTACGTATTGGGAAGCGGCCCCCGGCGTCGCCGTCCTTCCCACGGGAGCTCGGCTCTCGGTTGGGGGGCCATTTAATCTGACTGAGCGGAGGAGCGGAGTGGTGGAGTCCAGCTTGACGGAGCCGGAGCGGACGGGGGAGCGGCCCTTGCTCCGGGTGCTGGACGTCGAGAAGACGTTCGGCACCGTCCGCGCCGTGGACGGGCTGTCCTTCGAGGTCCGCCGCGGTGAGATCTTCGCCTTCCTGGGCCCCAACGGGGCCGGGAAGTCCACCACGGTGCGGATGCTGGTGGGTCTGCTCCAGCCCGACGTCGGCCGGATCGACTTCGCCCTCGACGGTCGCACCGTGGGGGAGCCGCCGCCGTCCCAAGTGGGCTATCTGCCGGAGGATCGGGGGCTCTATCCGGAGGTTCCGGTGCTGCGGACCCTCACCTATATGGGGACCCTGCGGGGTATGGATCGCGGGGCAGCCCGCCGATCCGCCGAGGGGTGGCTCGACCGGCTAGGGCTTGCGGATCGGGCGGAGGACAAGCTCGACGCCCTTTCGAAGGGAAACCAGCAGAAGGTCCAGCTGATCGCCGCCGTCCTCCACCGGCCGGCTTTCGCCATCCTCGACGAACCGTTCTCCGGCCTCGACCCCATCAACCAGGAACGCTTCCTGGACCTGATCCGCGATCTGCGGGACGACGGCACCACCGTCCTCCTCAGCGCCCACCAGATGCACCTGGTGGAGCGGCTGGCGGACCGATTGCTGATTCTGGATCGAGGCCGCGCCGTGCTGGCGGGGCGCCTAGAGGACCTCCGGCGCGGGTCCGGGGGCCGGCGCAGGCTTCGTCTCCGCCTGGCGGGGGACCCGGCCCCCGGCGACCTGGGGGATCTCGTGGGGGTGGCGAAGGTGGAGGCCGGAGACGATGGCGAGGTGTCGGTGGAGCTGGGGCCGGAGACCTCGATCGCCGCCGCCATCTCCGCCTTTGGTGAGCGGTACGAAATCCTGTCGGTCCGCACCGAAGAACCGAGTCTCCACGATCTCTACGTCCAGCACGTCGGGGCGGGGGTGGTTTCGGAGCGGTCGCCCGAGGCGCCGCCGTCCGAGGCCGGGGAGGTGACTTGACCGAGGCGCGGCTACTCTACGAAGTGACCCGGTGGGAGTTCCTACGCTGGTTCAAGATCAAGGATCAGATCAAGGGCTTCGTCGTCTCCGCCCTGCTCGGGCTGGCGGTTTGGGGCGGATTCGCCCTGTTTCAGCGGGCCCAGGAGGTGCCCCCCGCGGCCCTCGCCGTCTCGGGTCTCGGGGACACGGCGGTCGCCGCTTCGGTGGACGCCCCCTTCGAGCTGGTGCCTGGCTTCGCCGATCGGGACGCCGCGTTCGCAGCCCTGGCGGCGGGGGAGGTGGACGGCGTTCTGAGGGTCGAACCCGGCGGCGGCGCGGAGCTGTGGATCGACCGGGATCCGCCCTGGCGCCGGGAGCTCGAAGCTTTCCTGGGGGCAGCCAAGCAGCGGCGGGGCTTCGCCGAGGCCGGGATCGCCCCAGACGCCCTGGCGGCGATCCTGGCGCCGGTGTCCCTGCGGGTCCTATCGCCGAGCGCCGGGGGCGAAGGGGCGGGGCCACCTGCGGTCCGCGGAACCCTGGCCGACAAAGTGGGGGCGGGGATCGTCCTAGGGCTGATGACCCTGGGGATCTTCGTCGGCCTGTCGTACCAGTTCATCGTCATCACCGGAGAGAAGCAGCTGCGGGTGACGGAGTTGGTGGTGTCGGCGATTCGCCCTCAGGTGTGGATCGACGGAAAGATCCTCGGCATCTCGCTCCTGGCACTGACGTCCACCTGTATCTACGGACTCCAATCCCTCGTTTTCCTGGGGATCTCCCGCGTCGTCGGCTTCGAGCTCCCGATTCCCGCGGGCATGACCGACCCTGGGCTCTGGATGGGGATCCTGGCGCTGGCGGTGGGGGGCTTCCTGTTCTGGACCACCTTCTTTGGGCTGGTGGCCGCCACCATCGACGACCCCAACACCTCCGCCCGTGGGGGACTGATGATCCTCCCGATCGTCCCCATCGCCTTCGCCTTCCTCGGCCTCGGGAATCCCGACAGTCCAGCGATGCGGGTGCTCTCGATGTTGCCGCCGACGGCGTCCCCGGTGATGACGGTCCGCCTGCTCTTGGGGGAGGTCCGGGGATGGGAGCTGGCCCTAGCCCTGGTGTTCCTCGCCGTCGGCGTTTGGGCGGTGCGGCGGGCCGCGGGGAAAATCTTCGGCCTGGCGATCCTCATGGTCGGCAAGGAGCCCACGTGGCGGGAGATGGCGCGGTGGATCCGCAGGGTTTGATGTCCCCGCCCTCGTTAGGTGTAGGAATCCTGATGCGTTCGATGCGAACGCTGGTCCAGCTCCGACTTGCGGCGGTAACTGGGCTGCTCAGCGGCCGAAGTTGATGGCGCCGGGGTCGCCGCCGCCTTTGCTCGGCGGGGGCGCGCTGAGCCAGAGCCAGATCGCCACACCGACGCCGCCGAGGGCACCGGCCACGGCACCCACCTGACCGGAGACGGCGAAGGCGAGCACCAGGGCGATCGCGACCACCGTGACGATGGCGATCAGCGTCGTTCGTTGGCGTTTGGCATCGTCGACGCTACCCGTCACCAGGCAGCAACGCTTGTACTTCAGGCCACTGCCGCAGGGGCAGAGCTCATTCCTTCCTATGGACATGGGAATGAGGGTATCAGACGAGCTATGTCGCCCTGTTGGATGCCGTGCTAGCATTTTTGCTACTCCTACTGTGTCCACTCTTTGACTAAGCCCACTCTCAAATTCCCCTGACCCGCGGAGGCCCAATGCGTTTTTCACTTCGACCCACCTTGCGTGCCGGGTTCGGCGTCGCCCTACTTCTCCTCGCCGCATCCCCGACCGCGGCCCGCCACTGGCGGACCGCCGAGGTTGCCGACGGCTTTGTCAAGCCGGTGGCGGTGGTCAACGCCGGCGACGATCGACTCTTCGTAGTGTCCAACGAGGGGCGGATCTGGGTCGTTCAGGACGGTCAGCGGCTCCCGACGCCGTACCTCGACATCCGCAGCAAAGTGCGCTTCTCGCCGGAAGGCTCGAGCGAGCTAGGTCTGCTGAGCGCCGCATTCCATCCCAACTACGCCAGCAACGGGTACTTCTTCGTCGCCTACACGCGGGATTCCGACGGCGCCGGCGTGGTGGCCCGCTACGAAGTTTCGGGCCCCAACCCGAATCAGTCCCCCGCCGGCTCGGAGCGCGTGCTGCTGACGGTTCCGCAGCCCGGCGCCAACCACAATCTCAACCACCTGGCCTTCGGCCCCGATGGCCGCCTCTACATCTCCTCGGGGGACGGCGGCTACCAGCCTGAGCCCCGGTGTACCCCCCAGGAGGGGGGCAACCTGCTGGGCAAGGTGCTGCGTCTGGACGTCGACGCTGGGGCCGGTTCGGCCCCCTACCATTCCATCCCCGCCGACAACCCGTTCGTCGGCGATCCTTCGGTGGAGGACGAGATCTGGTCCTTGGGGTTGCGTAACCCTTGGCGGTTCGCCTTCGATCGCCAGACCGGCGACCTTTGGTTGACGGACGTCGGCCAGGATACCCGGGACGAGATCAACTTCGTCGCCGGCGGCGGCCCCGGGGGTCAGAACTGGGGATGGAAGATGATGGAAGGTTCCAACTGCCGCGGCTTGTCGACCAACTGCAGCGAGCCGATCCCGGGGTGCTTCGACCCGGCCTACTCGCCGCCGGTGATCGACTACGGCCAGGACGCCCGGCGCTGCGCCATCATCGGCGGCCACGTCTACCGGGGTTCCGCCATTCCGGACATGATCGGCTCCTTCCTCGTCGGTGACTTTTGCGGCGCCACCTTCCTCGCCAGGCGGAGCGGCGGCGGCTTCGAGCTGGAGGAGCTGTCGGTGGACATCCCCGAGATCGTCTCGTTCGGCGAAGGGGCCGACGGCGAGAGTTATCTGCTGCAGGGGGATACCCTCTATCGGATCGTCGACCTGGTGAATGACGCCTCCGTGGCCTTCAGCGTCGACAGCTACCAGGTCGGCGAGGGGGACGGCGTCGGGGTGGTGTCCGTGCGTCGGCAGGGGGATGCGGAGGGTGCGGTAGCCGTGTCCTACGCGGCGGAGCCGTTCTCCGCCAGCGTCGCTGATTTCCAGCCGACCTTCGGGACCCTGAGCTGGGCCGACGGCGAAGTAGGGGACAAGACCTTCCAGGTGCCCATCCTCAACGACGCCATTTTCGAGGGGACTGAGGAGATTCGGCTACGGATCTTCGACGCCGTCGGCGCCGAGCTCGGGGACCGCGCCGAGGCACGGTTGGCGATTCTCGACGACGAAGGGGCCGGAGCCCCCTGCGTGCCTACGGATCTGGCCCTCTGCCTCGGCCCGGGGGGCCGCTTCCAGGTCACCGGCAACTGGCGGGACTTCGAGGGCCAGGTCGGGGTCGCCCACGCTGTGCCCCTGTCGCCCCTGGCTTCCCAACTCGAAGACTCGGGGGTGATGTGGTTCTTCAACCTGGGGAACGCCGAGCTTCTGGTGAAGGTGCTCGACGCCTGCGGGGTCAACGGCCACCATTGGGCATTCCTGTCGGCGGCGACGTCGGTGGAGTACACCGTCGAGATCCTGGACACCGAGACCGGCGCGGTGCGTCGATATTCAAACGGCTTGGGGCAGGCGTCGCCGGCGGTGACCGACACCCAGGCCTTCAGCTGCATCTAGGGTCCCCCTCCGCGGCATTGCCGCGGAGGGGGACGGGTCCCCCGATCCGCGAATTCCGGATCGGCGGACCCGTCCGGTCAGGGGGCTCCTCGGCGAGCTCGTCAATCTTGCTCGCCGGGGGGCGGGGCGAGGCCGCGGACCTCGGCGG
>JBCDIS010000072.1:0-33130 GCA_038748685.1 Acidobacteriota bacterium | reverse complement strand
GTGAAGGTCGGCCCGGTGAAAGGCCTCGGCCCGGTGCACGGCGTTCTTCACCGCCTTCGCATTGGATCGACCGTGGCCGATGAAACAGCCGGCGTCGACGCCGAGCAGCGGCGCGGCGCCGTACTCGCTCCAATCGGTCCGCAGCCGAAAAGCTTCGAGGGCCGGGCGAGCGAGCCAATAGCCCAGGCGGGTGCGGAGGGTGGACACCAACTCCCGCTTGATCAGGGACCCGAGATAGCCGGCGAGGGACTCGGAGGTCTTGAGCACGACGTTGCCCACGAAGCCGTCGCACACGATCACGTCGACGGTGCCGCGGAAGACGTCCCGGCCTTCGACGTTGCCCACGAAGTTCAGACCGGTGCGCTGCAGCACCTTGAAGACCTCACGCGTGAGCTCGGTGCCCTTGCCCTCCTCTTCACCGACGGACATCAGGCCGACCCTCGGGGAGGGAGTGCCGATGATCTCCTGGGCGAAGAAGTGCCCCATGACCGCGAACTGACGCAGGTGGGCCGCCCGCGCGCTGACGTTGGCGCCGACGTCGAGGACGACCGTATTCCCCCGGCGGTTGGGGAAGACCCCGGCCAGGGCGGGCCGATCGACGCCGGGGATCGTGCCGATCACCGTCTTGGCGGCGATCATCGCGGCCCCGGTATTGCCGGCGGTGAACATCGCCTGGGCCCGACCTTCCTTCACCAAACGGGCGCAGACCCGGACCGAAGCCCGGGGCTTCTTTCGCACCGCCAGAGGCTGCTCCTCCATCGCCACCACCTGGTCGGCGTCTTCGATGGAGATTCTGCGGGCGACATCGCTGTCGCGATGCAGGTGGTCCACCTCGGCTTCGATCTGTCGCCGGTTTCCCACCAGGACCAGGTGCGCCCCCTCGGCTGCGGCCCGGACGGCACCGTCGACCACCGAACGGGGGGCATAGTCACCCCCCATGGCGTCGACGGCGATCGTCACTGCCTGAGTCACGGCTGGGTTCGCTCCACCGAGGGTACCGCCCCTAGGACGCGCACCGCTGTTCGCCGCGGGGAGATCAGAAGATGTCCTTGACCTCGATGACCTCCCGATCCCGGTAGTACCCGCAGGCCGGGCAGACCCGGTGGGAAAGCTTGATCTCGCCGCAGTTGCTGCAGGTCGAGGTGCCGGGGGCACGAAGGGCGTGGTGGGCGCGTCGCTTGTCGCGGCGGGCCTTGGAATGGCGTCGTTTCGGATTGGCCATGGTCGGGCTCTCCAATCCCCGCCGGCGACGTGGCCGGGGCGGGGTTCGTGAATCGGTTCGTTGAGGCTAGAGGGTCTTTCGGTCTCGGGATGACCCGGGCCCGTCGCGGAGTCGGGCCTTGGGGCGGGGTCAGTTTTCCAAAGTCTTCAGCGCCGCCAGGGCCGACCAGCGGGGGTCGCCGACGGCCTCACAGGAGCAGCGTTCTTCGTTCAAATTCATACCGCACTGGCTGCACAGGCCAGCGCAATCCCGCCGACAGAGGGGCTTCATCGGAATACCCAGTTGAACCTGTTCGATGATCATGGGGCGGGTGTCCAAAACCGGCTCGTCCAGTTGGACGATACCGAGATCTTCGCGGTCGAGCTGAACCTCGTCTTCGGCCGCCGTGTCACCCCCGACTTCGAGAAGCAGGTCGACGTCGACGTCTTGTTGTTGGTCCAGAGTCTCCAGGCAGCGAACACACGGAATGGCTTGACCGTAAGCCAAGCTCATGCGAAGCACGTAGCCTGAAGTGGTGGTGTCGACGGTGCCTCGGCAGTCGATTTCGCCGAGCGTCAAGAGGTCGGTGGCTCCCAGCTCTTCGTCGGTGAGGGTCAAGCCCTCGCGCCAGCGAAACTGCTCGTCGCCGATTTGATCCAGGCGGATTTCCATAAGCCCTCCTCGGCGGAGCCGGATGGGTGAGATTACGGCATCGGTTTCCGCCTGTCAAACTCCGATTTCCCCCTCCGACGGGTCGAAGGGAGCCGCCCAGGGGGACGGCGGCGACCGGACGACGGCGACGGGGGGCCGAGCCCTCAAGGATCCTCGATGCGCTCCATCCGCAGGCGCAGGGCGCGGGGCTCTTCGGTCACCTCGAGGGTAAGCAGATCGAAGCGGTCGGCGACGGCGGCCACCACGGAATGGGCGTGGCGCCACCGATCCACCCGTCGACGAGAGACGAGGGGGGCGCCTTCGAGCCCCGAGACCAGGCGGCCGAGCTCCCGCTGGGCGGGGTCTAGATGCATCCAGAGTCCGAGAACCGGAGCCCCGGACCCGTCGTCCCCCACCCAGGAACGCAGCCCCGGCGCCAGCAGGCGGGCGCCCGCCAGCCCTTCCTCGTCGAGGGCGGCGATGGAGAACCCAGCTTCCGAAGCCTCGGCGGGTTCGCGACCGGCGAGGCCCAGCAGTCCCTCCGCCGGTAGCTCCCAGCGATCCCCCCCGGGCTCGAAGAGCACCGCGGAACGGGGCATCTCCGCCCCTTCCGCCACCGGTTGGGGGAAGAAAACCATCGCTTGGAGCGGCTCGCCGAAGAGCTCGCGGCGGCCCGCCAGGGCCAGCAGAAACGCGTCCCCCCGCGGATCCAGCGGCGTGGCGGCGACCAGATCTTCCTCCGCCTCCCTACCGCCGGAGGCGAGCTCCAGTCTGCCGCGGCGGGGATCCAAGCTCAGGCGGTAGTCCCCGGCGGGCAGCGGATCGGCGGCCTGCCGAACCGAGAGCCAGGCGACCGCCTCTTCGCCTACCGTCGCCACCGGGGGGCCTCCGTCCAAAGCTGGAAGCTCCGGCGACGCGACCCGCCACAGGGAACCCTCCCAAGCCACCACCATCCGCCGCCCTTCGACGACGATCTCCCCACCCCGCAACCACGGGTTGCCGGTCACCAGGCCCGAGAGCTTGGCGAAGGCGGCGAACGTCGGATAAACCTCCGCCGCGACGACAAACCTGGAGCCGATATCGTCCGTGGCCACCGCCAGCGCCGACGACGGCGGCAGGCTCATGCGGCCGAATCCCGGCAGGTCGGGGGTCGGCAGCTGCGCCAGCTCCAACGCCGCCCGCAGGGACTCCCCGTCGAGGCCCGCGTCGGCCCGCAGCGCCGCCAGGTTCTGGTGGGGGAAGGGGGTCCAGAGCGCCACCGAATACCCAGGCTGCCGGAGCAGCTGGGCGGCGGGTCCGTCCCCCGGAATCCCCTGCCGCAGGCGCGGCCCGTACCAATAGGCGTAGTGCCCCCAAGCCAAACCGACCACCAAGAGGACGAGGGCCGGCGTTCGCCAACGGCCCCAGCGGATCCGTGGGGATCCGGTTTCGGGTTCACCCGACACGACGCACCTCCTCGGCGGCGGACCGCCACACGTCGACGGTTTCCGCCGCGGTTCGCGCCCAGTCGAATCTGGCGCTGCGGGCGCGGCTCGCCTCCGCCATCCTCCGCCGCAACGGATCGTCCCCCAGGGATTCCTCGAGGAGTTGCCGCCAGGCGGCGGCGTCCTTAGGCGGAGCGTAGAGGGCGGCGTCCCCCGCCACCTCCCGCAGCACCGGGATGTCGCTGACGATCAACGGGACCCCGACCGCCATGGCCTCCACCGCCGGCAGGCCGAACCCCTCGTAGAGGGACGGCATCACCACCCACAGGGCCTTGCGATAGAGCGCCGCCAGCTGATCGTCCGGGACGTAGCCGAGGTGCCGCAGCCAAGGCGGCTTTCCCTCGGCGGTGGCGCGGGCTTCAGCATCCTCGATCCTGTCCCGCAGCGGCTGCGACTTCCATCCGAAGCCCCCGCACAACACCAGCGGGGGGGGCGAACCGGACGACGCCATCTCGGCCCAGACATCCATCAACATGGCCAAATTCTTGCGCGGTTCCAGGGTCCCCACGTGGAGGACGAAGCGGTCCGGGAAATCCGCCGGGAGATCCGCCGCCGCCGCCCCGCCGGAGGCGGCCCCGGGAGCGAGGGGGACGGCGTGGACCTTCCCCCCCTCCGCCAAACCCGCCGCCACGAGCTCGCCGCGCACGGCTTCGCTGTCTGTGAGGACCCGGGTGGCACCGCGGACGGTGGTGCGCAGCTGGCTCGCCAGCTCTTGGCGGGTCGACTCGCGCATGGTTTCGGGGAGCGTTTCCACGGTCAGGTCGTGAACCGTCACCACCCTCGCGCCGCGGCAGCGTCCGAGGCGCGGAGGCAGTAGGAAGTTCGGAGCGAAGACGACCTCGTTGCGGTCCAGGGCCACCAGCCGGTCCTCCGCAGCACGCAGGAGATCGCCAGCCACATAGTAGACGATGCTGAAATCCTCAGGGACACGGTAGCTGACCACCTCGACCGCCGGCCCCGAGGGCAGCGGAACCACCGGCGGCGGCTGGTCCCCCTTGTCCACCAACGCCGGTCCATAGAGCCGCACGCGAACGTCCTCCGAGTCGGCGAGGTGCTCGAGGAGCCGGTAGAGATACCAACCGATGCCGGTGAGGGGCTCCCAAAACGGACCGATGTCCACCGCCACCGTCAGCCGCGGCTCCCGCCGGCGCCGGCGTAGCTCCCGCCCCTGGAGCGCCAGCCAGCGGACCGACGACGCCAGGCGCCGAGGCGAAAGACCCGAGAGCCAGAGCCGCACGTGGTGCCAGCCGAGGAGATTCGCCAGGTGGATCGCCCGGCTCCAGAGCTTCCGCGGATGGAGCGGGGACAACCGACGTCGGAGGCGCCGAACGGGGGATACGGGCCCGTCCTCCGGCCCCCCCTTCACGGCCCGTTCACCCTCGGTTTCCCCTCAGGACGGGCCACGATTTTGACTCCATCGTGCGCCAACATTAAGCTCTCCAGCGCGTCGTCCACGGCCTTTGGTGGGCGTCGACCTCCACAGGCGTCCCCCCAGGGCGCCGTCCCGACGCCGACCGGCGTCATGCTAGCAGTCGTCGCGATCCGGTAGAATCTCGGGCGTCGGCCGCCCCTCCCCAACCTCACCCACCGATTCGAAAGTCCCGCCCCCCTCCGCCCCGGGGGGCCGCCGCCCAAGGATCCCAGGCTTGTCCCACACCATCGCCATCGACGCCCGCAAGGTCCGGGATTTCGGCATCGGCACCTACGTGCGGAACCTCATCCGCCAGCTGGCGGCGATCGACGACGAGAACCGCTACCTGCTCCTTACCCTCCCAGAAGGACAGCAGGCCCTGGAGGGGCTGCCGGACAACTTCGAGCCGGTCATCCACCGGGTGCCGGTCTACTCCGCCCGCGAGCTGGTGGCCACGGCGTGGCGCCTCTGGCGCCTCAAGGTGGACCTCTACCATTCGACCCACTACGTGCTGCCCCTCGCCGTCCCCTGCCGCACGGTGGTCACGATCCACGACATCATCCACCTGCTCTACCCCGAGTTCCTGCCCAACCGGGTCGCCCTCTTCTATGCCCAGCGAATGATCCGGCGAAGCCTCGACCGCGGGGAGCGGATCGTCACCGTGTCCCACAACACGAAGTCGGACCTGATGAGCTACTTCGGCGTCGACGGCCGCAAGATCGAGGTGGTCTACAACGGCATCGAGGAGCCCTTCCTGGAGACCCTCGAAGACGACGAGCTGGACCGATGGCGCCGGCAGCTCGGCCTCGACCGCCCCTACCTCCTGTTCGTCGGCAACCCGAAGCCCCACAAGAACCTCGACAACGTGGTGAAGGCCTACGCCCGCGCCACCCGCATGCACGACTTCCCCCATCCGCTGGTGTGCGTAGGCGACCGCAGCGGTATCGAGTTCCGCATCCGCCAGAGGGCCGAGCAGCTGGGCATCTCGGACCGCATCGTCCTCCTCGGCCACGTCGCCCAGGAGGCCCTGCCGGCGATCTACCAGGGGGCATCCCTATTCCTCTACCCGACCCTCTACGAGGGCTTCGGGCTGCCGGTGATCGAGGCCATGGCGTCCAACGTGCCGGTGATCACCTCCAACACCTCCGCCCTCAAAGAGATCGCGGCGGGCTACGCCCACCTCGTCAACCCCCTCGACGTCGAGGCCATGGCCAAGGCGATCGTCCAGTGCATGAGCGACAAGGACCATCGGGACTCCCTGCGCAAAGTCGGTCGCCGCCGCGCCGGGGACTTCAGCTGGCGCCGGGCGGCGGAGCGGACCCTCCGCATCTACCGCTCGGCCCTGGGGGTCGAGTCGGAGGAGGCTCACCGTTGAGCCGCGGGACCTCGCGCCCCGTCGGCTCGGCCGGCGACGGCTCCACCCCACCCGTCGTCCAGGAGCGTGGACCCGCCGCCGGCCTGCGGGTCGCCCTGGTCCACGACTGGCTGACGGGGATGCGGGGCGGCGAGAAGGTGCTCGAAGCCATCGCCGCCCACCTCCCCGGGGCGCCGATCTACAGTCTTTTCGCGTTCCCGGAGACCCTCAGCGAGGCCCTCCGTCGTCATCCCATCCACACCAGCTTTCTGCAGGGCTATCCGGCCATTCGCCGCCACTACCGGCACTTCCTGCCCCTCTTCCCGGCGGCCATCGAAAGCTTCGACCTCACCGACTTCGATCTGATCATCAGCACCAGCCACTGCGTCGCGAAGGGCATCGTCCCCGGCCCCGGCGCCGTTCACCTCTGCTACTGCCACAGCCCGATGCGCTACGCCTGGGACCAGGAGCACTCCTACTTCCCCAAGCGCCGGGGGCCGGTGGCCAGGGCCCGCAATCTGATCTTGACGGCCCTGAGGTCCTGGGACGTGGCCTCCATCCCCAGGGTGGACCGCTTCGCCGCAAACTCCAGCTTCGTCGCCGAACGCATCCGTCGCTACTACGCCAGGGACGCCGAAGTGCTACCGCCGCCTGTGGACGTCGAAGGGTTCACGGCGGCCCCCCAACTGGCCGGCGATGACCCGGGGACCGCAGACGCGGCGGCCCCCGGGGCCGAAGGCTATGCCCTGGCGGTCTCCGCCCTGGTGCCATACAAACGCCTCGACCTCGCGATCGCCGCCTGCGAGGCGGCGGGCATCGACCTCCGGATCGTCGGCACCGGCCCGGAGCAGGCTCGCCTCGAGCGACTCGGCGGGGCCCGGACGCGGCTCCTCGGACGGGTCGACGACGAAGAGCTCAGGCGCCTCTACCGCGGAGCCCGCTTCTTCCTCCAGCCCGGCATCGAGGACTTCGGCATCGCCGCCGTGGAGGCCCTCGCCAGCGGTACGCCCGTCGTCGCAGTGGATCGGGGCGGGGTCAGAGACATCGTTGAAGACGGGATCCACGGCGTCCTCTACCGCGGCTCTGAGGTCCAGGACGTGGCGGCTGCGATTGACAAATTCGCCCAGATTGGATTCAATAAATTGAAACTAATGGAACGCGCCAGCTCCTTCTCCAGCGCCACGTTCGACCAGCGCTTCGAAGCGACCCTCGTCCGCACCCTAGAGCGCCACGCCGAACTCCGCGCCTATCCGAGGACGGAGGCCCGATGATCCGCAAGCAACGACGCAGCAACGCGCTGCTCTATCTCTCCGGTGACCTTCTAGCGACGGTCGCCGCCTTCTTCGTCGCCTGGTTCCTCCGCTTCGAGCTGCAGATCCCGCCCCTCACCAAGGGGATTCCGGATTTCTCCCGCTACCTCTACCTGCTGCCGGTGGTCTTGGTGGTGTGGCCCCTGGTGTTCTACTTCCACGGTCTCTACCAGAGCCGCCGGGACCGCAGCCGGGTGGACGAAGCCCTGACCCTTATGCTGGCGGTGCTCTTCGCCACCTTCCTGATTTCGGCCCTCCAGGCCTGGTACCGCCCCACCGTCTCCCCCGACACCGAAGAGCTGTTCACCTACAGCCGCGCCTTCATCGGCATCTTCGTGGCGTCGAACTTCGTGCTCCTGGTGGCGTCCCGCGTCGCCACGCGCTGGTTCCTCCAGCAGCGCCGCCTACGGGGACACAACCTCCAGAGGATCCTGGTGGTGGGTGCCGGAAACCTCGGCAAAGAGATCACTTATAAGATCCAAGCCCACCGCGAGCTCGGCTTCGAGGTGGTGGGATTCCTCGACGACGACCCCGGGAAGGCGGGCCGCAAATTCCTCGACGTACCGGTGCTGGGAACCACCCGGGACGTCGAAACCGTGCTCGCCGAGCGCCACGTGGATCAGGTGTACATCGCCCTTCCCCTGGAAGCCCACCGGAAGATGATGAAGGTGATGGAGCACGTCGGCCGGCAGTGCGTCGAGATGAAGCTGGTGCCCGACGTCCTGCAGTACGCCACCCTCAAGTCGAGCCTCGAAGACCTCGACGGCATGCCGGTGATCAACCTCTCCCGCACGCCCCTCCAGGGCTGGAGCAGCCTGGCCAAACGGGCGATGGACGTCGTCTGCGCCGCCGCCGGCATCGCCGCCCTGTCGCCGTTCCTGCCGATCGTCGCCTTCCTGATCTGGTGGGAGGACCGGGGACCGATCTTCTACAAGCAGGAGCGGATGGGCCTGGACGGAAAATCGTTCATGATTTTGAAGTTCAGATCCATGAGAGTGAATGCTGAATCCACCACCGGACCGGTATGGGCCACCAAGGGGGATTCCAGGCGGACCGGCATCGGCAGCTTCATCCGCGCCTGGTCGATCGACGAGCTGCCCCAGCTCTGGAACGTCCTCAAGGGGGAGATGTCCCTCATCGGACCGCGGCCCGAGCGGCCCACCTTCGTCCACGAGTTCCGCCACAAGATCCCCGACTACATGCTCCGCCATCGGGTGAAGGCCGGCATCACCGGCTGGGCCCAGGTCCACGGCTGGCGCGGCAACACGTCCATCAAGAAGCGCATCCAGTACGACCTTTACTACATCCAGAACTGGTCGCTGCTGCTGGACCTCAAGATCCTCTGGATGACCCTCCGTAGCGGCCTCTGGCACAACGCCTACTGATCCGCTCCGCTTCGACCCTCGGCGTCCGCGCCCTGGCCCCTCGGGGGCGCGGTCCCCGGGGGATCCGCTAGACTGCCGGCCCTGTCATGAGCGAGCGCATCCTCATTGTCGACGACGCCGGCGCCACCCGCGAGACCCTCTCGGGCATCCTGGCGGACGAGGCCTACCGTCCCGTAGCGGTCGGCACCGGGGCCGAGGCCCGCGGAGAGCTGCGGCGCCAGGCCTACGACCTGGTCTTCCTCGATCTGTTCCTACCCGACGGCGACGGCCTCGACCTGCTGGGGGATCTCCTGGACGAACACCATGATCTGCCGATCGTGGTGATCTCGGGGCAGGGGGGGATCGACGCCGCCGTGCAGGCGATCCGCCTCGGGGCCTTCGACTACCTGGAGAAGCCCCTGGGCCTGTCGCGGATCCTGCTGACGGTGCGGCACGCCCTCGATCGGGTGCGGATGAGCCGTCGGCTGAGCCAGCTCTCGGATCGACTCGGCGACCCCCAGGAGCTCATCGGCCAGAGCCAGGCCATGCGCAAGCTACGCTCCGAGCTACGCCGCGCCGCCGACTCCGACGGACGCATCCTCCTCATGGGGGAGAACGGCACCGGCAAAGAGCTGGCGGCCCGTCAGGCCCACAGGCTGTCCAGGCGCGCGAAGGGCCCTTTCGTCGACGTCAACTGTGCCGCCATCCCAGAGGAGCTCATCGAGAGCGAGCTCTTCGGCCACGTCAAGGGCTCCTTTACCGGCGCCTCCAGCGATCGGGCCGGCCGATTCGAGCAGGCCGACGGCGGCACCCTCTTCCTCGACGAAGTGGCGGACATGTCCCTCAAGACCCAGGCCAAGGTGCTGCGGGCGCTCCAGGAGCAGCGGTTCGAACGGGTCGGCGGCGCCGACTCGATCCAGGTGGACGTCCGGATCGTCGCCGCCACGAACAAGGACCTCGAAATCGAGATCCGCGAGGGGCGGTTCCGGGAAGATCTCTACTTTCGCCTGGCGGTCCTGCCCATCGACATCCCGCCGCTGCGGGACCGCCCGGACGACCTACCCGAGTTGGTGGAGCACTTCATGGCGCTCTATGCTCGCCAGCAGGGGCGACGGCCGAAGCGGGTCTCCGACGGGGCCATGGCTCGGCTCCGGGACTACGCCTGGCCCGGCAACGTCCGCGAGCTGCGCAACGTGGTCGAGCGCATGCTGATCATGACCCCGGGGGACGACATCCGCCAGCGGGACCTGCCGGTGCAAATGCTGGGGGAGCCCGCTGACCCGCTGCGGGCCCTGCTCGGAGAGGACTTCCAATCCCTCCGGGAGGCGCGGGCTGCTTTCGAAAAACGCTTCATCGAAAGGCGGCTGGCCCAGTGCGGCGGCAACGTGTCGAAGACCGCCCAGATGCTGGACCTCGAACGCAGCCACCTCTACCGCAAGCTGCGGTCCTACGGCATCGCCGTCGCCAGATCCTGATCCGCGCCGTCGTCTTCGAAGTCGATGCAGACCTTGCCGAAATGGCGGGCCCCCGACAGGTAGACGAAGGCTTCCCGGGCCTCGTCGAAGGGAAAAACCCGATCCACCACCGGCCGGACCTGGTGGGCCTCAAAGGCCCTGCACATGGCTTCGAAGCTGTCCCTTGACCCCACGAGGATGCCCTGGACGCGAACGTTCTGCATCAGGATCGGGGTCAGAGCCACGTCCACCTTGGCCCCCCCGAGAACCCCGATCAGGCTGATGTGTCCGCCGACCCGGACCGCCTTACAGCTCTGCTCCAAGGTGCCGGCGCCGCCGACGTCCACCACGTGGTCCACACCCACCCCACCCGTCAGCTGGCGGGCGGTGCGGCCCCAGTCGGGGTCGTCGACGTAGTTGATCTCGGCCCAGCTGCCCAGCTCCCGCACCCGCTCCAGCTTCGCGTCTTGGGACGAGGTGACGATCACCCGCGCGCCGAGGGCCCGGGCGATCTGCAGGGCGAACAGGGAAACCCCCCCCGTCCCCTGGACCAGCACCGTATCCCCGGCGCGCACGTCGCCCTGGACCGCCAGGGCGCTCCACGCCGTCAGTGCCGCGCACGGCAGGGTCGCGGCCTCGATGTCCGTGAGGTAGTCGGGCACCGGAACCACGCCGTCCTCGGGCAGAACGGAGAGCTCCGCCAACGTGCCGTCGATGGGTCCGCCGAGGGTGGAACGGATGCGGTCCCGCGTGGGGGGACCGGCAATCCAGCTCTGGCAGAACACCGTGGCGACCCGCTGCCCGGGCTCCACCCGGGTGACCCCGGGCCCCACCGCGGCGACGACCCCGACGCCGTCGGAGCACGGCACCAGCGGAAGGGGCTGCCGCGGATTGTAGTGGCCGTTGGCCATCAGCAGGTCGCGGAAGTTGAGGGAGGCGGCGGACATCCGCAGCAGGATCTCGCCGTGCCCCAGTTTGGGGTCGTCCCGCTCCGCCGGCAGCAGGTGGTCGAGGCCAAAGCTGTCACGAATCTCGAATACGCGCATGAATCGTCCCGAAGATCGAAGTGGAGGCTAAGGGGGAAGGAAAGCAGAGGAAGGGCCCGGCGGAGCGGGCCCGTAAGTCCAGATGATACCGAACTCACCGAGGGCCGAGAATAGGGACCAGCCCCCATCCGGCTCCGACCAAGAACGCCGACCGGCGGCGTCTCAAGACCCCCTAGGGGACGGCGGCGGACCAGCGGAGCAGCGAGCCGATCTCGAAATCGTCGTCGAACAGCCGGGGGGGACAGTCCATGGGGGCGTCGACGGCGACCTGTTGGAAATAGGCGGCGTCGCCGGGGTTGACCACCACCGTGGGGGAGACGTCGTGGGGCAGGCCGCTCGGGGGGTCGTTCCACAGGCGCCGGTGGAACACCATGCCGAGCAGGTACTGTCCGAGGTCGTTCTGGTGGCTACCGTCACCGAGGTGCAGACCCAAGGTGGGGTCCCGCTCCCGCGACAGAGCCCACGCCATCCCCACCGGGACGACCCTGGCCCCCAGCTCCTGGGCGATCCCGCAGTAGGCCGTGTTCAGGTCGGCCTGGGTTTCCGGAGCAAACTCCCGCGCCCAGGTCAAGAAAAAGCCTGTGCGCCCGCCGGCCGCCCGGATGTCCTGGTCGAGCAACCGGGCATAAGTGTGGAAGGCGTCCGGATCGATGATCGGCCTGGTGCTCTGCTCCTGTAGAAAAACCCAGTCCCACCCTTCGGCGATCCGATCCCGGGTCCCCGCGCTGTTGGACCAGTGCTGCTCCAGCGTGTAGCCGCCGGGGGCCACCTGGGCGACCTCCACCGTGATGCCGCGGGCCGCCGCCGTCCTCCGCACCAGGTCGGCGACGCCCCCCTGACCCGCCGTATAGCTGTTGCCGACAAAGAGAAGGCGCATAGACCTCGGTGCGCGATCGGCCTCCTCCGCCGCGAGGTGCCCGCCCAGGGCGCCGGCGACCGCGAAGACGACGATCCACGCGAGCTTGGCTACGGAAGCGGCAAAGCCGCCAGAGGCGGAAGCGGCAAAGCCGCTGGAGCCGGAGTCGACGAAGCTGGTGGAGACGACGGCACTGGTGTTGGGAAGACCCGGACGGCGGAGACGGGTGAACGGGCTCGTGATTTCCATCGAGCCACTATAGTCCCCCCGCGCGGCGGGCGTCGACGCCGGCCTGCGCCACGGGGCCGAGCTGATACGCTCGCGGTTCCCCAAGGCCACCCCGGAGATCCGCCCCATGCCCCAGTCCCCCCGTAGCCCCGACACCCCCTCGAACC
Organism: Acidobacteriota bacterium; assembly: GCA_038748685.1. Taxonomy (GTDB): domain Bacteria; phylum Acidobacteriota; class Thermoanaerobaculia; order Multivoradales; family J023; genus JAUIJL01. Next base: position 20,604 of record JBCDIS010000072.1, on the reverse strand, counting down.
TCGTCCAGGGCATGGCCTGGGGCCTCCTCGCCATCGGCGTCCTCGGCACCCTGATCTTCGGCGTCTACCGGCAAGGGCTATTGCCCTTCACACAGGCGGGGGAGCCCGCGGAGGCAGAAACGCTCGACGCGGAGGTCATCGGCCGGCTGGCCCAGGCCTGGGCCCTCATGGGCGGCCAACCCGGTGCCCTCGCCGGGGATCTCACGGAGGTTCCGGATCGGCTGGCGCAGGCCCGGGAAGCCATCGACCAGGCCTTGGAGCTGGCCCCGGATCTGCCGGCGGCCCACGTCCACGACGGCCTCCACCGCCTGGCCAGCAAGGATCTAGTCGGCGCCGAAGCGGCCCTCAGGCGGGCCCTGGAGCTCGACCCCGACGTGGCCCGGGCCCATCTCCTGCTCGGCGTCGTCCACGCCGAGGGGGGCGATCCAGCGGCGGCCGAGGTCGCCTTCCGCCGCGCCGTCGAGCTCGATCCGACGTCACCGGAGGCCCACCACAACCTCGGCCAGACCCTCTGGTCCCTAGGACGGCAGGATGAGGCCCTCGACGCCTATCGGCGGAAGATTGCCCTCAAGCACGGATCCAGCGTCGAGGTCGAGGCCGAGGTCGAGGCCGAGGTCGAGGTCGAGGCCCCGGTCGTCGACGACCCTCGCCCCTAAGGGACCGTGTCGGCTCCTTTTCGGTATCCAGGGCGGCCCCTCGCCCTGGCCATCGCCCTCGCGGCGGCCCTATCGGCGCCCTCGACCGCCAGCGACCGGCAGGGAAACGCCGAGGCCGAGCTCCTCCTCCGCGGGATCCGCGGCGCCACCCTCGCCGCCGACGGGGCGCGCTCCGCCCAGAACCTGGTGCTCGACACCGGCTACGCCCGCCTCCACCTGCGTGCCGGAACCCTGTTCCCAGTCCTCACCCCGGAGGGTCGGATGACGGAGCTGGTGTTCGTCGGCGACGGCGTCCTCGACGTGGCCCCCCCCGACGACATCGAGGCCGGGCAGCTCGACCTCTTCACCGGTTCCCCTCGGCTGGAGGTCCCGTTCGACGAGGCGGTGTTGATCGTCGGCCTCGACTCCGCGGCGGAGAAGCTGCTCCGTAGCCCCGAACCCGCCCAGCGCAACGACCACTCCGCAGCAACGCCGGCGAGGTTTCTAGACCGGGCTCAAAGGCGCCTCGACGCCTGGCGCGGATCCCCCGAACGCCGCCTCGCCAGGGCCGACCCTGGCCTGCTCCTCGACGCCCTGGGGGATCCCGCCTGGAACGGACACTTCGTCGCCTGGTGCCGTACCCCCAGATTCGGCGACGTGCTCCTCGCGGTGGACCCGCGGGGGGCGGAGGGGCTGACCCTCGGCCGCCGGGTCCCCATCGAGGCGGACCGCCGGGAACGGCGCAAGATCCTCCGCCAGCTCGAACGCCAGCAGCGACGCGGACGCCTCCTAGGCCTCGAGCTCGACGACCTCGGAGTCTGGGATACCTGGATGTCGACCCCGCTGCGGGACGGAACAGGGGAGCCGGTGCCCGGGGTCGCCGCCTTCGAGCCGCGTCACTATGCGCTCGACGTCCGTCTCGATCCCCTCTCCAACGGGCTGGAGGGCAACGCCCGGCTGGAGCTCGAAGGCACCGGCGACGGCGGCCGGGCCGCTCGCCTCTCCCTCCACGGCAACCTGGAGGTTACGGCGGTACGGACCGGCGACGGCGACGGGCTCCCCTTCCTGCGGGACGGCGCCGAGCTCTGGGTCCTGCTCCCCGAGCCCTCCGTCGCCGGCCAACCCCTCACCGTGGCGGTGGACTACCGGGGCCGATTCCTCGACCCCGGCGGTCTGCGGAACTGGGCGCTGCGGGACAACCTGGGCTGGCACCCCCACGCCGGGCTGGCGGACCGCGCCACCTACGACGTCACCCTACGCTGGCCCGAGGGATTCGACCTGCTGGCCGCCGGCAAGGAGGTCGAGTCCGGCACCGACGGCGAGGGCCTATGGCGGCGCCATCGCCTCGACCGCCCCACCTGGGGATTCGGCTTCGCCGTCGGCGAGTTCGACATCGAGCGCAGACGCATTCCGCGGCCGGGGGGCGGCGCCATCGATCTGACCGTCGCCTTCGACCCCGAGATCCGCGACTCCGGCGTCGCTCTCCGGGAGATCACAGCGACCGTCGCCAGCTCCCTGCTCTTCTTCGAAGACACTTTCGGCCCCTACCCCCTGGACGCCCTGACGGCGGTGACCGTCCCCGCCGACTACTCCCAATCCCTGCTGGGATTCGTCACTCTTTCTAACCTCATGATGCTGGGTCAGGGCTTCGTGGGGGACCTCCTCGGCCTCGAGGATCGGCGCACGGTGGTGGCCCATGAGGTCGCCCACCAGTGGTGGGGGCATCGGGTCGGCTGGGCCAGCTATCGCGATCAGTGGATCAGCGAGGCCATGGCCAACTACTCGGCGCTGCTGTGGGCTCGCCACGGCTCCGCCGCCGGGGACCCGAGTCTCCTCGTCGCCGGCCCCACGGAGGGCTGGCAGGATCGCCTGACCCAGCGGCTACCGGACGGACGGGCCCTCGAATCGGTGGGGCCCATGGTCTTGGGTCACCGGCTCCATTCCAGCCTGACGGACGACGCCTACGAGGCGATCGTCTACCGCAAGGGGGCCGTGGTGTTGGACATGCTGGCGCGGCGATGGCCCCCGGGGGAGTTCCAGCGGGTCCTGCGGGCCGTGGTCGAGCTCGCCGATGGAGGCGTCCTCTCCACCGAAGACTTTTTCGCCCTTCTGGAGCGCGCCGCCGGGGAGCCCTTCGACGCGTTCGCCCGCAGCTTCGTCTACGGCACCGGCCTGCCGGAGGTGTACTACGACTACGCCTTCGAGGCCCTCCCCGAGGGCCGCTACGGGGTCCGCATCCGGGCGCGGCAGGACTCCCCCTACCGTCAACTCCACCGCGTCGAGGCGATCCCCGGTGGCGGTTTCGACGTCGCCCGCCGACGCCTCGACCAGATCGATGTCGGGGGCTCCCGGCTCGTGGTGCCGGTGCAGATCGAGCTCGTCAGGCCCGACGACCCCACCGGGGCCCTGCGGATTATCCACGGTCGCTTCGCCGTGGACGGCGCCGATACCGAGGTCGAGTTCGAGATCGCCCCCGAGCCGCCGTGGCGGCCCCGGGGGCTGCGTCTGGACGGCGCTGAGATGGTCTTCGGCCGGTTCTTCGACCGACTCCGCTTCCCCAAGCGGGTCCTTTACTACCGAGGCCTCGACCTCGCCGCCGCCGGCCGCAGGGGGGAGGCGCGGGATCACTTCGGGAGGGCCCTCGCGGCCCGGATACCCCTGGCGGAGGACACGGGTCGGGGCCAGCGCCGTTTCTCCGCCGAGCTCGAACGCATCCTGGACGGTCGGATCCTGCAGGAGCTCGCCCGGCTGGATCTCGACGACGGGCGCCTAGGGGAGGCCGGTCGCCGACTGGAGGAGGCCATGGACGCGGTCCGCCGGGGGGACCGCTGGGCGCTGCGGGACACCCAGGATCTCCTTCGTTCCCGCCTGGAGATCCTCTCCGGGGAGCCCCGGCGGGCCCTCAGACGCCTGCGCCGCCGGGTCGAGGGGGACGGGGAGCAGGCCGGCCCTGAAGCCTGGCTGCTCCTGGCGATTTCGGCCCGGGCCACCGGCGACGGGGATCTACTCCGCCGCGCCGTGGACCGCGCGGAGGGCCTCGGCGCCGATGCCTCACTGCTCCACCCCGAAGGCGGAGATGGCGGCGACGGAAGCGGGGACGACCCGAGTGGGTAGAGCCCGCCGGCCGCACAGTCCGGCTCAGGGCCGATCAACCCGCGGCGGCGCCGTTCCCCTCCACCGGGACGAAGAAGAGCTCCCCCCCTTCGTCCCGCCCCCCCGAAATCGGCGCCAGCACCGGTTCCTGCTCCGCTCCGAGGGCCCGCGCCGAAGCCTCCACCTGCGGGCGGATACGCTCAAAAAGGGCCGAGGCTTCCAAGGGTCCGTCGTTGTCCTTGAGGGCATCCAAAAGGGCCGACGCAAAGACCGAGTGCCGTCCACGGCCCTGATCCAGCACCGGCGCCAGGCCACCGGAGGCCAGCACCATGCGGGACGGACGACGGGCCAGCTCACGGATCTTCTCGCCGCGCCCCCCGTCCCCCGCCGCGCCGCTTAGACCTTCGGGCATCCTGGCGTCGGAGGTGGCCCCGGCGTAGCAGGAGTCCGCCACCACCAGGACGTGGCGCGCTTCGGACTCGTCCAGCATTTGGGTGATCTCGTAGCGGGTGGAGATCCAACGGGTGCTGTTGGCGGGCTGGGAATCGATGGGCTGCCAGTAGGGTGCCCGCCCCTGCAGCTGACCGTGGCCGGCGTAGTAGACCAGCAGGTTGTCCCGCCCGGTGAGGCGACTCGCCAGGTCCGACAGGGTGTTGACGATGGTCTCCCGATCCGGATCCTCCAGCAGGGTGACCTCGAAGCCGTAGCGGTTCTCCAGCACCCGCCCGATGGCCCGGGCGTCGGAGATCGCCGTCTCCAGCCGTGGAAGCTGCTGGTAGTTGTCGATGCCGATCACCAGGGCGTGGAACTGTCCGAAGAAAACGCCTTCTCCGGTGGCATCGGCGGCCGACGCCCCCTCCGGAGCCGTGGCGGGCGCCGACGCCGCAGAGTCCCGGTCCGTCCTGTCGAAGACTCCGGCGAACCACGCCCCCACGAGGGCCAGGACCACCACCGCCGCCGCCGCGAGCCCCTTCTTCGACCCTGGAGACTTCGCCTCGACGGGCGCCGGTCCGTGGGCCCGGGTGTCGGCTGTGGTCCCGTCCGGCGGCGGAACGGCCGCGGTGGACCCCGGCGGTAGCGAGATTGGGGCCGTCTCGGCATCCATGTCCACCGGCACCGTCTGCCGACCCGCGCCTCCGACCCGGGCGGTTTCCGCGTCGGAGGCGCGGTGGGTGGCGCGGGTTTCCCCACCCGGGGAACGTACGTCCACCAGCCCCCGCCCCGCCACCTCGGGGGAGGCCCCCGCGCCTTGGGCCGCCTCCGCCACCCGGCCGCCGCTGAGCTGGACCGTCGGCTGCTCGTCCGGCGGCAGCTGCACCGGCTGGGTGAAGTAGGACTCAAGGGCCTTGCCGAGGGCCTCCGACAGGTCCCCGGCGCTGGCAAAGCGATCCCCGCGCTTCTTCTCGAGGGCCTTCAGCACCACCGACCGCAGGGCCGGCGGAATCTTGGAGTTGGGGTCGGTCTCGTCGAACGGCCGGGGTTCACGATACAGGTGGCCGGCGATCAGGGACATGTCGTCCTGGCCGACGATCGGGTACTCCCCCGTCAGCAGCTCGTAGAGCACGACGCCGAAGGAGTAGAGATCGCTGCGGGCGTCCACCTCGGCGCCGTCGAAGCCGCTGTTCAGCTGCTCCGGGGAGATGTAGCGCACCTTGCCCACCACCATGCCCGTCTTGGTCTGCCACTGGGAGCCGCCGAGATTCTTCGCCAGCCCCAGGTCGATCAGCGTCACGTGGGGCTCGCCGTCCTGCCACGACAACATCATGTTGTCGGAGGAGATGTCCCGATGCACGAAGCTTTGGCCGTGCAGGTAGGCGAGGGCGGAGAGGCCCTGCCGTCCTATGTCCACCACCTGCTGGAGGGTCAGCCCTCCCCCCTTGCGGACGTAGTCTCGGATGTTCTCACCGGCGATGAAGTCCATCACCAGGTAGGCGGAACCGTCCGCTAGGACCTCGGCGTCGTAGAGGGTGGCGATGTGGGGGTGGCGCATCTTGGCCGCCACCTGCGCCTCGCGGCGGAATCGATTCTGGAGATCCTCGTCCTGCTGCAGCTGCGGCTTGACGGTCTTGATCACCCGCACCTCTTCGAGCAGCCTGTGCCGGGCCTTGTAAACCGAGCCCATGCCCCCTTCGCCGAGCTTTTCGAGCAGCTCGTACTTCTGTTCGATCTCTGGGATGCCGATCTGCATCAGGGGCACGCCCTCCGTTGGTCTTCGATTCCCGCGGTGAACCCGACGAGGATATCAAGACCCGAGCGCAGATCCGTCGGCCGAACCCGAACCCGACGGGATCAAGGGGCGCCGACCCGTTCTATCCCCAGGGGCATCACGAGGGCCAGCACCACGAGCATCAAGCCGCCACCCAGTAGGAAGGGGGACGGGCCCCAGGCATCGTACAGAAGGCCCGCGGTCAGCGGCCCGAGCATGCGGGCGAGGGAGGCCGCGGATTGGAAGGTCCCCATCACCATTCCCCGCTCCCCCGCGGATGCGGCCTGGGAGACGAGACTCATCATCGACGGATGGGCCAGTCCCCGCGCCACCGACGACACGGCGAGGGGGATCAGCATCACCGCCACCCCCGGGGCCCAGGGAATCACCGCCACCGACGGCGCCAGCATCACGACGCCGAAAATCAGCAGGCTGCGTTCGCCGAAGCGTTTCGCCAGCGGACGGATCCCGCCCCCCTGCACCAGCGCCATCACCAGCCCCATGAACACGAGGATGAAGGCCACCCCCATGGCGTCGTAGCCGTACCGGTCGAGCATGAAGAAGGCGAACACCGTCTCGAGCTGGGACACGGCGAAGGTGAACACCAGGTTCGAGACGCAGAGCCGGCGCACGATGTCGCCCTCGGGCCACGCCCATCGACGGCGGGGCTGCGTGCTCGGCTCGAAGCCCCCGGGCTCCTCCAGCCGCGCCCAGGCGAAGATCCAGTTGAGGGCCGCCAGCCCCGCCGCCACCAGCATCGGCACGCCGTAGCCGAAGGGGGAAAGGAGCCCGCCGAGGGCCGGGCCGAGGATGAAGCCGACGGCGAAGCTGGCCCCCAGGAGCCCCATGTACTTGGTTCGCTCGGCTTCATCCGTGGCGTCGGTAATGTAGGCGGAGGCGACGCTGATGTTGGCGGCGAATCCACCCCCCAGCAGGCGCGCTACGAAAAGCCAGGGCAGACTGGCGGCGACGCCGAGGAGCCCCAGGGACAGGGCCGTTCCGGCGATGGTGAAGAGCATCACCCGACGGCGTCCGACGCGGTCGGACCACCGTCCCCACACCGGCGCGAAGAGGAACTGCATGCCGGCGTAGCACGTCACCATCAGCCCAAGCAGGGTGGCGTTGGCGCCGAAGGACTCGGCGTAGAACGGCAGGATCGGGATGACGATGCCGAAGCCGATCAGATCGATGATGACGATCGCGAACAGGCTCGCCAGCGACGATCGCTTCGATCGAGATGGCTCGGGGGAGGCGCTCATGGCGCCGGAAGACTGATCGCTTCCGGCGAAAATTGCAAGTTGACGGCGCCCCCGGAAGCCAAAGGGCCGCCGGGGATCAGCGCCGTCCGCCCAGAGGGGTCAGTCGGCCGCGCCCGTCGCCAGCTCGACCTCCGGCGCCACCGCCTCCGGCACCACGTGGGTCTCCATCCAGCGGTGCATCTCCCAGAGCACGTGCAGCACCGATTCCCGCGCCTGGTAGCCGTGGCTCTCGAACGGCAGCATCACTAGCCGGGCGTTGGCGCCGTGGCCCTTGAGGGCGGTGTAGAACCGTTCGCTCTGGACGGGGTAGGTCCCCGGGTTGTTGTCGACCTGCCCGTGGACCAGCAGGATCGGCTCGTTCACCTTTTCCGCGTGCATGAACGGCGACATGGTGAAGTAGGTCTCCGGCGCCTCCCACAGGGTTCGCCCCTCGGCCTGGAAGCCGAAGGGCGTCAGGGTGCGGTTGTAGGCGCCGCTCTGGGCGATGCCGGCGGCGAAGAGATCGCTGTGGGCCAGCAGGTTGGCGGCCATGAAGGCGCCGTAGGAATGGCCGCCGATGGCGATGGTGTCCCGCCGGGTGACCCCGCGCCGCACCACCTCGTCCACCGCCGCTGAAGCGCTCGATACCAGCTGCTCGCGGAAGCGATCATTGGGCTCGGAGTCCCCCTCGCCGATGATCGGCATCTTGGGGTCGTCGAGCACGGCGTAGCCCTGGGTCACCCAGATCACCGGCGACCACCAGCCGATGCGGGTGAAGCGGTAAGGGGAATCGTCGATCTGGCCCGCCGCGGCGGCGCTCTTGAACTCCCGCGGATAGGCCCACATGACCATCGGCAGCGGGTCGTCCTTTTCCGGGTCGTGGCCCGGCGGCAGGTAGAGGGTGGCGTTGAGATCCACGCCGTCGGACCGCTGGTACTTGACCAGCTCCTTGTGCATACCTTGGAGCAGGGGCGTGGGGTGGGGGAACTCGGTGACGCGGGTGATGCGGTCCTTCTTCAGATCGCGGACGTAGTAGTCGGGCACCTCGTCCACCGACTCGCGGCGGGTGAGGACGTAGCGTCCCCCGTCGTCGAGGACCTCCATCGGTTCCTCGTAGTACGGAGCCTCGGAGCGGAACAGCCGCTCCACCTCTCCGGTTTCGAGGTCGTAGCGATCGAGGAACGGCCGATCCCCCTCCGGCGAGGCCCCGTCGCCGATCCGGAAGAGCACGTCACCGTCGGCGCCGGTGTCGAGGACCTCCCGTCCCCAGGCGTTGACCTTGGTGACCGTGTCGCCGGGGTCGGAGTAGCGATCCTCCCAGGAACGATCCTGCATCAGCACGGGGTCCCGCCCCGGCTCGCCGGGGAAGACCCGCCAGGTCCGCAGCTTGCGGGTGGGCCACCACCACTCCCCGGCGATCGCCAGGTCGTCCCGCCCCCATTGGATTCCCCCGAACCGGAGGCCGAAGCGGGCGATCTCCCGGGCCTCACCGCGGAAGGGGGCCGCGAGGGTCATCAGCTTGTCCCGCACCTCCGCCTCGGCGCCGGCGTCACCGCCGTCCAGGGCCTCCACCCACGCCGCGGTGGCGGGGGCGTCGGACCGCCAGGAGACGTCCCGGGGACCGGTGGCGACGCTGCCGCGGGCGATCGGGATGTTTTCCTGCAGGGGGCGGTCGTAGATCTGGCGCACCGGCGCGCCGTCCCGGGTCCAGATCTCGGTCCGCATCGGAAAACGCCAGATCGGCACCAGGTACGAGTAGGGTCGATGCAGAATGTCCACCAGGACGAAGCGGCCGTCGGGGGACGGGTCGATGCCCCAGAACACGGCCGGGTCCCCGAGCTTGGTGATCTTGCCGCCGAGGTCCACCCGCGCCAGCTGGGAGGTGAAGTAGAAGTCGAAGAGGGCCTCGTCGTGGGTGTTCCCGAGCAGGTCTTGGAAGGTCCTGGCGGGGGCTTTCTGACCCAGGTTCTCCTGGATCACCGGGCCCCTGGGCACCGCCTCTTTCTGCGGCGGCAGGCCGCGGTCCTCGGGAACCAGGGCGAGCACCAGGGTCTCGGCGTCGAGCCACTCAGGGGCCTCGTCCGCCGTGAGGGACACCACCGGCTCCGTCAGGCGGCGCGCCGAGGCGCTCTCGAGGTCCAACACCCAAAGCTCGATGCCTTCCGCCACCGTGCGGGTGAAGCTCGCGTGGCGGCCGCCGGGGGCGAACCGGACGTTGGTGAAGCGCAGCTTGGCCGGCAGGCCCGTCACCGGGCGGACGGCCTTGTCCTCCAAACTCTGGAGCCGCATGCCGGTGAACGGCCGGGTCCGGCTGGGGCCGTTGTTCCGCGGCTTGATCCGGCGGCCCGCCAGCTTCAGCTCGGGCTCCGAAAGCTCTTCGATGTCGCTCAGCATCGTCCAATCCATGATCAGCAGCTGACGCTCGTCGGGGGTCACCAGCACCCAGGGCGACAGCGGCGCGTCGATCATGTCCACCAATTCCTGGGGCGGCGTTCGATAGATCGGGTCCGTCGACCCGTCGGCGGACGCCGGAGGGGCGAGCAGCAGCGACGCGAAGAGGAGGGCTAGGCAGAGCTTGGGGAGGGACCGGGAACGGTCGAATTGCGGCCCGGCGGCGGGGCGGGGGATCGAGAACAACATCGAAAGCATGATGGGACTCCACGAATGGCGAGGGAGGGCTTTCCGCAAGGCGGTCAGGGCTTTGGATGATACCAGTACGCGCGCCGCGGCCCGGCAGCCCTGGGGAATCGGACCAGCGGTCGTCAAATAGCGTGGGACGCTGGAACGTAGGGGCAAGATGCCACTTCGCGATCACGAATCGGACCCCACGGCGGAGCCAACCGACGGGGAACCTCCGCCCCTTTGGATTCCCCTCCACCCCCCCTCGGCGGGCCAGGACATCCCCGCTCCGCCGAACCAAGACCCGGACTCCGTCGCACTCCGCGCGCCCGGACCGGGGGACGTCGGCGGCAAAGGGGCGTCCCTCTGCCGTCTCGCCGCCGCCGGTCTACCGGTTCCGCCCGGTGGCGTCTTGACGACGGCTTTCTTCGCTCCGTGGGTCCGGAGGATCCGCGACTCCGAAGCCTGGGGCGCCTTCGTCGACTCCGTGCGGAGCCACCCCAGCTCGGCGCCGGCGTGGACCGCCGCCTGCGAGCGTCTCGAAGCCCGGTGCACGGACCTCGCCCTCTCCCCAGCGCAGGCCGACGCCGTCGAAGGGCTCCTCCGCGGGGCGCTGTATACCGACGGTGGCCCACCCGCCGACCTGCGGTTGGCCGTTCGCTCGTCGTCCTCCGATGAGGATCAGGACGTCTCGTCCTTCGCCGGGGGCTATCGGAGTCTGCTGGGGATCCCGGTGGAGGACCTCGAGGCGGCGATACGGTCGTGCTTCGCCTCCTGCTTCAACGTCCGCGTCGCCGCCTACCGCCTCGAACGGGGTCTCGACCCCCTCCAGCTCGGGGGATTCGCCGTCGTCCTGCAGCGCCAGATCGACAGCCTCGCCGCCGGCGTCGCCTTCTCCCTCGACCCTGTGACCAACGATCACGACGAAGCGGTGATCGACGCCGGTCGAGGTCTGGGGGAGTCGGTGGTGGCGGGACTCGCCAGCCCCGACCAGTTCGTCGTCGACAAGGTCGCCCGCCGAATCCTGAGCCGGCGGGCCGGCGGAGGGGGCACCTCGATCTGGCTCGCCGACGGCGGCGGGACCCTGGAACGGCCGGAGCCGCCGGCGTCCACGCCGGTCCTGGACACCCCCCAGGTCCTGGAGCTGACGGACCTCGTGTGCCGTATCGAGAACCTCTACGGGCGCCCCGTCGACATCGAGTGGGCGGTGGCGGACGACGGCCTGCATATCCTTCAGGCCCGTCCCATCACCACCTACGTTCCCCTACCGCCAGAAATGATGACCCCCCCGGGGCATCGACGCCGCCTGTACGCGGACATCGCCCTCTCCGGAGGCTTGACGATCAACGCGCCGATTTCCCCCCTCGGGCTCGACTGGATGCGGGTCAGCATCCACTACCTGCTGGAGGCCGTGGTCGGGCCGACGGAGCCCGCGCCGCGCCTGGAGGACCGCCTCTGGTTCTTCACCGGCGGACGCATGTACCAGAACCTGTCCAACATGCTGCGGTTCGCCAGCCCGCGGATGATGGCCAAGGGGGCCGCCGAAAGCGACGCGCTGATGGCTGAGACCCTCGGCGCCATCGACCCTGAGCGCTACCGGTCCCCCCGTCGCCCCCCCTGGCTGCGCTGGGGTCTGCTGCTCAAGGTCCCCCGGGCCCTGGGGTCCATTGCGGGTCCGACGGCGGGATTCCTCAAAGCCGTCCTCGCACCGCAGCGGACCTCCCGGGAGCTCCATGACCGGGCCGCCGCCTTCGAGGCGGAGATCGCCGCCACCGATCCCCACCGCCCCCCGGGGGAGCTGGCGAGGGACCTCGGGGAGCGCCTCCAGCCCAAGATCCTCTCGATCTCCATGCCCGCCCTCGCCGCCGGCCTGACCGCGATGAAGCTGATAGGCAAGATCGTCGGTCGCTCGGAGCGGCGGAAGGAGCTGGCCGAACAGCTGACCCTCGGCGTCGAGGGCAACCTGGTCGCCGAGATGGGAATGGTCCTGCACGAGCTGGCCACCCTCGCGGGCCCGGAAGCCTGCGCCGACCCCGAAGCGCTGGCGCGTCGGATCGACGGGCGCCGGATGCCCCGGGCCTTTCTCGACTCCTGGGATGCCTTCCGGGAGCGGTTCGGCTGCCGGGGTCCCCATGAGATGGACCTGGCGAGCCCCCGATACGGCGATGACCCGGCCCTGGCCGCCCACCAGATCGCCGCGCTTTCGCAGGCAGGAGACGCCCGCGACGACCCCAGGGCCACCCACGCGGGGCTCGTCGCCCGCCGCCGCCGCGCCTTCCGCACCCTCGAAGGGGAGCTCCCCTGGTATCGGCGTCTGGTCCTCCGCCGGCTCCACACCCTCGTCGAACACTTCGCCGGCTGGCGGGACACCCCCAAACACCACAACCTGATGCTTCACCAGGTCCTGCGGAGTGGCGCCCTGGAGACAGGCCGCCGATGGGTGGAGGCCGGGCGCCTGGACCGGGCCGACGACGTCTTCGGTTTGAACCTCGCCGACCTCGCGGAGGCGGCGGACGACCCCGGTCTGGACCTGCGCCGCCGGCGACGGGAGCGGGTTGCCTTCCTGCGCCGCCTGGAGCTTCAGGTCCACAACTTCCCAGGGGTCATCGACTCCAGGGGCCGGATTCTACGGCCACCGCCCCGCGCGGAGGCCCCGGGGGAGCTGCGGGGCACGCCGGTTTCCCCAGGGCGGGTGACGGGACCGGTCAAGATTCTCAGTCGCCCCGACGAAAAGCCCATCGAGCCGGGGGACGTCTTGGTGGCCTACACCACGGATCCGGGCTGGACCCCCCTCTTCGTCCACGCCGGCGCGGTGGTGCTCGAAGTCGGGGGTGTCCTCCAACACGGCGCCGTCGTCGCACGGGAATTCGGCAAACCCTGCGTGGTGGGGATCGACCGGATCACCGCTCGACTGGAGGATGGGGAGACGGTGGAGGTCGACGGCGCGGCGGGGGTCCTCCGCCGACCCCAAGCCACCAAGACCGTCGGCGACCGACCCGAAGCCGGCCCCGCCCGACCGTGAACTTAGAGTCGATCTGCTAGGGTTCTTCCATCCGATTCTAGACAAACGCCGCCGGCCCCCCACGGCGGCCGCACCCGCGGATCCGGGCGATCTGCCCATCGCCGGTCCGCAAGGATGGAGAGACACCATGGAACGTTCCCTAGCTCCTCGGCTCACCCCATTGCTCGCAGCGGTCCTGGGGGCGGCCCCCGTCGCCGCCCAGGACGCCGGTTCCGACGTCGCCGACGCCCTCGGGGCCGAGGTGGACCAACTGAAACACACCACCGACTGGATGGCCCAGGGCAAGGATTGGCTCATCGCCAACGGACCCGCCTTCGCCGTCAAGCTCGTGGTCGTCGTCCTGATCCTCCTAGCCTTTTCAGTCCTGGCGGGGATCGCCCGCCGGCTGGTTCGCAAGATCCTGGACAGCCCCCGGGCCAACTTCTCCCAGCTCCTCGAAGACTTCCTCGTCGCCATGACCTCCAGGCTGGTGTGGATCCTGGGGGTCCTAGTGGCCCTCGGTCAGCTGGGGGTGGACATCGTCCCGCTGCTCGCCGGGTTGGGGGTCGCCGGCTTCATCCTCGGCTTCGCCATGCAGGAAACGCTGTCGAATTTCGCCGCCGGCCTGATGCTCTTGGGCTACCAGCCCTTTGACGTAGGGGACGTGGTGACGGTCGGAGGAGTCACCGGCAAGGTCATGGATCTGTCCCTGGTCTCCACCACCATCCTGACCCCCGACAACCAGCGGCAGGTGGTGCCGAACTCCAAGATCTGGGGCGACGTGATCACCAACGTCACCGCAGAGGACACCCGCCGGGTGGACCTCGTCTTCGGCATCGGCTACGACGACGATATCGAGCAAGCTGAGCGGATCCTCGCGGACATCCTGGCCAAGCACGACAAGGTGCTCGCCGATCCCGAGCCGGTGGTCAAGCTCCACGAGCTGGCGGATTCCTCGGTGAACTTCGTCACCCGCCCCTGGTGCAAGACGGAAGACTATTGGGACGTTTACTGGGACGTCACCCGCGAGGTCAAGCGGCGGTTCGACGCCGAGGGTCTCTCGATCCCCTATCCCCAGCAGGACCTCCACCTCCACCGGGTCGACGCCGCCTGAGGATTCGGCGCTCCGCAAGCCCGCGATCTTGCGGGTCACGCCGCCAACCCCGCGACCTTGCGGGGTCACGCCGCCAACCCCGCGACCTTGCGGGGGTCACGCCGCCAGCCCCGCGACCCTGCGGGGTCACGCCGCCAGCCCCGCGACCTTGCGGGGGTCACGCCGCCAACCCCGCGACCCTGCGGGGTCACGCGGCTGGGCGCGGCAGCGCCAGCCACGTCTCCAGGGCCGCCGTCAGGCGGTCCTGGGTCAGGGGCTTGGGGATGAAGTCGTCCATCCCCGCGGCCATGCACCGCTCACGGTCGCCGTCCAGGGCGTGGGCGGTCACCGCCAAAATCGGGGTATGGCTCTCTGTACCTTCACGGCGACGGATCTCGGCGGTGGTCCGATAGCCGTCCATCACCGGCATCTGACAGTCCATGAGCACAGCGTCGAAGGCCCCCTCCCGGAACACGCGGAGGGCCTCGGCGCCGTCCCCCGCCTCCTTCACCTCGATCCCGAGGGAGTACAGCATCTCCCGGGCCACCAGCCGGCTGACCTCGTTGTCCTCCACCAGTAGAACCCTGGGGGGGCCGGCGTGGCCCACCGTCACCGGGCCGCCGGACAGCGCGGCGTAGCACCCAGACCCGACGGCGGGTAGGGTGAACCAGACCACCGTCCCTCCCCCCGGTGCCCGCTCGACGCCGAGATCGCCCCCCATGCCGTGGACCAGCCGCTGGCTCAGGGGGAGCCCGATGCCGGTGCCGCCGAAGCGGCGGGTCAGGGAGCTGTCCGCCTGGGTAAAGGGCTCGAAGAGACTGGCGGCATCCACCGGGAATCCCTGCCCGGTGTCTTCGATCTCGAAGCGCACCATGCCGCCGCTGTCCACGCCGCCGCGGACGGTCACCCGGCCCTGGTCGGTGAACTTCACCGCGTTGCCCGCCAGGTGCAGCAGCACTTGGCGCAGCCTCACGGGGTCGGCTCGGACCTGGGGCACCGGTCGGTCCAACCCCTCCACCAGCTCCAGGCCCTTGGCCGCCGCCCGCGGCGCCAGCCGACGCATGACCTCCGCCACGGGACCGCGGGCGTCCAGGTCGACGGGGGCCAGGTCCAGCTCCTCCGCTTCCAGTTGGGCAAAGTCCAGGACGCCGTCGATCACCGTCATCTGCTCGACGGCGCTGTCCCGCAGCATGTCGAGGTGGGACCGCACGGCGGGGGGCAAGCCGTTGTGCGAAAGGACGAGCTCCGAGAGACCCAAAATCGCGTTCATCGGGGTCCGCAGCTCATGGCTGACGTTGGTGAGGAACTGCCCCTTCGCCTCGTTCGCCACCTCCGCCCGGCGGCGGGCCTCGTCCAGCTCTTCCGACTGGACCTCCAGACGCCGCACCAGGTTCCGCGCCATCCGGATCGCCGTCGCCGTGCGCTGCCGCCGCTGGTCCTGGCCCATGGACGACACGGCGAGGTAGAGGGTCCCGACGAATAGCAGCACCACCTTCGTCAGCTCGGCGCTCCAGTTGATGGCCTGCCCGTCGCCGAGGACCAGATAGGCCAGCATCCCCAGATAGCAAAGGGGCGAGACAAGGGCGAAGAAAAGCGCCCGGCGGAAGCCCGTGTTGGCCTGGTCGGCGGTGCGGAACAGCAGCAACACGATCAGCCAGCTGTTGTCGGCGCCGGTGAGGTACACCGCCCAGATTTGCAGCAACAGATCCAGGGTCAGGAAGACCAGGCCGGTGTCCACGGCTGCCCCCGGCCGGTAGGTGGCCCGGAGGATCGGCCACGACAGCGTGCAGTAGGCCAAGACCGCCAGACCGTAGAGCGGTAGCAGCCGGTTGTCGGCCGGATCCCCGAGCTGCAGGTTGTAGGCGTAGGCCGCCGCCGTCAGAAGCCCGAAGCCGAGGAACCGGAGCAGCGGGATCCGGACCGTATTCAGCCGGACCAGCCTCCGATGCTTCTTGAGCACGGCGGCTTCGGCGTCGAGCTCGACGACCTCCGTATCGACCTCCGACTCGAAGACCTTCGGTCGTGGGATGGCGGTTCCGGAAGCGGAGATCGATTTCGGCATCGGCAACTCTTCAGGAAACCGGTCGGAGGGAGGTCTCGAGGGTCGCGGCCAGCTCGTCGGGCCGCACGGGTTTGGAGAGATACGCGTTCATTCCGGCCGCCAGGCACTTCTCCCGATCGCCGCGCATGGCATTTGCGGTCAGCGCGATCACCGGGATGCAGGCCCGCTCGTCCCCCAGCTCGCGAATCCGCCGCGTCACCTCGAGGCCGTCGAGGCCCGGCATCCGCCAGTCCATCAGCACCGCGTCGAAGCCCCCGTGCTCCAGGTAGGTCAAAACCTGGAAGCCGTCCGACACCACGGTCGCGTCGTAGCCGAGCCGTTCCAGCAGCGCTTGGACCACCAGCTGGTTGATCGGATCGTCCTCCGCCACCAGCACCCGGGGATCCGCCCCCCTATCCTCCTCCGCCAGGGTCTCCATCGGCTGCAGCGGACCGTCCGGGTCCACGGGGGCCACTTCGAGGGGCAGGGTGAACCAGAAACGGGCTCCCTGAGCCCCCCGGCCCTCGACCCCGATCTCGCCCCCCATCGCCGAGACGAGCTGCTTGCTGATGGCGAGCCCCAGCCCCGTGCCGCCGAACGCCCTTCCGATGGCGGCGTCCCCCTGGCTGAACGGGGCGAAGAGGCTTTCCCGAACCTCGTCGGGGATACCGATACCCGTGTCCTCGACGACAAAACGCAGGTTTGCCGTCTCCCCCACCGGCGGCACGTCGCCGAGGGTCTCCACCGTCAGCCGCACCCATCCTTCGGCGGTGAACTTGAGGGCGTTGCTTATCAGGTTCATCAGAATCTGGCGCAGGCGCCCGGCGTCGCCCTCGACGCGGACCGGCAGATCCTCGAGCTCCAGCGTCAGCTCCAATCCCTTGGCGTCGGCCCGCGAGCGGACCAGCCCCACGACTTCGGAGACCACGGTCCGCAGGGCGAACCCGCGGCGCTCGATCGACAGCTTTCCAGCCTCGATCTTCGACAGGTCGAGGATGTCGTCCAGAAGCCGCAAGAGGGAGTTGGCGGAGGAGCGCAGAAGCTGCACGTGGTCGCGGCTCTCGGCGGGAAGGGGGGAACGCATGAGGACGTCGGCGACGCCGAGGATTCCGGTCATCGGCGTGCGGATCTCGTGGCTCATGTTGGCGAGAAATTCGGTCTTCGCCCGGTTCGCTTCCTCCGCCGCCTCTTTGGCGGTGCGCAGCGCCTCCGCCCGTTTTCGCTCGGTGACGTCTCGGTTGATGCTCAGGATCGCGAGCTCACCGCGGTACCGCACCACGGCGGCGTTGATCTCCAGGGCCATCTCACTGCCATCGGCGCGGTATTGCACGGTTTCGAAGCTGTGCCGCTCTCCGAGGGTCAGGGTCGTCTCCACGTGCTCCTGTCCGCGGTCGACGTTAGCCGAGAGGGTACGCAGGGAGGTGCCGACGAAACGGTCCCTGGGCAGCCCGTAGAGCTCGCAGGCCCGCTGGTTGACCTCGAGCACCTTCTCACCCTCCGGCTCGAAAATCACGATGGCATCGTGGGCGAGCTCGAAGAGGTGGCGATAGTCGGTGTCGCAGCAGACCGCCCCCAGGTCCTTGGGCTCGTCCTTCGACGCGCCGCCGCTGTCGTCGAGTCGGATCATGACGTGGGGCTGGGCAGGGATCTCCCCCGCCTCAGCGAACCCCTCCCGCGCGACGCTGTCCCCGTCCGCGCCCTGCGTCCCCGGGGACCCAGATGGGCCAGCCGGAGCTGGGGCCTGTCGACCTGCTCTGGCCGTTTCGACGGCGGGCCTTCTGCGAGGCCTCGAACCTCATGGCGCTCAGGTCCATGAACTCCCTCCTGAACTGGCTGTAGACTCCGGGGGGCAGGGGGAGGGTCCCTTGAACATATCGAATTCGGCGGCTCCGTGCCGCATTTCAGGGCATTGAACCGAAAATTTTCGCCTCCGGCCGCCGAAAACCGCCGAGTTCCAACCCTATTCCACCGCGTCGGCCTCGTCGGCGGCGTGCATCTCCCGGGCCAGGGCGGTGGCGCGGACGATGTCGGCGGCGGGGAGGATGACGCCGCCGATCATGTCGTCAAGCTTGCTAGCCTGCCCCGGCAGGGTCCTGGCGCTGGACATCATCGGAGCCCCTTCCCCCTCGCTGGGGACTTGGACCACGGTGAGGCCCACGAGCTTCCCATCGGCGGTGAAGACGGGGGAGCCGAGGTAGCCTTCGAGGGGCCGTGACGGCACCAGAAGCCGCCGCGGCTTGTCGGTGACGGCGCCGATCACCATCTCCGACACCACCGGCTCACGGCCGAAGTAGTCGTCGAGGCGGCGGAGCTGGTAAGCACGGTCCCCCACCGACAGATCGGCCACCTCGTTCAGGTCGACGTGGGGCAGATTCTCCGGCGGCTCGTCGATGAGCAGCCAGGCCAGGTCCCGATCCCGATCCTGGGCCACCAGACGGGCGGCGAGGCCGCCGTTGCGATCGTCCCCGAGCAGCACCTTGACCTCCCGGGGCTGGGAGCTGATGGGCTGCTCCGCCCGACCGACGATGCGGGCCATGATGCCGATGTAGCCGCCGAGGTCGGTCTGGGAGCACAGGACGAGGCCATCGGCGCCGATCACCAGACAGGCGACTTCGTTGTCCACCTCGCGGTCGACTCCGGGCATCTGGACCTTGAGCACGAAACGGACGGTGACCACCGCCTCGGCCCGGGCCTGGAGATCCCGGAAGGGGTTGGCGGACGCGGCGGAGGTCCAGATCAGGCCCACCACCAGGACAAACGGGAGGATCGTAGAACGTGGGTGCAGGCGGGTCACGATAGGGCTCACTCCTCGTCAGCCGGGGTCCAGTCCGGCTCCAGGAATTGGTGGCGGTTTCGGGTTTCACGCAGGATGAGGACCTCCACCCGCTTCGGCTGCCGCTGCTTGAGGTCCCGAAGCACCCGGCGGAAACTCTTGAGGCCGAGGATCTCCTCCCCGTCCAACCGCATCACCAGGTCGTTGGGGCGCAGGCCGCCGAGGCCCGCCCAGCCGCCGGCCTCGACGTTCTCCACCACCACGCCGCGGACCTCCGGATCCCAGCGATTCTCATCGCGGTCGAAGAAGGTCAGCTCGCGGACCGAGAGCTCGAAATCGCGGTCGGTGTGGCGACGGGCCTCGGCCCGTTTGAGGCGGGTGCGCTCCAGGGTCACCGGCAGGTCCAGCTCTTCGCCGTTCCTGGCCACCCGCAGGGTGACCTGGGCGCCGATCTCCTCGCCGCGCACACGACGCTCGAAGAGGGCGGAGTCCGAAAGGCCGTTGGGCGCCAGGGGCTCGCCGTCGAAACCCACCAGAACGTCCCCCACCAAGAGGCCGGCGCCCTCCGCCTCGCTGCCGGGGTAGACGCGGGTGACCCGGAAGCCCCGCCCTTCCCCCAACCCCAGGTGCTCGGCGATCCCCGGCAGGAGGGGCTGGGTGGCGACGCCGATCCACGCCTTGGGCAGCTCCCGGGGCGGATCGTCGACGTCGTCGGGGCGGGGCCTAAGCAGCGACAGGAGGCTGTTGCCCCGGCGCTCGACCTCCACCACCAGCGGTTCCGCGGTTCCGTCGGGTCCAGTCAGCTCGCCGTAGGCGGCGATGAAATCGTCGAGATCGCCGATCCTGCGGTCCGCGATGGAGCGCAGAACGTCCCCCGCGGCGAGGGAGGGCTCCGCCTGGGCCGCCGGCCCCCCTAGGCGCACTCCGGTGACCAGGGCGCCGGAGGTGCCGGCGAGGCGCAGCCCCTTCGCCATCCGGGGCGTGATCTCCTGGGCCGTCAGCCCCCAGGCGTGGAAGCTGGTCTCGTCACCGATGTCCTTCTCGAGCTTGACGGTGGTGACGTCCACCGAAAGCGGCGCGTCGCCGCGTCGCAGCGCCATGGAGACCACCCGGCCCACCTCCAGGTTCGCCAGGCGGTCCAGCAGCAGCGGCACTTCTTCGAGGAAACGGACCGTCAGCGACTCGCCGTCGATGCCGAGGAGCACGTCCCCCGCTTCGATCCCGGCCGCCGCCGCCGGCCCCTCGACGTCCACCGAGGCCACCAGGACCCCCTCTTCGAGGCCGGTACCGCGGAGGGGGCGAAACGACAGTCCTAGCCAGCTGCGCACCAGCTCCCCATCCTCGATCAGCAATCGGGTCACCCGCGCCGCCAGATTGGAGGGGATGGCGAAGGAGAGGGTACCGCCCCCGAGCTCGTTGACGCCCACCACCTCACCCGCCAGGTTCACCAGGGGACCGCCGCTGTTGCCGGGGCTGATGACGGCGTCATGCTGAATCCAGCGGGTGAAGAGGCCTGTGCGCTGGCCGGAATCGAGCTCCATCTCTTCGAGGTCGTCGCTGCCGAAGCCGCCGGCGAAGACCCGTTCGGTATTGGACACGATGCCGAGGCTCACTGAGCGAGACAGCGAGAAGGGTGAGCCCATGGCCATCACGTAGTCGCCGATTTCGAGGGCGTCGGAGTCGCCGAAGTGGGCGATGGGGAGGGGCCCGTTCCCGAGGGCCTCGACATCGAGGCGCAGCACGGCGAGGTCCGTCAGCGGGTCCTCCCCCACCAGGGTGGCGGAGACCTGTCGCTTGTCGGACAGGGTACAGACGAACTTGCTGCCCCCCTGGGTCACGTGCTGGTTGGTCACCACGTGACCCTCGGCGGAGATGATGGCGCCGCTACCCACCGCCTGACCCTTC